>PWJC01000152.1 GCA_003560165.1 Bacteroidales bacterium
CCGGATATAAAAAGTTCATGTATATTTGTTGCAAAAGGCCATTGACCGGGGTGGACTTTATCCCCGCCACTCATCCATGATTATGGCAAAAACCGAAAGAGACACCTTTTCGCTGCACATCACCGAGAGGCCCTCTGCTTTTGAGGACCTTGAAAAGATGTCGGTGAACGAACTGCTGGGTTCGATCAATCAGGAAGATGCCAAAGTGGCCCTGGCAGTAAGCAAGGTACTCCCTCAGATTGAAGCCCTTACCGAACGCATCCTTGAGCGCATGCTAAAGGGGGGGCGGCTTTTCTATCTGGGTTCGGGAACCAGCGGCCGCCTCGGGGTGTTGGACGCATCGGAGCTGCCACCCACCTTCGGGGTTTCGGACGGGCTCGTTATCGGGCTGATAGCCGGAGGCGACAGGGCCTTGCGCAAAGCCGTTGAAGCGGCTGAGGACGATCCCAACATAGCCTGGGAAGAACTGAAAGCGCACGGTATCGGCCTCCTGGATACCGTAGTGGGGATCGCCGCCTCGGGCACGACCCCCTATGTGACCGGCGGGCTGAAACTGGCCAGGCAGAATGGCAATCTCACCGGTTGCATCACCTGCAACCCCGATTCGCAAGTGTCCCGGCTTGCCCAATATCCCGTAGAGGTGATCGTAGGGCCGGAATTCGTTACAGGCAGCACCCGGCTCAAGGCAGGTACCGCCCAGAAAATGGTGCTGAACATGATCACCACCACCCTCATGATTAAAATGGGCAGGGTAAAAGGCAACAAGATGATCAATATGCAGTTGTCCAATAAGAAGCTGGTGGAAAGGGGCACCCGGATGTTGATGGAAGAATTCGGCCTGAGCCGGGAAAAGGCCAGGGAAAAGCTGTTAAAACACGGGTCGGTAAAAAAGGCCATGGAGGCTCTCAATACGCAAGAACCATAATAAAACAACGCGAAAGATGAAAAAAGTCCTGTTTGTATTCGGCCTGCTGGTCCTGCTGGGATTTTCTGCCCAGAGCCAGGAATGGCTTGTCGGGGGGCGGGTGACGGATATCACCGACGATACCCCCTTGCCGGGCGTTACGGTCATGGTAAAGGGAACCACCCGCGGAACCACCACCGACATCGACGGCTATTACGAGATCCGGGTGTCAGCCACCGATTTCCTGGTTTTCCGTTTCATCGGCATGGAGAGCAAAGAAGTGGCCGTTGGTGACCGCAGGCAGATCGATGTTGCCCTGTCGCCCGACATTGCGACCCTCGAACAGGTGGTGGTCACCGCATTGGGCATCCGGCGCGATGAGCGGCTGCTCACCTACAACCTGCAGAGCGTTGATGCCGAAGAGCTGGTTTCCTCCCGTCAGGAAAACCTGGTCAATGCCCTCCAAGGCAGGGTGTCGGGGGTGCAGATCACTTCTACTGGCGGGGCTCCCGGGGCAGCCAGCGAGATCATCCTGAGGGGGGCCACTTCGGTCGACGGCGACAACCAGCCTCTCTTTGTGGTAGACGGGGTGCCCATCTCCAATGCGTCAATACGGGGAACCACGAACAGGGCAGCCGACATCAACCCCAACGACATCGAATCGATCTCCATTCTGAAGGGCGCGGCAGCCGCTGCCCTCTATGGAATTGATGCCGCCAACGGGGCGGTCATCATCACCACCAGGCGGGGGCAGGAAGGGGTGGTCGTTGTGAACCTGGCCACATCCACCACCCTGTCGCAGGTGGGAAAACTGCACGAAGTACAGAATACCTTTACCACAGGGGCAGCCGGCCTTTATAACCCCCGCACCTTTGTGCATTACGGCCCCCTGTTCCGCAGAAGCGACCAGGTGCACGACAACCTCGGGGATTTCTTCCAGACCGGGATGTCGACCAAGGTCGACCTCAATGTAAGCGGGGGGGCCGAGAACCTTACCTATTACCTGGCCCTGTCCGATCTCGACGACGAGGGGATCGTACCCAACACAAGCTATGGAAGACGATCGGCCCTGATCACCGGTTCGGCCAACATCAACGAGAGGCTGAGGATTACCACCACGGCCAACATCATCAAGTCGCGGAACGCCTATGGCATCGTCCCGGCTTCGGGCGGTTGGCTGGCCAATGTATATCGCTGGCCCCGTTGGGACAACATGAAGGAGGTGTACACGGCCGACGGCAGCGAACGCAACATCTGGATCCCCATAAGCGGCAACCTGGCCGAAGTGCCCGACAACCCCCTGTGGGTGGCCCGCCATAACATCAGGAACGACGAAGTGGACAGAACACTGGCATCGGTCAACCTCAATTACGCCATTACAGACTGGCTCAGCATGGACTATGTGGCCGGACGCGACTTCTTCATGCAGTCATACAAGGCCGTCAGGGAATGGGGTTCGACCGGCGATGCCCACCAGGGAGCCATCAGCGAATTCACCCGCGAGAGCGAGAAAATCAATTCCACCCTCATCTTTCGCGGCAACAGGTATGTCACCGACGACCTGAACATTACCCTGATGGCCGGAAACAATATTCAGTCGGATTACGGAAGGAACAGCTTTATTGAGGGCGAAAGGTTCCGCAATCCGACCCTGCATTCCATCAACAACCTGCAGGAAGTCCGAACCTCTCAGTCAACGGCCAGGCGAAGGATCTTCGGAGTTTTTGGCGACCTCAACCTTGAGTACCGACGCTTCCTGGTATTCGGGCTTACCGGCCGCAACGACTGGTCCTCGACCCTGCCACCCGATAACCGCTCCTTTTTCTATCCCTCCTACAGCTTTGCCTTTATCCCTTCCGAAATGGGAGACTGGAGCCATGGCAGCGCCTTTTCCTTCGCCAAACTCCGGGCCAGCTATGCCCAGGTAGGAAAGGACGCACCACCCCACCGCCTGACACAGACACTCACCCAGTTTTACGGCATCAACGCGGGCTGGCGCGCCGATCCCTTTGCCGGCAACCCCATACTGCGACCGGAGATCACCACCGAAATGGAGGTGGGCATCGACTTGAGGATGTGGAACGGGCTGTTCAACATCGACCTGACCTACTACCAGCGCAAGTCGGATGACCAGATCATCCAGCCCCGGGTCACTCCGGTTACCGGGGCCATATTGCAGACAGTGAATTCGGGCTCGGTCGAGAACAAGGGGATGGAAATGCTCATGAGCAGCCACCTCATCCGCCGGGACGAAATGGCCTGGCAGGTGTCGCTGAACATGTTCGGCAACCGCTCCCGGCTGACCAAATTGTTCGGCGATCTGGTGGAATTCCCGGTAACCTACGGACAGGTATCCTCACAGGCCATAGCCAGTTCCTGGCTGGGCGAGCCCCTGTTCGGCATCGTTGGCACCGACTACAAACGCACAGACGACGGCAGCGTGGTGGTCGACCGGGATGGCTACCCCATCATCGATTCAGAAAAAAGGTATATCGGCAACCGCGAACCACGGCTCTATTTCGGGTTCAACAACAATTTCCGGTACAACAATTACGAGATCTCCTTTTTGGTAGATGGTACTTACGGGGGCCAGGTCATGAACGCCACCAGCCAGTTCCTGATCTCCAGCGGCAACCATTCGATGCTCGAAAAATACCGCAACCGCAGTTTTGTTTTTGACGGCGTGGTAGAGCAGGAAGACGGGAGTTACATGACCAACACCACCCCCATTGTGCTCGACAGGGATTTCTTCAACAACTATTACATACTGGCCGGGACCAATTTTGTGGAAGAAGTGTTCTGGGTCAGGCTCAGGAACGTAAACTTCATGTACCACCTGCCCGAAGGCCTGCTGGCAAGTGTAGGCATTGCCAATGCCTCTGTCCAGCTCAACCTGCAGAATATTTACCTGCTGACCAATTATTCGGGTGGCGACCCCGAGGTAAACAATGCAGGCCCGGGCGGGGGTGCCAGCGGTGCCGGCACCATGGGAGTCGACTACTATCAGGTCCCCCATCGCAGGGCAGCCACCCTCGGGTTGAATGTCAGGTTTTAGCCAGGAATAAAGGGAGGGACCGATGGAACGGCAGAACGACAGAACGACAGAACGATGGAACGATGGAACGAGGACAGAAGACAGAAGACGGAGGACAGAAGACAGAAAGACGATGGAACGAATGAACGAAGGAACGATGGAACGAAAAAGTTGAAAAGTTGAATAGTTGAAAAGTTGAATAGTTGAAAATTAAACACTTAAACCATTAAACTTTTAAACCTGTTATGATTGCCCCGGGTTTTAACTATAGCTCTGACTGCAGAAAACGCGAAATGACCTTTCGACCTTTCAACATACCAAAAAAAACTAAAGAAAAAACACATGAAAAAGTCAATCATATACCTTTTGTTCGCATTGGTCTTTCTGGGCTGTGAAGACTTTCTCGATGTCAACGAATCGCTCGACAACGACGAACGCACCACACCCAACTTCATGCTTCCGGCCGTACTCGGAAACATGGCCTACACCCATTATGAGCAGGGAGAGACCACCGTATACATTACCCAGTATGTGACCACGGAGTTCGGGGGCAATGCCGTCAAAGACAACTGGGATTACCGCAACATCCTGCGCATGGGCATCTGGCGCAAGAATTATTTCGACGTAGCCGGAAATGCCCACAAAATGATCGGCTTTGCCCGCGACGAAGGGTCGAAAAACTACGAGGGGGTAGGCAGGATCATGATGGCCTTCTCTTTTCTGACCGCCACCGATATGTTCGGAGACATGCCCATACTGGAGGCCTTCAGCGGCATTTACAACCCCACTTACGACGAGCAGGGAGTGGTCTATGCCGAGATCGAACGATGGCTCGACCAGGGCATTGAGGCATTGCAGCAGTCTGATCCCCAAACCGACCGTGCTATGTCTTCTTCGGAAGACCATATCTATCATGGTGACATCAGCCGCTGGATCGCCTTCGGAAAGGCCGTCAAAGCCCGGATGAAACTGCACACAGCCAACTTCGATGGGGGATATGCCGGGGTTTTGCAACTGGTGGATCAGGCCAGGACAAACTGGGCCGAACCCCGCTACGCTTTCATCACCAACGCCGACAGCGACTGGCACCGGAACCCCTGGGGGCCCTCAAGGGCAAGGCCGCAGTGGGACATGGTACAGAACTTCCTGAACTCGGCCATCAGCACCGATTTCTTTATGAGCGCCATGACCCTGTCGGGGCAACACGATCCGCGGCTTTATGCCCTGACCACTCCGGGAGGCAACGGCAACTACCTTTCGGTGCCGGCCAGCCAGGGACGGGGGGCACTCGACATCGATGACTTCGCCATCCTTTACGGAGGCTACTGGACGGGCGACGATTCGCCCATTGTATTCCTGACCAGCGAGGAACTATACTTTATCGAGGCCGAAGCGGCCTATTACCTGCCCGACAGGGAGAGGGCCTATCAGGCCTACATCAACGGGATCACGGCCAATTTCAACCGCCTCGGGGTGGCTGCCTCACTGCCCGGATACCTGGCCAGCCCTGCCGTGGCCCAAAATGCCCATCAACTGGAGATATCCCACATTATGCTGCAAAAGTACATTGCCCTCTATATGCAGCCACAGACCTGGACAGACATGCGGCGCTACGGGTATTCACAGCAGGCCTATCCCGGGCTGCAGTACCCCGAAAATGCGCTGTCTCTATACGAGGGCCAATGGATCAAACGCATGCCCTACGATCCGCAGACAGAGTATATCTACAACCCCCATGAGATAGAACGACTGGGGGCCAGGGGCGACTTTTGGGTGGTCACTCCCTTTTGGTGGATAGTGAATTCAACCCTGGCCAACTAAAAAACCACAGCCATGAAGCCTGCCATCGACTCCAACATATCAATCATTCCCATGCCTGGCAAAGGACTTTTGCCGCCGGGCGCGATGACAAACAGCCACCGATCTATGAAAACACGCATCCTGTTATCAGCACTTTTTTGCCTGGCCTGGCTGCCGGGTTGTGAAAAGAACGATCCTCTGGCCGATCAGGGGGAGCTTACGGGCACGGTAGTGCCTTTCAATCTCCTGGCCCAGATGCCCGATGCGGCCCCGGGCGACACCCTCATACTGCGTACCGTGTGCTGGGCCGTTGACGACAACCTTGCCACTGTGGATTTCTATCACCGGGGTTTCAAACAGAGAAACTATGACGTAAAAATGATGGTCAATGCCGCCGGCGGGGTTAGCCGGGAGCTCCGGGCGCAGTTTGCCGGAGATACCCTGTTCTTCTCCAGGACCCATATTGCACAATATCCCCAGTCAGGCCAATCACTGACAGACTACTACCAGACCCTGGAGAACGCCTACGTGATACTGCACGATTTTGTGGTGCCGGGCGATTACGCCCTGAGCAGGGAAAGGAACCAGGATCTCATCATGGCCATGAACGATGCAGACTATGAGCGCCTGGTGGACGGCTTTACCGGGCAGTTCGACCGCCCGGCCACCGTACAGGTTTTCCCTGGGATCAACCCCTTTTCCCTTACCTATTTCAGGGTCGATGCCCAGGGGTTCTTTACCGGCGAGCTGACAGACGAAGGCAGGCAATATATACGCAACAACCTGTCGAGGGAGATCATGATCGAATTCCTCAAAGAAGCGATGGTATCTGACAACACCCGGGTCACCATGGAATCGGTGGCCACCCTCGATGTAAACGATGCCCATACCAGTTCCACCCGGGTATTCAGGGTGCTTTAAACGAAATCAACAAAAACGCTGAGTTATGAAACCAGTAATTGTAAGCCGTTTCCTTCTGCTGTTCCTTGGCTGCGGCCTGATCATTGCCGCCTGCGAAAAAGAAGAGGAAAGGATCTGGGGCGATGTTACCGCAGGATTTCTTATTGCCGACGAGGAAGACCTGAACGCCCCGGCCGAAGTCAGGTTCATCAACCGTTCAAAAAATGCGGAAACCTACCACTGGACCTTCCCAAAGGGCAGGATCATGCGGCAGGGGGTGATCACTTCCGACTCGGTAACCACCGCCATACAGCCCGAAAGGGTCTATTATTCCTTCCCGGGCGACTACGAGGCCACCCTGCGCATCACCGCCGACGGAGAAGAAAAGGTGGTGAACCGGATCTTTACGGTAAAGAAACCCCATCCACGGATTGTCCACTATCCCGAAGGCATCGTTTACGACGACACTGTCACCTTCAAAGTGGAGTTTTTCGAATACCCGGGCATGGAAGATCAGGTGACCTACAGCTGGGACCTTGGCAACGGGGAGTTTTCCGAAGACCCCAACCCGGCAACCACCTACAACCCCCCCGGCATCTATACAGTGCAGCTCGAACTCTTCGACGGGGTGGAGACCCTTTACACCAGCAGAGACCTCAATGTGCAGGCCGAGATCGCCAAGACCCTCTATTTTACCAATGCCATGAACCAGAGCCTCTATAAAAAAATGCTCTATTCAGATACCGACCTGCCCCACGAAGACCTGGGCGTGGATGTGGGCCTGCACCCGCTGTCGGTAAGCGTGCACCGCGAACGCATCGTAATCAACGTGGCCGGCGAAAACATCCGCTTTGCCCCCGTAGAAACCCCGGCCGACGGGTACATCTTCACCACCAACCTCCAGGGCGGGAACCGCTGGACCATCACCTCCACCGGGGCCGACCACGATTACCGCGACGATCCCTTTGCGGGCACGGTAGGGCCCGACGGCATGGTGTACTGGGTCGACAGGTTCCAGGGGGGCAGGCGGATCCACTACAGCGAACAGGATGCCGACTACCCCGAACCCTATGTGTTTCACGAAGCCAGTGAAGGAACAGACCTGGCCATCGCCATCGGGGTGGCCTCGGCCTATGGCTGGACCGACGGAGCAGTCAGGATTGTCGGCGGCGAATTGTGGTACAGCAAGCACGGAACCGGAAGGGGACTCTACAGGTTTACCACCTCGGGCGAATACCTGGGCAAGTTCGACAATCTGTTCGATATCAAGATCAGGAGTTTTGAGGTGGACCAGGAAAACGGAAAGATCTACCTGTCGGTGAACCAGGCAGCCGGAGGATACGACCCCTGCATTTATGTATGCAACATCGATGGCTCCGATATCCGGCTCATTGATCCGCTGACCGATTTTTCCATGCAGGGAGGAGAGGCCGAAAGGACCTATGTGACCGACATCGTGGTCGATGCCGACGGGGGTTATATCTATTACCCATTCCGCCACGAGGTCGACTGGAACTACCTGGGAGAGCTGGTGGGCGATGGAAGCCAGTCGGGCATCAGGCGCTGGAAGATAGATGGCAGCGAGGATCCCGAATTTTACGTCACTGGGGTAATCCCCTTCGGCATCGGCATTGACCATGTAAAACGATGACATAGCGGGGGGAGATAGAAGGTGGAAGATAGAAGGTGGAAGGTAGAAAGTAGAAGATAGAAGACAGAGGACAGAAGACGGAAGACGGAAGACGGAAGACAGAAAGCCAAAAGCTAACAGCCAAAAGCCAAAAGCCAAAAGCCAAAATCTACCTTCTAATTTCTATCTTCTAATTTCTTTTTTTGACAATTCAACTATTCTGACCAATATTAAATAAATATGAGAATATCTTTATTCACCTTATTCTTCATTTTCCTCTCCTCTTTTTGCCTGAAGGCGTTCGATGAGCCCCGGAGAGAACTCCGGGCCGTGTGGCTCACCAGCGTGTACAATATCGACTGGCCCCAAAGCAGCTCGGTATCGGCGGAGAACCAGATTAACCGCCTGAAGGGCATGCTCGACGTGCTGCAAGAGACCAATATCAACGCCGTGTTTTTCCAGGTCAGGCCCAATGCAGACGCCCTCTACCAATCGGCTTACGAACCCTGGTCGCAGTGGATCACCGGCAACCGGGGGCAGGATCCAGGTTACGACCCCCTGGCCCTGGTCATCCGGGAGGCAAACAAAAGAGGGATGGAGGTCCATGCCTGGCTGAACCCCTACCGTTTTGAGAATATAGCCGGTCAATATACCGGGCTCCCCGGCGACTACTCCCAGAGTCACCCCGAACTGATCATCACCCACGACAACAGGACCTATTTCAATCCCGGTTTGCCGGCCACCACCCAGCTGATCAAAAACATCGTAGCCGACCTGGTAAGCCATTACGACCTCGACGGAGTGGTCTTCGACGATTATTTCTATCCCTCCGGCCTGCCCCTGAGCGCCGACCAGGAGGCTTTTGATGCTTACGGCACCCCCGGGTTCATCAATGCCTATTATCCCGAAATCAGCAGGGGGAATTTCCGCAGGGCATCGGTCAACCACATGATCAGGGAAGTGAACGACACCATCAAGTCGATCAGGCCCTCGATGGTGTTCGGCGTAAGCCCCGCCGGAATCTACAGCACCAATCCGGCCGCCGCGGCCAACTGGGGTACCACCCTGCCAGAGGGGATTACCGGCCGCGACAACTGGAGCGCCATTTACTGCGACCCCCTGGCCTGGCTCCACGATGGGTCGGTAGACTACCTTTCACCTCAACTGTACTGGCAGATTGGCGGGCCACAGGATTATCTGACCCTGGTGGAATGGTGGGGAAAGGAGGCCACCCGAAAAGGAAGGCATTCCTACCCAAGCATCGCTTCCTACCGCCTGCCCACCAGCAAGAAATCGGAAAGAAGCTGGGACAGCATCCTGGATTTGCTGTACCGTTTTGCCGAAAAACTCGGGCTGAAAAAGGAAGAGGCAGAAAAAAACGTATACAGCCTGGAGGAGATCGAGAACCAGATCATGGCCAACCGGGCCAACGAAGAAAACAACGTGCTGGGCACCATTTTTTTCAGCACCCGCGATCTCACCAGCCGGGTTCCCGAACTGTCGGTCCGGCTGTCCGAAGACCTGTTCGCTGAAAAGTCCATTTTCCCCCTGCCCGGCTGGCTTCCCACCATTCAGCCAGGAGCACCTCTCATCGAAGAGATCGGGTCGCTGGGCGAAGATCCGGATGCCGCTGCCCTTCAGATCAGAAATTCGCCTGCTTCCCGATTCCTGCTTTATGGCTGGGAGCAGCCTCCGGCAAAAACAGGCAAGACCGCCCCGGATTTCATGCAGCTAAGCTTTGGGCGGGATTTTTCACTGTTTTACCACCGTGACATGTCGTATTTCGCTGTCGCCGAATTGCTTCCCAACCGGGAGATGGGGTTTGTGTCGGAACCCGTTGCCTTTACTTACCTCAGCCCGGTCGAGATCATTGGCCCCGACTCCCAGGAAGTTTGCCACATGTCGCTTTTTTCCTGGACCGAAGTCGCCGGAAGCGAATCATACCAAGTGTTGATCGCCAGGCGGCAAAACCCCTCAGAGATCGTGTACGCCAGCCCCCTGCTGAGCAGCCCCGGGCTTGCCTTGCCCGATGGCCTGCTCGAAGGGCAGCAACACTATGTGTTCAGGGTAAGGGGGGTTTCGCAGGCTTCGGTCTCCTATTCGGCCCCCTCAGGGTTTTTTACCGCTTACCCCCCAAGGGTCCGGATCAATGCTCCGGCCAACGGGGCCGTGAATATACCGCTCACCATTACCGTGCAGTGGGATCCGGTACCCGGTGCCACCCATTACCAGTTGCAGATCGCCACCTCTTCTTCCTTCGCAGATGAAGAAATGGTGTTGGACCAGGATGGGGTCACCACAAATTTCGCCTATGCCGTCCTCGATGAAGCCGGACGGGAGCACTATGTCCGGGTAAGGGCCTCAAATGCCTGCGGACGCGGGATGTGGCCGGAGGCAAACCGCTTCACCACCACAGCCGAAACCTTTGTAAAAAACCCGTCCTACACGGCCCTTACGGCATATCCGAATCCGGCAAGCGATCGCTGCTATGCCGAATACCCCCGTCTTGTGGGCGAACGGATCATTGAGATCCGCTCAGGCAGCGGGCAGCTTCTGGAGACCCATTCGAGAAGCACACCGGCAGAATCCGATACCTTCGAGCTATCCCACCTGCCTCAGGGGATTTATACCATCTGGGTGAGGACGGCAGAAAAAGACCAATACGTGATCAGGATCATCAAAGCGCCCTAACGACCCCGGCTTCGCTGCCGGGAAAAAACCGATTGTTATGCTCTACCATCAGTCAATACCCAAAACCAGGAGCTGGATCGGCCCGGCCATGACCGTTATGGTCATCCTGATCCGGATTGCCTTCCCCGGCACAGGTCAGGCCCAGCCTTTGGCGGCCGGCGATCCTTTTGTGCTGGCCTCACATCCGGACGAGCATTTCATGAATGCAGGCTGGTCGGCCGACGGCCGGCTCCTGGCCTTTACCACCGACCACTTCAACGGACTGTGGCTCTGCGATGCCGACGGTGAAAACCTCCGCAAGCTCACGGCCGACCCGGCAGTGGGCTTCGGCTACTCCTGGTCGCCCTCGGGGAAGCTGATACTGGGGCGCAGTGCAACATACCAAAATCGGAGGCGCTTTCACCAGGTGAAGGTGTATGATGCCCTGAGCGCTCAGGAAGAAAACCTGCTGGATAAAAGCCGTGAGCTGAAGGGGTTGCCCGTTTGGACTACCGACGGCAGCAGGGTGGCCATGATGGTGGGTCCCGAACTGAAGACCGGAATGCCCGAAAAATTCGAGGCGGTTCCCAAATCGGGGCTTCCGCAAAAGGCCATTTACGCCGTCAACGGCAAACTGTTTGCCGCAGACCCGGAAACCAGGTCTCAAACCCTGATCGCCGATTTCGGACAAAGGAATATCTTCAACATCAGTGTGTCGCCACGGGGCGACAAAGTGGCCTTCCAGGTAAGGGGCAAGGGCCTCTATGCAGTGGGCACCAACGGCGACGGGCTGTTGCATTTGGGGCAGGGAGAACAGCCGGCCTGGATGCCCGGGGGTGACTTTTTGGTGGTTGCCCTGGTTGAAGACGATGGGTATGCAGTCACCTCGGGCGAATTGTACGCCGTGGATACGGCCACCGCAGCATCATACCATCTTGGCCCGCTCAAGGGGCTGATCGCTCTCAGGCCAGCCATATCTCCCTGCGGTGGCTGGGTGGCCTTCGACAACCCCCGAAACGGAAAGATCTACCTGATGCCCATCGAATAAACCCCGCCCAATGAACGGAAAAATGACCAGAACAATATTTTTGACCGCATTGACCATGGCCCTGCCGGTCCTTTTTCTGGCATCCGCCCGGGCCGGAGAACAAACCACTCCCACTGTCACCGGCCTGAGCAATTGGGTGCTGTACATCGATCCGGGACATTCCCAAACCGAGAACATGGGCCTTTATGGCTATTCGGAGGCCGAAAAGGTACTCCGGGTGGCCCATGCCCTCAGAGAGATGTTCCTCGAACAGACAGATATCCATGCGGTGTACATGGCCAGAGAAACCGATGCCGAATTCGTCACCCTTACGGCCAGGGTGGATGAGGCAAATACCCTGGGCGTCGATTTCTACTACTCCATCCACAGTGATGCAGGCCCCCCGGGGGTGAACAGCACCCTGATGCTCTACGGTGGCTGGAAGAGCGACGGATTGCTGATGGAGAAGTCCCCCGAAGGAGGCGCCGCTTACGGTGAGATCCTCGACACCGACCTCACCGGGGCCATGCGCATCGGACGCAGGGGCAATTATGCCGACAGGGTCTTTTACCTGGGCGACCAGCACCACCACGACTACCAGCATCCCTATCTGTATGTCAACCGTGTCACCACCATGGCCTCGCTGCTCAGCGAAGCCGGCTTTCATACCAACCCGGGGCAGCAGATGCTCAACCTCAATGCCGAATGGAAAGTACTGGAAGCCCTGTCGGCTTTCCGTTCCTTTCTCGAGTGGCACGACACCCCCCGCCCGCCCATCGGTGTGGCCACGGGCATTGTCAGGGATGTCGAAACCGGCCTGCCACTCAACGACGTAAGCGTGCATATCGGCGAACAAGCCTACACTACCGATGGCTTCGAAAGCCTGTTTCACCATTATTCCAAAGACCCCGAACAGCTGCGCAACGGCTTTTACTATATCGACGGGCTGGAACCCGGAAACACCGTGGAGGTGAGCTTCGCAAAGAAGGACTACGACACCCTGAACACCTCCCTGACCATCCGCTCGAGGCCCAACGGCAGCACCGCCGAGAACCTGAGTTTCCTCGACGCCGAAATGATCTCCCTGCTTCCTCCGGTGGTGATGGCTGCAGAATCCGTATCGGAACCGGAAGATTATTTGCCGGGCACTCCCCTGAGTATTTCCTTCAGCCGAAAGATGGACAAGGAAAGCGTGGAAGCGGCCATCCGGGTTATACCCGCCGCCGCCCTTTCCTTTTCCTGGAAAAACCCCTTTGTCCTCGAAATAAACACCTCCGGCCTCGACTTCCTGACCAGCTACAGCATCATTATCGACGGAAGCCTGGCCAGAAACAGCCTGACCGGGCAATACCTCGACGGCAATTCCGACGGGCAGCCGGGAGGCGACTTTGTGCTGAACCTTACCACCAGCGAAGAGGATCTTGACCCGCCGGTGCTTGTTGAACATTACCCGGCGGCCGGCTTCCCGGCCAGGGTACCAAGGCCCGTTATCCGCCTGGTGTACGACGAGGAGATTGTCCCCGAAAGCATCGCCCCTGATGCCATCGTGCTTCGGGCCGATGGCGAAAAATCTGTGGTGGAAGGCAAATTGCAGCACATGGTAGTGGGCCGGCGCAGCGTAGTGCATTTTTTCCCGCTTCAGGACCTGGTCGCCGGCCAGGCATACCGAATGAGCATTGCCGGGGGGCTGTCGGATGTCTTTGGCAATGCCACCCGGGAAGAGGACTTCCGCTTCTATGTGCTGGACCAGCCCGTCAGCAGATCGACGGTGATCGACGACTTCGATGCCGCGGTCAGCGGATGGTGGCACCCTCAGCAGGCAGGGCAGACAACGGGCATCCTTACCGAACATACTTCCCGAACCCATCAGGCCCTGGTGGTAAACCATTCCACTGAAAGCAGCGGGGCCATGAAACTCGACTATGCATGGGAAAAAGACGTTGCAGGCACTCCCTATATCCGTCTGCACCTTCCTCCCACAGCCACACAGAACAACAGGCGCTTCAACAGGGAAGACGTACTGCAGCTATACGTATTTGGCGACGGCTCGGGCAATGAATTCCGGATGGTGATCCGCGACGGCCTCAACCAGTTGGAAACCACCCACTGGAAACCCATCAGCTGGACAGGGTGGAAACTGGTTTCGTGGGACCTTTCGAACGATCCGGTGGAAGCCTGGTTCGGGGGGAACGGGGTATTGGAAGGGGCCAATTTTTACATGGACGGCTTCCATCTCCGCAAAGCCGAAGGGGCAGCAGAATCGGGCAGTCTCTACTTCGACCACCTGCATTTTGTGCGCCGCGAAGAGGTGGCCTTTCCCGGGAGCTTTGCCGAGGATTTTCAAAACCACGACGATTTCACCACCGACATCTTCCCCTGGATCACGGTCGATGTCGGGCAGCAGCCTACCTGGGAACCCATCGGTTTCGGTTTCCCGGGACAGGGCGAGCCCTTCGCCTTCAAGGTGCTGAACCCGGCCCTCACCGATCCGCCGGTCGAAGATGAACACCCCCCGGCCGAAGGTGATAAATACTTGATTGCCATGCAGTCGCAGACAACAGGCAACGACAAATGGTTGATATCCCCGCAGTTCAGGGTCCATGAATTGTCGCAGCTGAGTTTTTATGCCCGTTCATTCATGGCCGGAGAACTGGGGCCTGAGCGTTTTAGGGTGCTGGTATCGGCCGACGACAACCCGGCCTTTGTGTTCGATCCCGGCAGCTTTGAAACGGTATCGGAAGGAGAATACCTCGAAGCACCCCCCACGTGGACAGCCTTCCATTTCTTTTTGGGCGATCTTGCCGGAAAGGTGTTGCGTTTTGCCATACACTACATCTCGGACGACGAACACATGCTGATGCTCGACAACATTGTGCTGGGTACCGCCTCTGCCTACGCCCTCAGCCTGGAGTCCATCCCTGCCCATGGCGGGCAGGTAAGCGGAGAAGGGATCTATGCCACGGGTCAGCAGGCCGAAGTGCTGGCCGATCCGTCTACAGGCTATGAGTTTCTAAGGTGGAGCAGTCAGGAGGGCGAAGAACTCAGTACCCAGGCCGCTTACGGGTTCCCGATGCCCAGCCACGACCTGAGCCTCAGGGCCGAATTCGGGCTGGCCGGATACCAGGTCAATGTCAATGTGGTTCCCGAAGGGGCCGGGCACATCAGCGGCACGGGCATGTATCACTACGAGCAGGAGGTGGTGCTGGAAGCCGCGACAGATCAGGAATATATGTTCCTGCACTGGACATCGCGAGATGGCGAACTCCTCGGCGAGGAGGCCACCTATGCGTTTTCCATGCCGGCGTCCAACCTGGTGCTGAACGCCCATTTTCAGTCGACCGTGGGCACTCCCTCTGCTGTCAGCACAGGTCCCCGGGTGTATCCGAACCCTGTCACAGGCCGGCTTCACATACAAGCCGAAGAACCCATCGTCCGTCTTGTCCTCAGCGGATTACAAGGTCGGCAGCTGCTGCTGGCCAATCCGGGTAAAAATGCCTTCACCTTCGATCTCAGCGGGCTGACGCCAGGGGTCTATTTTTTGGAGATCCGGACTGCAGCCGGGGTGTTTTACGAAAAAATCATGGTGAACCAATGATTAGTTCGTCCGTTTGTCTTATTTTTAACACATTAAAACCAGATTTCTTATCCAATCATTGTACCAACCAATACATACAACTTATGAAAACAACCTTTACTCAACACATGATGGTTTTCCTGTTTCTCCTTGGAGGGTTCGGCTCAGCTGCCTTTTCACAACTCATCAAGGAGAACGGAAACAACAACGCCCATCCCAATTTCACCTACATCGACAACTTTGAGATCAGCGTCGATCTGTGGTGGACCCCTGAAGGCAGTGGCAGCACTGCCGGCATCATTCTCCAGGATCCCGATGGCAACCCCATCACCTACCGTGCGCATGAAACCGGGATCGTGAACCCACATACCGGCAGTACGGGCTCGATGCGGCTGGCCATTGCCTGGGACAATGAAGAGGAATACATCGGCACACCAAGCCACCTGGTCAGGCAACATATGCCGGCAGGTACGGCCGACACTCCCGAACGCCGCTTCCAGCCGGGTCAGGCCCTGGAAGTGTTCATTTACGGCGACGGCTCGGGAAACCGTTTCCGCTTCATGACCCGCGACGGGATCCCCACCCTCGAAGGCTCGCCCTGGTACACCATCGACTGGACTGGATGGAAACGCATCACCTGGGACTACAACCAGGATGAGAACGTGGTGGGCTGGGTGAACGGCGACGGAGTCATGGACGGGGAAAATTTCTACTTCGACAGCTTCCAGATCACCAAAGATCCTGAAGGCACGGCCACCGGAGCCCTCCTTTTCTTCGACGACCTGAGGATCGTCGATCCCTTCCACGTAAGTTTCGACATTGCCCAGGCCGACGGCAACGAGGTGATCTCGATCAATCACGAGTTCTACGATGCCGGCACCACCGATTTTGTGTTGTTCCCCGGCGATTACCAGTACTTTGTCCACAAGGAGGGTTACCTTACCCAAACCGGTTTCTTTGAAGTGGACGAAGAAGATGTGGTGGTCGAAGTGAGCATGGAAGAAGGTTCGGACCCCGAATACGAGGTCACCTTCACAGTGATGGACCCCGACGGAGACCTGATCCCCGATGCCGAGATCACGCTTGGGGGGGTCACCTACCCTGCGGGCGAATACGTTTTTGAATTCGGCCCGGGTTTTTACAGCTACACAGTGAGCCGCCAGGTTTATTACGATGCCCTGGGTCAGTTTACCGTGGTCGACGACAATGTCTTTGTCAATGTGGTCATGGAAGAGGTTCCCGACCTGTACGACAGGGTAGTCCTTACTTGGTATGTGGCCTCAACAGCCAGTACTCCACAGTACAGAGAAGAACATTACAGCGTGTGGGTGGCCGCCTACGACAGCCACCCCGGCGAAGAGATGGATCTGGACGACTTCGAAATGGTGTTTTCCGAAACCCTCAGTGCCGGCATTGCCAATTGGGCCTTACAGCAGCGGAGCATCGAGCTCTCGGCCTTCTCTCAGCAATACATCCGCATCGCATTCAGGCATCACGACAGCACCGACAAGGACCGCATAGTGATTGACAACGTCGAACTCGAAGGCAGGGGAAGGAGAACCGGAGAAGGGCCCGACATGAGATTCTGGGAGGGTTTCGCAGGCGGGCTGCCCGACGACTTTGACCCCGCTGACGAGGAACACGACATCGACGACGAATGGCTGCCCGAGGGCTGGATGGCCATAGACGCCAACGGAGACGGCTTCAACTGGTATTTTGCCGTACGCGTTGAACAGGATCTGAGCTACAGGACGCATATGAGGAGTCAGTCGTGGGATTCGGCGGCAGGCGAGCCCCTGACCCCCGACAACTGGCTGATCGTCCCCGTTGTGGAGATGCCCCTGGTGTTGTTCTACGATGTGGTCTTTTCGGTAGAGGACGACGAGGGCAACCCCATCGACTATGCGGTGATCACCCTCGACGGCGTGGAATACGAGGCAGGCCACTATGTGTTTTCGCTGACCAACAACACCTATGATTACATGGTGAGCATGGATGGACACGAAACCGTGGCAGGCTCCTTTACCGTTGATGGCGAAGACAAGCTGGTGGAAGTGGTGCTCCCGGTAATCCCCCTGTATGTGGTTACCTTTGAGGTCAACCTCACCTACCACGAAGACTTCGTGGCCGGAGAAACCGACATCTTCATCACCGGCAACTTCCCCGACTGGCAATGGGCCGAGCCTGGCACTTACCTCGAACAGCAGATGGACCCCACCGACAACATCTTCATCTTTACCAAAACCCTCCATCTGCCCGAAGGCAGCTATGTGTACAAATACTTCGACGGTCCTTCGTTCGGCGATGGTGAATGGCCCGGTGATCACAACCGCGAAGTGGAAGTAGAGGGCGACATGGAAGTGGCCGACTGGTTTGGCTTCCAGACCGATCCCACCGACCTGCCCAAAGCCGAAATTGCGGAGTTCAGCCTCTTTCCCAATCCGGCCGGCGATTACGTGGTGGTCGAATCGGATAGCCCCCTGCTGGGGCTGAGCATCTACAACCTCCAGGGACAGAGGGTGTACAGCCGCAAGCTGAGCGGACATTCTGCCCGCATCGCCCTGGATGACCTCATGCCCGGGCTTTACCTCCTGCAGCTGGAGTCTGCCCATGGGCATACGACCAGCAAACTGCAGGTGCTGCGGTAAACCACAACCGTTTCATCAATCAAGTGAAGCCCGCCCACAGCGGGCTTCACTTTTTCAACAGCCTGCCAACCCCTGCCTTCGCCCATCCGTTCCATCGCCCCTC
>PWJC01000125.1 GCA_003560165.1 Bacteroidales bacterium
AGGTAGTAGGTAGTAGGTAGGAAGAAGAAAGTTGAAGAGTTGAAGAGTTTAAATGTTTAAAAGATGAATATCAAATACTTAAACTCTTAAACCTTTCAACTTTTCAACCTGTTTGGGGTTCCCCCGGGTTTTAACTGTCGCACTGCATGCGGGCAGGAGAAATATAAAATGATGACCAAATGAACCAACTGGCTTTCTATTTCGATGCTTCGGGGTGTTCGGGTTGCAAAACCTGCCAGGTGGCCTGCAAGGACAAGTACAATTCGCCCCTGGCCGTCAGGTGGCGAAGGGTGTATGAAGTATGCGGGGGCGACTGGGTCAAAAGCGGAAATGCCTGGATCCCCAACATCTATGCCTACAATATTTCCATGGCATGCAACCATTGCGAGGATCCCATCTGCAAGGATTCCTGTCCGAACAGGGCCATTATCAAAAACGAATCAGGTGTGGTACTGATTAACTACGACAGGTGCATGGGATGCAGGTATTGCGAATGGACCTGTCCTTACGGGGCCCTGCAGTTCGACCCCGGCAAAAAGGTAATGACCAAATGCACCTTTTGCGCCGACTACCTGGACGAAGGCAAGCCACCCGCCTGTGTTTCGGCTTGTCCGATGCGGGTACTCGACTTCGGGGAACTCGACCAACTGCATCAGCGCCACGGGACATTCGATGAACAATTCCCCCTTCCGCAGCCGCACTTCACCAAACCGGCCCTGGTGATCAGGCCGCATCGCGATGGCCGCAAGTCGGGCAACCGCGAAATGAAAATCGCCAACCAAGAGGAGGTAACATCATGAACAGCAACGAATGGCCACTGGTGCTCTTCACCATGCTGACACAGATCAGCCTGGGCCTTCTCCTATCCGGGCTGTTGCTGGCACTCAGCCTGAAAAACATTGAATTCCCGGCCGCCGCCGATCTTAAAAAACTATTGGTGTCAGTAGCCCTTGGAAGCATGGGCATCGCCCTGCTGATCTCCTTTTTCCACCTGACCATGCCAGTGCATGCCATCTATGCCATGAGCAATACAGCCACTTCCTGGCTGAGCCGCGAGATCTTGCTGGCCTCGCTCTACTTTTTTATCCTCCTGGGCTGCCTTTCGGCACTCCAATACAACATCCCCCACCGCGATCTGTCGGATTACCTCTACCTGGCCGCCCTGCTCACTGGCCTGGTCCTGATCTGGTCGATGTCGAGGTTGTACATGATCCCCACCGTGCCTGTCTGGAACTCACCCGCTACCATGGTGGCCTTTTTCAATACCGCCGTTTTGTCGGGAGGGGCCCTGACCCTGCTGTTGCTCACGCTGATGGTGGGCAGGGGCAGTGCTTTCGCCGAATTGCAACGGATGCATACCGTGCTTTTTGCCCTGATCGCTGCAGGAGTTTTCATCTACCTGCTGAATTCCTTGCTGCTGCAACCCGGGCTGACCACCGTTACGGGCAGTTTCAATCCGGCCTTGATCCCGGTGTGGATCCGGGGAGGTCAGGTGGTGTTTCTTCTGGCCGGATTCAGCCTGCTGACATACTGGTATGCCTGGGCCCAGCCTTCAAAAACCGATTATACAAACATTTTGATATACAGTGGGGTAGTATGCATTGTGGTGGCTGAATTGCTGGGACGTTATCTGTTTTATGCCAGTTATTACCGGGTGGGGGTATAGGGAAATGAATGCCCAGCTGCAAGGAAAGCACACAACCGCATGAACAGTTCCGACAACATGGCAAATCCTGATCCGGACCAGTGGCCGGCAGGGGTAGTGCTGACGGGCGGGCAAAGCAAACGGTTCGGACAGGACAAGGGACGCTTCCCTTACAAGGGGAAAGCCCTGGTGGAACATGCTCTCGACACCCTGCGGCCACATTGCAGTCATTTATTGCTCAGCACCAATAAGACCGAATCCTATGCCTGGCTGAAAATCCCCTGCATTCCCGACATCTATCCCGGTTGTGGCCCCCTGGCCGGCATCCACAGCGCCCTTGTCCATGCTGCGACCGGGACCGTGGCCATACTGGGATGCGACACCCCCCATGTAAACGGAATGCTGTTCGATTTTCTCAGAAACAAACTCGGGAAACACCATGCAGTGATTCCTGCCCACGGCAACTTTGCCGAGACACTGTGTGCCCTCTACTCCCGCGAAAGCCTGCCGGTATTGGAGTCGGCCATCCGGGCAGGCCGTTTAAAGATCCTGGATGCCCTGAAAGACCTGGATGTCCTATATGTAAATATTGAAAAAGAAAGCTTTTACCGTCCGGGCATGTTTCACAACATCAACCGCCGCACCGACCTTTGATTGAGAATGCCGTCTACGGAATGTCCTGATCAGGGTAACCAAACTTCTTTCAGCGGCATTCGCTGTCAATCTCCATCACATAGGCTTCGATCACTCCGATCTCCCTGGCGGTTTCACGTCCTGCAAAGTCGGGCAGGTGATCATAGGTAACGTAACTCCCGAATGCCTCGAGAAACAGAGCCGAAAGGGGTTTATACGACCAATGCCACTTCTCTTCTTCGTATCCCCCTGCCCTGTCCTCACCATGGGGGGTGTAAGGCTGGCAGAAACCAAAATCCCCGGCCCTGTCGCTTAGCCAGTCATATACTTTTTTCCCTTCTTTGGTTTCGAAATAGGCGTTCTGCAAACTATTCAGATCAACGTCGGTTCCCCAGTGATGCCGGGAAGTACCGGGCATGGCGCTGAAACGCAGAATCTCAAGGGCCCGGCCGGCCGGATCGGCTATGGAGGTAGCCAGGATGTTTCCATGCAGGACCTGCCTCCCATGCCATTTGTTTTCCCAGATGCGTTTCTGGTGCCCGAAAGTCCGCATGGCCGACAACACGGTAAGTTCAATGCCGTCGGCCATTGCGGCAGCCCGCATCCGCCTGAAGGCTTCATAGGCCTCCAGGCGAAGATACATCCCCTCACGGCTGGCCATGTCAGGGTGGATGGGCGAAAAATCAGGATCGCTGCCGGGATCGATCTGTCCGGTTAGCACGCGGAGAGCGGTTTCCTGGTCGCGGAACAAATCTTCGGTCTGCATGACTTGGTAAGGTCCTGTTTCGGGCAAAGCCTGCTCACTGCCAGCAGTCCTTCCGTCCGGAAAGCTGATTCGGCGGGCTGCACGATACCCCCTGGAAAAAACCAGAAGGAAGATCATCAGCACCAGCAGTGCGATCAAAAAAGCCTGATGCAATAGCGGCCCTTTTGTCTTATAGCCCATGGTTCGGTTTTGTTAATGATTTCCTGGCTTCTGCACCTGGTTTTACTTAAGCCATTTATCCAGCCATCCGAAAAACTCCCGTTGCCACAAAATTCCGTTTTGGGGCTGCAGCACCCAATGGTTCTCTTCGGGAAAGAACAACAGGCGGCTGGGAATGCCCTGCAATTGTGCTGCATTGAAAGCCTGCAGCCCTTCGGCATAGGGTACCCTGTAGTCTTTTGCGCCATGGATGACCATCATGGGAGTATCCCACCGATCTACAAAAAGATGGGGGGAGAAATCATAACTATGCGGGCGGGGGACTTCCCAAAAGGCACCGCCAATGTCGTGGTTGGCAAAAAACATCTCTTCGGTGGTCGCGTACCAGCTTTCCAGGTTGAACAGCCCGCAATGCGATATAAAGGCACTGAAACGTTTTTGATGGTGGCCTGCCAGCCAGAAAACACTGTACCCCCCATAACTTGCCCCCACGGCCCCAATGCGTTCGTTGTCGACAAAGGGCTCGGCACTAACGGCATCGATGGCGCTGAGGTAATCTTTCATGTTCTGTCCGCCCCAGTCCTCGCTGATCTGATCGTTCCACTCCTGACCAAAGGTGGGCAGGCCGCGACGGTTGGGAGCCACCACAATGTAATCATTAGCTGCCATGATCTGGAAGTTCCATCGGTAGGAGAAAAACTGGCTGACGGCACTTTGGGGGCCTCCCCCGCAGTAAAGCAGGGCGGGGTATTTTTTCTCCGGATCAAAGCCCGGAGGATAGATCACCCATACCAGCATTTCCTTGTCGTCTGTGGTGGTCACCCATCTTTCCTCCACCCTGCCCATGGCCGTGCGATCGAGGATCTCCTGGTTGACAAAGCTCAGCTGATGCTGGTTGCCGGTCTGCAGATCGACCCTGAAGAGCTCGGTGGGCATGGACATCGACATGCGCTGTGCAATCAGGGCATCTCCAGCCGGAGTTACTGACTGGTAGTTGTGCATGCCGCTAGTGAGCCGGCTTATCTGTCCACCGGAGATGTCCAGGGCGTACAACTGGTAAGTGGCATGGATGCCGCTGACAAAATACAGGGTACCGGCATCGGCCGACCAGGAAAAACCACTCGAACTCTGATCGAACCCGGCCGAATAGTCGCGGTATTTACGGGTTTCCAGATCCATCACCATGATGCGGTTCTTGTCCGATTCAAAACCGGGGGTCGCCATACTCTCCCAGGCCATCAAACGGCCATCGGGAGAAAATATGGGGTATTTGTCGTAGCCTTCGTTAAAGGGCGTCAGGTTTTCAGTTACCTCCGAATCCAGGTCGTAGAGGTAAATGTTCGAATTGGTTGAAGTGGCCCATTGTTTGCCTTGTTTCTTTTTGGCCGTATAGGCCAGAGATCTTCCGTCGGGGCTCCATGCGATCTGGTCGCTGCCCCCAAAGGGTGGAAGGGGCGAAGACCAGGGCTCGCCTTCCATGATATCTTTGCCTTCGCCCAGTTCGCCATCGCGGTACCCAGCCACAAAAATATGGCTGAATGTGCCGTCGTGCCAGCGGTCCCAATGCCGGTACATCAGATCGTCGGCGATGTAGGCGTTGGCTTTCTGCAGATCGGGATGCATGTCCTGCACCACGGGAAGCAGCTTGACCCTTTTGGTGTAGAAAATATGCTGCATATCGGGCGCATAGCCGAAACCGGTGATCCCCCCGCGAATACGGCTGATCTGCCGTACATTGCTGCCGTCTGGATCCATCTCAAAAAGCTGGCTGCCATCATCCGTTGCTTTGAGGAAGCCGATGCGGGCGCCATCGGGGCGCCAACGTGCACTGCTTTCAGAAACCTCTGAATTGGTGATGTTTACCGGATCTCCACCGGCTGAGGGCAGGACAAACAGATCCCTTACCCCTTTGTTTTCCTGCACATCGTACCAGGTAACACCATAAAGTACCAGGCTGCCGTCGGGCGAAACCTGTGGGTCACTTATCCGGCCAAAGGCCCACAGGGTTTCGGGCGTCAGGGGAGATGACTGACCCGAACCGGCCATGGGGAAGGCCATGAAGATCATTGCTGCCATTAGTAAGGTTCTTTTTTTCATAGGAAAGTGTTTTGAATTTGGTTTTAGCACAGCTTTCAATCCGTGGCCTCGGAGAGTAATTCCTTGATCTTGTTTTCCAGTTCGTCGGCCAGTTCGGGGTTGTCGAGCAGCAATTGCTTGACAGCGTCCCTGCCCTGCCCCAGCTTGGTGTCTCCATAGCTGAACCAGGAGCCCGACTTTTTGACGATGTTGTGGTCAACGGCAAGATCGATGATCTCACCCATTTTTGAAATGCCCACTCCATAAATGATATCGAACTCGGCCTGACGGAAGGGCGGGGCCAGTTTATTCTTCACCACTTTAACCCTGGTACGGTTTCCCTTGACACTGTCGCCCTCCTTGATCTGCGAAGCACGGCGGATATCTAAGCGCACAGAGGCATAAAACTTCAATGCATTACCTCCGGTGGTGGTTTCCGGATTCCCGAACATCACCCCGATCTTTTCGCGCAATTGGTTGATAAAGATACAACAGCAATTGGTTTTATTGATGGTCCCGGTAAGTTTTCTGAGTGCCTGCGACATCAGCCTGGCCTGCAGACCCATCTTGGATTCTCCCATCTCTCCTTCTATCTCGCTTCTGGGGGTCAGTGCAGCCACCGAGTCAATAACAATGATATCAATGGCCCCCGAACGGATCAGGTTCTCGGCGATCTCCAATGCCTGTTCTCCGTTATCGGGCTGGCTGACCAACAGGTTTTCGATATCGACTCCCAGTTTTTTTGCATAATTGCTGTCGAAGGCATTTTCGGCATCAATAAATGCGGCAATGCCCCCCAGCCGTTGGGCCTCCGCTATGGCATGGATAGCCAGGGTGGTTTTCCCCGACGATTCAGGGCCGTAGATCTCAACCACCCTGCCCCGGGGCAATCCCCCGGTTCCCAGGGCCAGATCGAGCGTCAGCGATCCGGTGGGGATCACATCCACCGGCACAACGGCCGAATCACCAAGTTTCATGATCGACCCTTTGCCGTATGATTTTTCAATTTTGTCAAGCGTCAACTGCAGGGCCTTCATTTTTTCTTTGTTCACCGGGTTTTCCTGTCCGCCAGATTTGTCTTTTTCTGTAGCCATAATATTGTTTTTTTGTATTTAAACGTAATTATTTTACTTTCAAATTTATATTTTTTTCAGTTAATCCGCCAATGTTTTAATGTTCCCGGTAGAGGTGAACCAGCTTTTTGGTCTCAAAAAAGGGCTCATGGAAAAAATCAGACAGCGGGTATACCTTGCTATTAAATGAACTCAGCCCTGAAAGTTCCTGCTCCAAATCACCCCCCTTCAGATACAATACCCCATTGGGCAGGTCATGGCGGTGCTCAGGGCTGATTTTGCTGCCAGCCCAACCCATGAAGGTGTTCAGCGACTTCACGGCCCGCCCGGTAACGAAATCAAAAAGCAGATCGACCCTTTCTCCACGCGATTGTACAGCATGCACATTTTTCAATCCGAGCCTCCCGATCAGGTCGTGGATTACACGGATCTTTTTCCCGACAGAATCGACCAGCATAAAGCGGCTTGACGGAAAGTAAATGGCCAGGGGAATGCCGGGAAAACCTCCGCCGGTACCAAGGTCGAGGATGCTGGCGCCGGGTTTGAAATGCACCACCCTGGCCACTGCCAGAGAATACAATACATGGCGCAAATAAAAAAACTCCATGTCTTTGCGGGATATCAGGTTCACCTTCTGGTTCCACTCCCTGTATAGGGACCACATCATTTCGAACTTTTCGAGCTGCCAGGGACTTAATCCGGGAAAGTACTTTTTTATGACATCCATTATTCTGATCCGCGAATTTGGTGTATTTTTGGGTCCTGGTAACTACCACAGGGCAAACCCGTAATTCCCCTGTTCAATTGATCAAAATTAATGTTTATGCAACAATTATTGCAAGGCATTTTAAAAAAGCTGCTTCCCTTCCTGTTCCTGCTGCCTGCCAGCCTTCTGGCCCGGCCAGATATGGATATTATAACCTATATAGAGACCTACCGCTACATTGCCATGGCAGAAATGAGGCAATCCGGCATCCCGGCCAGCATCAAGCTTGCACAGGCCATCCTGGAATCCGGTTTTGGCAATAGCGAACTGGCCGTTCAGGCCAACAACCACTTTGGCATCAAATGCCACGACTGGAGCGGGCTGACCTATTACTACGACGACGATAAACCCGGTGAATGTTTCCGTGTTTACACCGATCCGGTCCAGTCTTTTCTCGACCACACCGATTTTTTGACCACCCGCCCACGCTATGCCTTTTTGTTCGAATTGCCTCCCGGCGATTACCGGGCATGGGCTCAGGGACTCAGCAGGGCCGGCTATGCGACCAACCCCCGCTATCCCGAGCGCCTGATCAGGATCATTCAGGAGCACCGGCTCGATCAGTACGATAAAAAAGCCATGGACCCCTCCTTCGTGATCGACGAATACAGACTGCTTGCCGGGCCTGCCCGTGCAACAGCCAGCTTCCCGGGGAAAGAACCGGACCTCAGGATCGAGGGACGGCACCGCGAAACAGGCCAGTTCAACCGCATCGATTATGTGCTGGCCCGCAAAGGCGACACACCCCGGTCGCTGGCCGCCGAACTGGATATGCGCCCATGGCAGATCATCAGGTACAACCAGCTGGAAGAAGGTCAGGCTATCGGAGAGGGAGAACGCATCTTCCTTCAGCCCAAACGCAGGAGAGGACCCGTCCCCTATCATATTGCCAATGAAGAGGATACCATGGCCGGGATTTCGCAGCAGTACGGCATTCGCCTTGAAAATCTCTACCGCCGCAACGCGATGACAAAGGGCATGGAACCACGGCCAGGGCAACGGATCCTGTTACAGGGGTACGAGGGCAGTTTGTTCGATTACCTGCTTCGGCGTCCCTAATCCCCTTCTTCAGGGGCATCAGCACCAGGGTATTTGTCCGGAAAAAAACACCCAAAATAGTCCACCCATGATCGAGATCCTGTTGCTGATGTTCGGCGGAATGGGGGCAGGCTATTTGCTCAGGAAGCGGAGAAAGCTGATCCGGGGTATTGAACGGGCGATCACCTGGTGTATCTTTCTGTTGCTGTTTTTGCTGGGAGTGTCGATCGGGCGCAACCCCCTGATCATGGCAAACCTGCCCTCGCTGGGGACAACGGCTTTGATCATCAGCCTGTCAGGGGTGGCGGGCAGCCTGCTTCTGGCACTGCTTATCTGGAAAACCCGGTTGAACAAACAAGGCTGAATCGATGAAGAACAGCCTGATCATACTGCTTTTCTTTGCGGCCGGAACGATCACCGGTATCTCGGGCAGGGTTTCCCACTTGCCGGCCGGGGGCGATGCCAGCAAGTACGCTCTTTATCTGCTGATGCTGCTGGTTGGCATCAGCATTGGCGCTGACAGCCGCTGGCTGAGGGTGATCCGGGCACAGGGCAGCCGGTTGCTTTTGCTACCACTGGCCACCATACTGGGGACCTTTTCCGGAATACTGCCTGCAGCCTTGCTTATGGGGAGCATCTCTCCGGCCGAAGGCCTGGCAGTGGGAGCCGGTTTTGGGTATTACAGCCTCTCGAGCATCATCATCACCGGCATCCACAGCGAGGCGCTGGGAGTGACGGCTCTTCTGGCCAACATGATACGGGAGATCACCCCCCTGCTGCTTGCCCCCCTGATGGTTCTCTGGTTCGGGAAGTTTGGACCTGTTTCTGCAGCCGGGGCCACCAGTATGGATACCACCCTGCCCATCATCACCGCAGTTTCGGGAAAAGATTACGCCATTATCGCCCTGATACATGGCATCGTACTGACCATTCTGGTGCCAGTGCTGGTGACTTTTATCCTCTCTGTTTAGTTGCGACTCCGTTTCTGCCCTGAGGAAACATAAGCCCCCCTGCTGCGCACACACCACACCTCCACCCCGGCCTCCAGGCAGGCATCCACCCATCTCTGGGCATTCCATTTGCTGTTCGAGGCATCCACCACCACCCGGCCGGGACGGATCCGGCCCAGCAGCCAGGGGAGATCGAGGCGGGGATTCTGTACAATGATCAGGTACTCTACCACGGGCAGGGTGTCGGGGTTCATTGCCCCATTTTGAATCCCGGCATCGGGCAGCAGGCTTTCTCTGAGCGAAAAGCTTGCAGAGCGCTGGTTTATGACAGGGCCAAGGTCCTCGCTGATCAGCAGCAGCCCCACTGCCCCGAAACGGACATAAGCCCCCTGTCTGGCCCAATGGTCCAGGAAAGCCGTGGTATCTTTTTCAAGGGCCAGCTCCAGAATGGACCTGCCTGCTCCCCTTCTCAGCCTGTTGCCTTGCAGATGAAAGCCCTGTTGCCGGGCATCGGATCGCCCCTGCGCGCAAGCCAGCATCACCGCCTGCCGGCCGGTGAAAAAATCAATGGCCGTGACGCGATCTATGGCATAGACCACAAAATCCTGCTGGCGATGATTCTGCAGGCTTCGCCACGAAACACAGACTGACAGCAGCAGTGCAAGGCAGAGGGCGGCCATCAGTTGTGGCCTTCGGCCGCGCATCAGGTAGCTCAGCCCGCAGAACAGGATCAGATAGATCAGCAGGGTTTCGGCCGGGGTAACATATAATTCCGATGTGGTGGCCCAGGGCAGGCCCTCGATCAGCCGCACCGAACGGTGAAGCATGCCGGTAAGTAATGAAAGCATCCTGCCCGCCAGCTCTCCCGCAAGGGGGATGGGAGAAAGGGCAAGGGTCAGTAATCCGGCATGGATGATGACCCCGGCCAGGGGTATCGCCACCAGGTTGGTAAGCAGGAAATAATTGGGAAACTGATGAAAATAATGAATGGCCAGGGGGGCCGTCGAAAGCTGGGCAGCCACCGAAATCAGCAGAATGTCGCGACCTTTTCTTAACAGTGAAGACGACGCAGGCAAGCGGTGCGACATCCAGGGATGCAGAGACACAATACCAAAAACCGCCAGGTAGGAAAGCTGGAACCCGATGCGGCTCAAAAGAAAGGGGTTCACCAAAAGCAGCACGAAGGCCGAGGCCGCCAGGGTGTTGTAAATATCAGAAGCCCTTCCCAGGCCTCGTCCCAGAGCCACAAAGGTGAACATAGTCGAAGCCCTGAGTACCGAAGGGGAAAAGCCCGTTACGGCGGCATACAGCCATATGCCCGAAATGACTGCCAGGGTTTGCAACAGCCGCCCCCAGGGCCGGCGGTCGGAGAAGGGGAGCAATGTTTTCAGAACCAAAAAGATAATGCCCACATGCAGGCCCGAAACACACAAAATATGCATGGCCCCTGCACCGGCAAATTCGCGCCGCAGTTCTTCGTCGAGCAGGTCGCGCTGCCCCAGCAACAGGGCCGATATTACCGCAAAATCCCTCTCGGGCATCTGTCTGTCAGCCAGCACTTTCACAGCATGACCACGCAGATTCAGGGCCCAACGCAACAGAAAAAACCCCTTGTTTTCGTGTAGGTGCTTCCACTGCCCCGACCTGATATAGGCCGAATGATAAATATTTGACCTGGCCAGGTAACTGCTGTAATTAAACGCTGCGGGGTTCGCGGGAGACAACAACGCATCGTGGCGATTGGGAAGCAGCAGCCTGTCTCCGTACCGGATGCCAGCAGCCAGGCTGTCTTTCTCCAGGTACAGCATCAGGCGACCGTGTACCGGTCCGGACAGGGAATCACCGAACAGCTTCCTGACCCTGACAATCACCTGAAAGGAGTTGGGTTTTTCGATCGCCGGCTCAGCTACCTGCACCAAAACCCCCCCCCCGGCCTGATCAAACCCGCTGAAATGGCCACGGCGATGCAGCTGGTTGTGCTGCATGGCCAGAGAATACCCCCCACCCAGCAACATCAGTGAAACCCAGCAGCCAAAAACCCATCGTAAGGAATACCTGTTCAGGGCAAGTGGTCGCACCATCGCCCAGGCAGACAAGAGCAGCAGGTAATACAGCCACAACAAAAGCCTGCTGATCTCCAGACCAAAAATTAGGTAAGCCGCGATGCCAATCCCAAAAGGGAGGATCAGCCGGGGCAGGGGGGGATAAGAAAACATTCCGGGCATATGCCCTTAAATATAAGGCAGCAGCAGGAAATATCCTGGTGGCGGTGGCAGGGAAAATCAATGAAAGGAAGCAAATCAATACAGAGTGTGAATGCGGGTTCCCTGATAATAAAAGCGGATGATCTCATGCTTCGGGTAGCCACTGATGGCCATCTGCATGGCCCCTTCCTGGCAGAGGCCGACCCCATGGCCATAACCTCTTCCTTCTACATGGATCTTTCCGTTTTGCGGATAAAATGAAAAATAGGCGCTTCGCCATTGAAAGTGGTTGCGCACACGCGGAAGCCTGACCGACCCGAAGGGGTCGAGGTGGTGCAGCCTCCGGGACTGGGCAAAATGCATCAGCTGCTGTTGTTCCTGGTACCCTGGTGTGATCGAAAATTCCCCATGCAGGTAATCCAGGAGCTCCTGCCGGCTCACCCTGGCTTGCCAGCGGGCACCCGGCTGATCGAGGCAAAAGGTATCTCTTACGCTCTTCAGGTAGGATTCGGACTGCAACCATACATTTTCGGACGCCACTGTCTCTCCCCCGCAGTTGGCGTGGTATACCGCATTGATCAGCTGTCCGTCACCGTCCACCACCACATCGCCCCTGGTTTCCGACACCGCATCGATGATCCTGGCATAGGCTGTCCGTCCATAATAGGCCTGGCAATGAACCCCGTCGCAAAGCCCGTAATGCCGGTGCCCGTTTGCCCGGTCATTCCTGATGGCATAGGTGCGGGCGATTATTGCCTGTACCTTGTAGTATTCAGGGTGACGCATCAGGCCCGATTCAGCTTCTACCACTCCGGCCACATAATTGTCCAGGGCAACCCTGTTCACCAGGATCAATTTACCGGGTCCGGGCCTTACCAGCAGTTCGTCGTCATACATCCTGTAAGGCAGCCCTTCAGGTTGCAGAATAAAGAAATTCTCCCAGCTCCGGCCCGATATCCTAAGCTCTCCGCTGACGTACAGGGTGGTATCGGGCGTGAAGATGGCAGCATGACGGCCATAGGCTGCCACCCTTACCCGCCCGGGCGGGGAAAGCTTCATCAGCAGGCCGTCGTCCTCGTCCAGAATCGCATAACTCCCTTGGGCCGGAATGAAATCGAAAGACATGATGTGGTGGGCAGTAAAAATACCCACCTCGAGAGACTCCCGAAGCCTTTCATCCGGTGATGCCTGGACTGCGGTTACCAGCAGGCTGAACAGGTATGGGAGCAGGCAGATTCGCATATTATCCGGCGGCAGCCAACAGTTGTATGATCATGCGGGCGGCCCTGCCGGAGGCGCCCTGCCCGCCGAGTTTTTCCCTGAGTTCCTGGTAGCCCTGCTGTATGTTTGCACGGTAACGCTGATCGAACAGCAATTTGTTCAGTTCCTCACGCAATGCCCCTGCCCCGAATCCTGACTGTATGATCTCCCGGACCACCGCCTTGTCCATGACCAGGTTTACCAGCGAAATGTGTTTGACTTTTACCAGCCGCCTTGCAATATGGTAGGATAAGGGGCTGGCCCTGTAACAAACCACCTGCGGAACATTGAACAGTGCAGCCTCCAGGGTGGCTGTCCCGGAAGTTACCAGGGCGGCCTCTGCATTGTCGAGTAAGGCATAGGTTTGGTCGTATACCACAGATATGTTCGGAGGAGGGGAAAACCGGGTATAAAATTCCAGTGGGAGCCCGGATATCCCCGCCACCACGAACTGATGGTCCGGGAAATGGGTTGCGGCCGAGATCATGGGCCTGAGCATCCGAGCTACCTCCTGGCGCCGGCTGCCAGGCAACAGGGCCACCAGGGGTTTGTCAGGGAGCAGATTGTCCTGCCGGAAGTTGCCGTAACGGCTGGCTGCCCTGGCCTCAGCCACCTCATCGAGCAATGGGTGCCCCGGGAACTCGACCTCATAGCCAAACCGGCTATAGAATTCCTTTTCGAAGGGCAGGATGACCAGCATTTTGTCGACCACCCGTTTGATGGTATGTATCCTCGACTTTTTCCATGCCCACACCTGCGGACTGATGTAATAGGCCACCCTGATGCCGTGGCGGTGGGCAAAGCGGGCCAGGCGGAGGTTGAAGCCGGGGTAGTCGATCAGAATGAGTACGTCGGGTCGGTAGGCCAGCAGGTCTTTCTGGCAAAACCGTATGTTATGAAGGATGCCTGGCAGGTTGGTTGCCACCTCCCAGAAACCCATAAACGCCAGGTCACTGATATGCTTTACCGCCTTGCCGGCCTGGGCCTGCATGCGGTCGCCGCCCCAGAACCTGAAACTGGCGTGTTCGTCCTGAGAGCGGATCGCCTTGATCAGGTTGGCACCATGCATATCGCCGGAAGCCTCTCCGGCAATGATATAATAACGTGCCATGGGAAAATATCAGAGGATGAATGCAAAAAGCAAAAGGACCTTCACAAAGGTAACAATCAGGATGCCACGCCCGGTGCGGTCAAACTTTCGGGTTACCATATAATACCTGAACGGAAACAGGTTGGAAAAAATCGCTGCAAGGGCGGGGGCTGCCGGATTGGGCCGGTACAGGAAATTTTCCACCTGCCCCTGGGAGAGAAGGACCAGCAGGATCAGCCCGTAAACCACCAGGGGCAATGCCAGGCCGATCAGTATGCCCAATGTCCAGCTGTCTTTATTTAACATTGAAGTCCCATTTGTTAAGTTCAGGTATGAGTTCATGGGCAGTGAAATCGAACTGTATCGGCACCACCGACACGTAGTTGTTCTTCAGGGCCCACTCATCGGTTTCGTTGCTGTTCTCGTGCAGGGCGAACTTCCCGGTTAGCCAGTAATAATCCTTGCCACGGGGATCCTGACGGTGATCGAACTCTTCCTCCCAGTTACCCCGGGCCTGCCTGCATATCTTGATCCCCATGATCTGTTTTTGCTCAACGGCCGGTATGTTCACATTCAGGCAAATCCCTTTCGGGAGCCCGTGCTCGATGACATTGGAGGCTATCCGTTGCACAAATTCGCGGGCGTGGGAAAAATCGGCATCAAAGCGGTGATCGAGCAGAGAAAAGCCGATGGAAGGGATGCTTTCCATGGAACCCTCTATGGCCGCCGACATAGTGCCACTGTAAATAACGCTGATCGACGAATTGGCACCATGATTGATACCCGAAACCAACAGATCCGGTTTTCGTTTCAATACCTTATTAACGGCCAGTTTTACGCAGTCTACCGGAGTCCCGCTGCAACTGTATACATCGTGGTTACCATTAACGTGAATCTTTTCAAGACGAAGCGGAATGGTGATGGTCACGGCATGTCCCATCCCGCTCTGTGGCTTGTCGGGTGCCACCACAACAACCTCTCCGAGCTCAAGCATAAAAGTGACCAGATTGCGTATTCCCGGGGCCATTACCCCATCATCGTTGGTCACAAGTATCAGTGGTTTCCCCATCTGCTGTCTATTTTATACAAAACTATGAAGAATCTGTTTTTCTGCAAACATTTTTATCGTCCGGGCCCGGGATCACAGCTTGATAAACCGCGCGGTAAGCCGGCCTCCAGAATGCTGCACAACCACAATATAGGCACCACGGGACAGTCCGGATACATCCAGGGTGAAGGGGGCGGCATCCGTCATTTCGGCCGAATGAAGCTCCTCGCCCATCAGGTTAAGCAGTTGTAACCGGAGTGTCCCGTGCAGATTGCCCGGAAAGAGCACATGCAGGGTTTCAGCGGCCGGATTGGGATACAGGGTCAGGGGAGTCACTCCCGGTTTCGTGCCGGTTCCCACAGTCACTTCCAGCCTCAGGGTGTCTGCAGGCCCTTTGATCCCATAGACCACTTCGGCTGCGTACAACTCCAATGAAGTTTCTGCCCCGACAGCGTAGGTCAACTGCTGCCCCTGTCCGATCTGCCGGTTCAGACCCGGATCAGAGAACCACCGCAGAGAGTCGGTTCCCAGGGCCGTGATAACGATCTCCGAACCGGCTTCCACTGCTGCATCGGGAGGGATGATATCGGGCCGGGCAATAACGACCAGGTCATCGGCCAGTGAGGACCCCTGCCCCGCCCTGCTGAACTGATGGATCCCGAAATGGTAGCGACCGGATTCCGCTACCTCAAACAACCCGCCCATATGACGGTAGGTGTCGTTGGCCCTGCTAATCATATTGCTTCCTTCCCATACCACCAGGTCCATGCTTTCCGGAAGGGGTTCAGCACCCATGGCAAGCCGGATATTATGATAGCCCGAGCCCAGCCGGTAAAAATAGGCTGCCTTGTATTGCCGTCCGCCCTCGAGCTCGTAGCAACCGCTGATGACCCAGTCGTCGGCATCGTTTACCACATTGCCCATGAAATAGACCAGGTAGTTCCTGCCGCTGCGGGCCAGCGACGGATCGTTCACCCTCAGCCCCCAGTAACGATTGTCCATATTAACGTTGTGGATCGTCCAACCCAGATCGCGCAGGGCCAAAACCGACGCAAAATTCTGCACGAACCAGTTTCCAGGACGATCCAGGGCAATCCTGTGCGCAAAAAGATGAAACGATCCTGCATTGGCTGTCCGGTCCTGATCGCCCTCGATCTGCAGGTCGTATTGCAGAACATACCTGCCGTAATGACTCAGATCGGCAACAAAATGCACCTCGGCCTGTTCCTTTACCCCAAGCCGGGGGGTGGGCAGTGAAAGGCTCTGTGTTCCGCCAGGACCCGATATATGCAGTTCCAACGCCCCCTTGGGCAACTCACCCGAGCCCAGATTGGACACCACTGCCTGCATCGGGGTTTGATCGTCATAAGCGCAGCCATGCACCAGGGGCTCAATGGAATACACCCCTCCATCTGTTTCTCCGGCCTCTTTAAGAATAAAATCATCGATGAATACATACCGCCTGAATTGATCGCTGAGTGCATGCCAGGCAAAATAGTACTGCCCGTCTTCTTCGACCGTGAAGGCAACACTCAGCTTGCGGTAATTGTAGTTCACCATCTCTTCTTTTGTATCCAGCATCCGGATGACCGAGGATGGGTGGGGTTCATCGGCAATGCCGAAATGCAGACGTTCGGAATAGTCGGCGTCATACACCCTGTAATAAAAACCTGCTTTGTATACCTTGCCCGATTCCAGATGGGCACATGAGGAAAACAACCAGTCGTCGGCACCCTCATGTTCGTTGTAACTGTAGTACATGACCCGGTTGCCCGAAAAAGCGAAGGTGGTGAAATTCACCCCAAGGTCCCAGCTGTATCCGTCGGCATTTGCATCGTAAACCCGCCATCCCGTCTGATCTATGTTGTCGAAGTTTTCAAACGTGATGTAGATATCCTCAGCAACAGGGTTCATGGCAGTTCCGAAAACTTCAAGAGAACGTGTGTTGTTGGCTGTTTCGGCTTCGATCACCCCCTCGGGCAGGCGGGCGCTGGCATTAATGGTGTACAGGCCGTGAGACCGCATATCGGCGAGAACCTCAAGCTCATCGCGCTGCCCCACCTGCATCGGGCCGGCGATCACTTCTTCTGCGCTCACAACCGGCTGCCCGTGTGGCCCCACGATCTCGTAAGCTATGGTCACCGGATGCGAGAGCTCCTTATTCCCTGAGTTCCGGTAGGTGATCCGTACCGGGGTGTATTCGTCAAACTGGCATGCGTCGGCCATGACCTCAATCCCATCGAGGGAGATGTCGACATCGTGGTTTTTTTCCATGCCAAAATCATCCAGATAGATCCATCCCTGGTCGGCCTCGCTGTGTGCATGAAAGCCCACGTAATAAATGCCATCGGCGGGCGGAGACACCACTGCGACCCCACGGCGGTAATCGAGGCCTGTCCGGAACGTCCTGTGCCACACTTTTTGCTCCATGGCTTCCGATGTCTGTGCATCGCCAAGATATACCGACATTTTTTCCTCGGCGCTGGAGGTCCTGCCTGTATAGTAAAAACTCAACAGGTAATTTTCGTTTTCGCGCATAATAAAGCAATTCGAGAAGAGCCAGTCGTCGGCTGCATTTTCGAGGCTGCGGCCGCTCCTCATCGATACCTCCCCGCTGCGTGCAAAGGGGGCGTTCTTGCGCATGACCCAGGTAATGGGGCTTCCGCCGCTGGAATAATCCTCGTTGGTGTTTTCATACCACCAGCCGGTACGGGGGTCGACCAGGTCGCTGTGACCGTCTATATCCACCATTTCGAAATCGTTGAAGTACGACTGACCTGCAGCAAGGTCGACGGTGGTGTTGCGCATCCGGGTCGAATAAAAATTGTTCGAGGCATCTCCATCGTTTTCGGCCAGCACCTCTGCTGTCAGGGTGTACAGGGTATTCAGCCGGGAGAGGTCTACATGGAACTGAAGGGTGTCCCTTTCGGCAAGGGCAAGGGTTTTCTCCGATTGAAGGCTATACAACAGGCTTTGCCTGCCCTGGCTTTCTATCCTGAGTTCGACACCGGCCTCTTCCAGGTTTTCGAAGCCCTTGTTCTCGATAACCACCTGAACAGGGGTTTTGCTGGTAAAGGCCCCGCATCCATAGGTCTGTTGAACAATACCGACAGCGGCTGCATCTTTGGGCAACACGGCTTCGACGGCAAAATCATCGACAAAGATCTGGAAGGTATCTGGTCCGGTAAAATCGGTGTACAGCCCTATATGGAATTCTCCGCTGTAGGGGGCCTGAAAAACGATCTCCTCCTTTACATAATCGAAGGTCCGGACATACACCCCGCCCAGTCTTTGGATTGCTGCTCCGGGTAAGGCTTCGTCCATCAGGTGAAGACTGAAATACTCTTCGGTATTGGTACCCCTGGTGGCCGTATAGAATTTGATGCGGTAATACCTGCCTTCTTCGAGGAAGAAACAATTGGTAATGGCCCAGTCGTCGGGATCTCCACCAAAACGATACATATTCAGGCTTTGGGGTCGTGAATATGCCTGGCCCGCAAGATTATTGAGGCGCCAGCCAGTAGACCCGGGGCTGTTCGAATGCAGACTCCAACCCAATTCCTCCAGGCTGTTTATTTCGTCAAAATTGGTAAAATAATTTTCAAGGGCCAGATCCACGCTGGTATTAACTATTTCGACAGTAAGGGTATCGTTTTCAGGGTTCTCATCGCCCGGAAGCTTTATGGTCAGTTCCAAACGGTAAATCCCATGGATATCCATGGGAGCCGAAAACTCATGTTCGCCCACTCCGCCGGGCTCCAGTGATCCCTCGTGCTGATGCAACAAAACATCTTCCCTGCCCGATCCCGGATGGATCACTCTGAGCTCTACCGGGAACTCTTCCTGGGGATTAAGGCCCCTGTTGGCATAGGTAACCCGGACCGGAGTTTCGTAAGAAAAATCACATCCCTCGGCTTCCACCACAATCCCTGTGGCAGCAAGGTCGGCATATACCATACGTTCGAGCGATACATTGTCGAGGTAAACAAAACGGTGATCGGCCGGGCTGTATATATGAAAGGCAATAAAATAAGTGCCGTCTTCCGGGACTTCAAAAATCGACTGTCCTGATTCGTAGGCATCGGTTGCGAAATTTTGCAGATCGATCAGTTCGGTATCAAATCCTCCGGGTTCGTCCGTACGGCCAAGCATCACCCGCATGGATTCGGGATATTCTTCGCCCCATGAGCGGTAGTCGAAACCGAGCCGGTAATGTTCGTTTTTAAGAAGATAGAAACAGGAAGTAATCAGCCAGTCGTCGGCATCTTCCATGGTTTCAACACCATCGTCGGCAGGATTGAGCGTTCCGTAGCGCATGGCATTGAACCCTTCACTGGCCCATTGGGATTCGGATGTGGCGAGCCTGAGCGCCCACGACGAAGCATTCTGGTTGGCATTGACCACACTCCAGTTAATGTCTTCGATAAAGGATATCCCTTCGAAACCGGTATGGAACGCATGTTCGCTTACCAGCCAGTTTTCAGAGACCACCTCCCTGGTATAGCTGTTGTTGGCCGGCAACTGGTCGCCCGGATAATTGACCGATGCACTGAAAAGGAATTCGAGCCCTACGGTAAGATCGGGAAAAACCTCCAGTATGGTATCGGTGCCGGCTCCCAAAAATCCGACCAATACCGTATCGGTTTGAAGCAAAAGCCCTTCCGGATCAGTCACCTCCCATGCAACATCAATCTGGTTGGCATCCTGACGGCCCTTGTTGGCGAGCATGATCAGGGCAGGAGTATGGCTGCTGAAATGGCATCCGCCATCGAGGATCCTGGCATTGGTAATGGCCAGGTCAATATTCCGTTCGGCAATATCTGAAACCACCAGCGAAAAGGGCTGCCTTTTGTTTGTTTCATGGATCAGGTCGGCAATCTCCCCCTTGTGGCTCACCTCGATCAGGTACTCTCCGGGTTCGGGCAACTGAATTTCGATTTTTTCCACATTATCGACCAGGTTATCGCCCCGGGTGGCCGGAGCCGACGGATTGACGGGATCCAGCTTCCAGGGATAAAAAACCACTCCATCCGACAAACGGATCAGCCGGAGGTCAAGGTCATTCACCAGCATCGGGGTGCGGTCGTTCAGCGCCGGCTCGGGCGGTGTGCCCGGAACATCTGTCCACGAGAGGGTGGCGATCAGCGGAGATTGTCCTGTTGAATAAACCGTACGGCTGAATACCGGCACAATGTCCTGCACCAGGTTTCTTTCCTCCACCAGGGTGGTGTTGCCCTTCCCGGGCAAAACACCTGCCGCCGCATCCATATCGGCGAGCCCCCAGCCGTGGCGATAATCGGGACCGGGATAATCGCCGGCCTCGCGTGCGGTATGTATCATCAAGGCTTTCAGTGTGGCCGCCCTGAGTGTGTTGCCATACAAATATTTGTTCAGTTGTTGTATCAGCCCCAGTGAAGCGGTGACAGTGGGAGCGGCCATGGACGTACCTGTAAGGCCGGCATAGCTCGAATTACTGTCTACCCATGTAGACAACAGGCTCTGCCCGTTGGCCACCACATCGGGTTTGATCCGGCCGTCGTCGGCAGGGCCGGTGCTGCTGAACTCGCTGAGCTCTACACTCTCCGGTCCGGTGTATTCTTCCACATCATGCACCGAACCCACGGTGATCACATTTTTCCCCAATACCAGGGTCGAAATGCAATCGTAGCCTTCGCTGCCTCCATCGGGTTCGCGGTAATTGGTCGATTTTACCCATATCCCAAGATCATGGTCGAACACATTGTGCTCCTCCCCTTCTTCCGGACCCGTATCCAGGCGGTCGTTTCCGGCAGCGTGTACCTGCAGGTAAAAAGGCGCCAGATAGGTGATTTCGTCACGTATCCGGGTTTCGTGGCTGTAAAAGCCGAATTTGTAATCGGTGACTTCACTCACGCGGGTATCGCCATACCACCACCATTGGTTCAGGTGAAACAGCCAACCGGTGGGTCTGCCATACGAATGATTGGATAGGATGGCCCCGGCTGCAGCCGCCCCGGTCATTTCCGCCTCGTCGTTGTCAAAATCATAAACATGGAGCCGTGCAGCCGGTGCCATTCCCCTGGCATTGGCCACCAGACCGGCCGCCACCATGGTCCCGGCCACATGTGTGGCATGTCCGCTCATGATGGGGTCGCCGTCCATCTGCTGGGTCCTTCCGCCAAACTCCTGGTGGGTATGCCTGATCGAACCCCCGTCCCACACATTCAGGGTAATTCCTTCACCGTTGAGGTTCAGCTCCGAACCGCCTCCCGGCCAAAGCCGGTGGGTGTTCAGCGATCGGGCAGCAGACAGGTTGTAGGTCTGATAATACAGTGGGGAACCGGTTCTGTCGAACCCCATCAACCTGACTGTCAACAATGAATCTGCCATTACGGCCTTACCGGGCTGAAGCCGTTCAAAACGGGATACTCTTGCGCGATCGCGCTCCCAACGTGCCGAAGTCTCTACCCATAACCGGTGTAGGGCTTCCGTTCGGGCAAATTCCTCAACATGGACCGTATCGAAGTTTCCTGAGGCAGGTGCATCAACGGGCAACAGCAGCATCGCTGCAAACAGCAAGCCCGGTATTTTCAGGCGGCAGATCATGATTATGGACTTTGGTAAATATAATAAAGCGACCGGGTACCCGAACAGGATATGAACGTATTCCGGCAGGAACTATCCCGGCACAAAACCATCCGGCAAGATACGAAATTCCCCGCTGCATGGCAGGCATTTTTGCTGCCACCAGCCCAATGTGGCCCGGCAAGGGAGCTGTTTACACAAACGAACAGCGGGAATCGGGACTTAACGATTTTTAACGAATGACAGATTGGCGGCTTTGCACAACCGGTACGTTTTTTGCTTACTTTTGCCAGACTCTGACAATGCAGTAAATAATTTTGTAACCACCATGGAAATCTTCATCATTTTCGGGGTATTCATGCTCCTGAGTTGGATGGTGTCTTCGCGGCTCAAATCCCGTTTTGCAAAGTATTCCCGCATGCCCCTGCGCAGCGGTTTGACCGGTCGCGAGATATCAGAGAAGATGTTGCGTGAGAGCGGGGTGGAAAACGTCCGCGTGATCTCTACACCGGGCCGGCTTACCGACCATTACAACCCCCTCGACCGCACCGTAAACCTCAGCCCCGGGGTATATAACGGCCGTAACGTGGCAGCCGCCGCCGTGGCCGCTCACGAATGTGGACATGCAGTTCAGCATGCACAGGCCTATGCCTTTTTGCAGTTGCGTTCGGCCCTGGTGCCGGTGATCAGTGTAAGTTCGAGGTATATGCAGTGGGTTTTGCTGGCAGGTATACTGACCGTGGAAGCCTTCCCCGGCATCCTCCTGGCAGGCATTGTCATGTTTGCCGCCACCACCCTGTTCAGTTTCGTTACCCTGCCGGTCGAATTTGATGCCACACGCCGGGCCCTTGCCTGGCTGACCGATACCGGCCTGACCGTTGGCGAGGAATACAGCAGCGCCAAAGATGCCCTCAAATGGGCCGCCCTTACCTATGTGGTGGCAGCCCTGGCCTCACTGGCCACACTGGCTTATTACATCATGATCTTTCTTGGAAGGCGGAATTAGGGAACCTATCACCCGGGGCTTCCAACAGGAAAGTCCCGCTTAAGCCAGCAGTTCCCTTAATGCGGAATACACTTTGTGTACGGGCAGGCCCATCACATTGTGGTAAGACCCACTGATGCCGGTAATTCCCACATAGCCGATCCATTCCTGGATACCATAGGCCCCGGCCTTGTCGTAAGGCGCATACTGCGCAATGTAATAACGGATCTCTTCCTCGCTCAGATGCCGGAAACTCACCCAGGAGTGGTCGTAAAAGGCCATTTCGCGGTCCTGATGGCGTATGCACACTCCCGTATATACCTCATGGGAAGAACCCGACAAGTCCGAGAGCATCCCGAAAGCATCGCCTGCTCCCCGCGGTTTGTTGATGATCCGGCCCTGGTGTACCACAATGGTGTCGGCCGTGATGATCACCACCTCCGGTAGCAAAAGTTCGTTCCCGAAACAATTCGCTTTTTCGCGGCTCAGTTGCAGCACCACCTCAGGGGGAGGCATCTCTTCGGTAAACTCTTCGGCGATTGGCCTGACCATGGTGCGGAAAGGGATGCCTGCCCCTGACAGCAGTGCGCTGCGACGGGGCGACTGCGAGGCCAGGATGATATCGTAATGCGTTAGCTTCTTTAGAAATTCCATCGGATCAAAAATAATAAAACAACAGACCTATCGACAATATCCCGGCCGCCATGGCCAGCTTGACTGCCCGCTGCAGCCGCCCGGGCCCGGCAGCGGGAAAAAGTCCGGCCAGCGCCAGGAACAGGTATATAAAGACTGACTGTACCGCAAGCAACAGATAGGCCGGCATCACCCACATTCCCTTGCCGGCAAGCAACCACTGGGCATAGCCCACACCGGCAATAAGCAAGCTTGTCCATACCAGGGCGAGCCGGCTGCTGAAGTGCATGCCCAGGCTTACGGGAATCGTACGGCAACCGGCCCTGGCATCGCCTTTGATGTCTTCCATGTCTTTGATCAATTCTCTGAGCAGGCTGGTCATGGCCGCAAACAAGGCACAGGCCAGGGTAATTTCCCATGCGAGGCCGGCTGAGGGCGGTTGAACTGGGGCTATGGCAAGGGCCGCCTGCATTTCGGCCTGCCAAACAACCAGCGGCACAAAACCCGACAGCAGGGCCACCAACACATTCCCGGCAAGGAAGATGCCTTTGTAACGCAAGCTGTAGATCCAACCGGCGAACACGAAAACAAGGAACATAAAAAAGAGAGGCCAATAGCTGATATTCAGCGAAATCCAGGCAGAAAGCCCCAGGGCAAGGGCATTGAGAAAGAAAAAAGGTAAGAGGGCGTCCTGCCTGTCCAGCTTGTTGCCCAGGACCATCTTTCCGGGCTTGTTGATGCGGTCGATGCGGATATCGTAGTAATCATTGATGGCATAACCAGCAGCAGCAACGCAGACCGAAGCCATCACCAGCATGAAAAATCCTGTATGCGTCAATCCCTTTCCCGACAGTCCGGGATGGATCACTGCATACCGCAGCAGGGTTTGTGTCAGCACAATGAGCAACAGGTTGGGCCAGCGAAACAGCCTGAGATATGCATTCAGTTTATCCATCACAAGAACTGTTCCTACCAGCGAAAACCATCGTGGTCGAACCAGGTGCCCTGCACCTTCATCACCTGCTCGATCACATCTCGCACACAACCTGCCCCGCCAGGGTATGAAGATATGTATTTTGAAATGGACTTGATCTCCTCCACCGCATCTGCCGGACATGCCGGGACCCCCACCTTGCACATCACTTCGTAGTCGGGGATGTCGTCGCCCATATACAGTACCTGTTCGGGGTCAATCCCATTTTCTTCCATCAGACGATCGAACAATTTGACCTTATGTGCAATGCCAAGATGGATGTCGGCAATACCCAAAAGGGAAAACCGGCCCCTGACGGCTTCACAGCTGCCGCCCGAAATGATCATGATACGGTACCCTTTCCTCACGGCCAGTTGCAGGGCATACCCATCCTTTACGTTCATGCTGCGCAACATATCGCCCTGAGAGGTCAGCTGCACGATGCCGTTGGTCATTACCCCATCTACGTCAAACAGAAAGGTTTTGATACCGGAAAGCATTTGTTTGTAGTTGCTCATGGAAAATCAGGATTTTTGATTGCCGGGCTCATGACAGGCCCCGATGATGCTTTGGCTGAGTAAGTTATACAATTTGCGGTATCCTGGGCGGCCGGCAAGCAAGCGGTTGTGTGCTTCCAGGACTCTGGTATTGTTTCTGCTGGCCGGGCCGGTCTGTACCTGATGGGGAGCGGCCGTCATTACCTTGAGCGCGGTCTCCATGATCAACGGCCTGAGCAATTCAAAGTCCAGGTCCTCTTCCTGCATGAGCTGCTCAGCCACATGGTACATATGGTTGACGAAATTGCAGGCAAACACAGCCGCCACATGCAAGCGTTTCCTCTTGGGAGAAGGCACGTGCACCACGTGTTTGCTTAGACGGGAGGCCGTTTGTCCGAGCAGCATCAGATCCTGTTCGTTTTCGGCCTCCAGGCATATGGGCACGTTTGAAAGATCAACATCCACCTCCCTGGAGAATGTCTGCAGGGGATAAAAGACACCCGCCCTGGAGCTTCCCTGCAGGAGCTCAGACATGCCCGTGGTTCCGGATGTATGCACCAGCAAACTGCCAGGCAGGGGAAAGCCGGCTGCCAGTCCGGAAATGGCATCGTCGGTAACGGCCATCAAATACAGTCCGGCACCCGGCAACAGGTCGTGGATGTTGCTTGTGGCCGGGCACCCGAGATTGCCGGCCAGGGTCCGGGCCGACGACAGCCTCCGGCTATATACCTGCAATACACGGATGCCTGCATCCGAAAGGGCTTTCCCAAGATGGGTGGCAACATTGCCGGCACCCAATATGACTACGCCGTTTATTTTCTCCATGGCAGCTTCATCGCTTATTGTTCGTTTTCGCAGCCAGGCGCCGCCGATCCCGGTATGCCATCCACAATCCGGCACTTATCACGACCATGCTGATCCAGAGCAGGTTGATATATGGGAAGATCACCGTTTTGATGATGACAAAGTCGGGCCTTGCTTCGTAAATGTTCAGGAAAATGGTGTAGGGCTCATCGCTGACACCCTGAAAGCGGAATTTCAGGTCGAGATCACGAACCCCCACATCCTCGTGGATCACCATTCCGTCTTTGAGGATAAAGGAAGGTTGCAGTTCATAGGTTTCATTGTAATGGGTCAGTATTTCCAACACGGCCGTGATGCGGGCATTTCCGGGATCGCCCGATCCATCGGGAAATTCAGTCCTAATGTCCTTAAATACCAGCTTATTATTGCCCAGCATCAGGGTCTCATTTAGGCTGATGACCACTTCATCGATCAGCGCATAGTCTTCAGACGGGCTTCCCGGTTCGGGCAGTTCGGCAAAGGTCACATAGGTGAATACATCCTTCAGGGGATGCACCCTGGCGTAGGGTTCATATACATTGCCCATTCGCTGGTTCAGCAATATCGAGGGATAGGCGGTGAAGACCCTGTAGAAGTGTCCCTGTTTGCCGGTACGCAGGAAATCTATCTGATAATGGTAACGTTCCCCGTCAAATTCGCGACCTGCATAGCTCACATGATACTCTCCCATGGGAAGGATCTCTCCCCTGATCAGGAGCAGGTTCTCGTTCGGGGAAAAGTTCTCGCCCATGAAGTACCCGGAGGTGTTTTCGGAAATCGTGGTTTTTTGGGAAAAGGTAAGCACCACGGCCAAAAGGAACATGCCCATACCCAGGTGGGTGACCGCCGCCCCACTGCCCAGCCATTTCCCCCTGAACCGCAGCAGCATATCAAGCGACGAAAACAGGGCAAACAGGCTGGCAAAAAGCATCAGCAGGTAATCCGGTCGCCGCAGATCGCTGATGAAGCTACCAGACACAAGGGCAAGCCCAAAGGCCAGGATCAGTGACAGGCTGATTTGCCGGAAAAAACGTTTGGTGCTGTTGTGGCCCCAGCCGATAAATTGCGTAACTCCCATCAGCAATCCAACGACAACGGCAAAGGGGAGCTGCCATTTGTTGTAATAGGCCACCACATCGGCAGGGGGCGCCATGTGGCTTCCGAAAACCCTGTTCATCACAGGGATGCTTGTGCTGAAAATGATCTGGAAGGCCGACAGCACCAGCACCAGGGCCCCGACAAACAACCAGAACTCACGGGTGAACACCTCTTCATTGCCCCTGGAGGGAAACCGTCGGTAGTTCGCAAAAAGAAGAGACAGTGACAGTATCAGGAAGGCGGACAAATAGATCAGGATATGCCAGCCCATGCCGTCGCGGCCAAAGGAATGTACCGAGGTTTCTGACAACACCCCGCTGCGGGTCAGATAGGTGGCATAGATCACAAAAATTAAGGACAAGATGATGAAAAGAAAAGCAGGGAAAAAGGCATGTTTCTTCTTATGGGAAACAAGCATCAGGTGAAGGCCGGCCACCAGCATCAGCCAGGGAACCAGGGAGGCATTCTCAATGGGGTCCCATGCCCAGAAGCCACCAAAGGTGAGTGACTCATAAGCCCATACCCCCCCGAGCAATATGCCGGCACCCAGAAAGAGGACTGCCAGATTGGTCCAGGGCAGGGCGGGCCTGATCCATGCATGGAACTGTCTTTTCCACAAACCGGCCAGGGCGTAACTGAAAGGGACCAGCACGGCGGCATATCCCACAAAGGTCACCGGGGGGTGCGACAGCATCCAGAAGTTGCGCAGCAAAGGGTTCAGCCCGTTGCCGTCGGTGATCAGCGCGAGGTATTGAGGATTGTGGAAAAAATGATTGTCCAGATTCTCGGGGGCCATCCGTAACAGCAGAAAAGGGTCCAGCCCCAGAGAGAAAGCCCCGAAACGAATGCCAAGCAGCATGCTGATCAAAAATACCTGAGAAAAGGCAAAGACCGTCATTACGCTGGCTTCCCAGTTGCGGGCAAACCTGATCAGAACCAGTCCGAAAACCACCTGGCAGCATGCCCAGAACAGCAGGCTGCCTTCCTGTCCGGCCCAGAAACTGGCAATGCGGTATGACAAGGGCAGGGCGTTTTCGACCTGTATCCATACGTAGCGGTATTCGTAGTAACGGTTAAGCAAAATAAACAACAGGGCGAATGCCGCCAGGCCCACCATGGCCGAATGCAACCAGAAAGCCTTCCTGCCCAGACCTCTCCAGTGCAGGGAATCCGGAAATGTCTTTGAACTGCTGCGGTAATAGGACCAGGCAGCAAACAGCGCCGAGAAAAAAGCCATAAACAACGCGAACCGCCCGGCATATCCCCAAAACAAATGTTCGCCCACGTATTGGATATCCATCAAAATACTTGGTTTGGTTAAAAAAACATCATTCGTTTCGCCACGAAGGGGATTGAGGGAAATGCCCCCCAACATCCGCCGACAGGGCATCAAAATCGGGGAATTCGTCCAAAAACGTCCAGTTACCGGCCGCGGCATCCCTGCGGCAGCAATAATGTGCCAGGCCATTGGTCACCACCAGGTAGGGCACCCCAAAGGGCAAATTGTACCTGGCTACCTGATCGAACACTTCGCCGGTAACACCGATACCGGCGGCCTTGCACTCAATGATCATCAGGGGGGATCCCGACATTCCGTATACAATGGCATCGGCCCTCCTTTCAAGCCGGTGAACTTTTAGTGAGGCTTCTACGGCGATCAGACCAGCGGGGTAGCCCTTGTACTCTTTCAACCAGTGCAAAAAATGCTGCCTTACCCATTCTTCGGGCGTCAGGACAACAAACCGCTTCCTGAATTCATCAAAAACGAGTGTTTTCCCCGACTGCCTGACCAACCTGAGCGGAAATTCGGGGAGCATGAGTTTTTGCATAACCATGGAAGCAACAGGTTTTAAACACCCACACAAATATACACGAAAAAAGGAAGGACGGAAGGGGGAAGGAAAGTGATGATTAGTGAGCGATGAGTTGAAAAATTGAAGGGTTGAAAAGGTTAGGAGACAGAAGACGGAAGACAGGGGACGGAGGACGGAATTATTTGGGTATTGACTGCCAGGAAAAATATAATCCCGGAAAAAATCTCAGCCTTTCAAAGGTTTCCTTATTTTTGTCTGATTATGAAGACAAGGGAAGAGATCGTAAATAACTGGTTGCCGCGTTATACCGGCACCGGGGTTTCGGAGTTGGGGAAATACATATTGCTCACCAACTTCAACCAGTATGTCAATCTGTTTGCAGAAAAGTTCCAGGTGGAGATCAGGGGGGCAAACCGCATCATGCCCAGCGCCACCCACGAAAACATCAGCATTATCAATTTTGGCATGGGCAGCGCCAATGCGGCCACCATCATGGACCTGTTGCTGGCTGCCAGGCCCCAGGCAGTACTTTTTCTGGGCAAATGCGGAGGCCTGAAAGAGATCAACAACCTGGGCGACCTGATCCTGCCCATTGCCGCCATTCGCGGCGAAGGGACCTCCAACGACTATTTTCCCCCCGAAGTACCGGCCCTGCCAGCCTTCAACCTGCAAAAAGCCGTTTCGACCAATATACGCAATCACGGCCTCGATTATTGGACAGGTACCATTTATACAACCAACAGGAGGGTCTGGGAACACGACGATGCGTTCAAGAATTACCTGAGAAAGATACGCTGCATGGGCATCGACATGGAAACAGCCACTATTTTTTCGGTAGGGTTCCATAACCGGATATCCACCGGAGCCTTGCTGCTGGTGTCGGATCAGCCCATGATCTCTACGGGGGTAAAAACGGCAATAAGCGACAAGGAGGTATCGGAAAAATTTGTCAACAAACATCTCGAAATCGGAATTGACTCTCTCAAAGAACTAATAAATAACGGACTTACAGTAAAGCACCTGAAGTTCGACTACGAAGAATAAGCACCCAGGAATGCCATAGAAACCATGGCCGCACTCACTTTTCAGGACATACTCAGAGACATCCGGAACAAGGTATTGTCCCCGGTTTATTTGCTGATGGGCCATGAGAGCTTCTACATCGATGTGATCTCCGATTATCTGGAGGAGCAGGTGCTCACCCCCGAAGAAAGAGAGTTCAATCTCAGCATTTTTTATGGCAAGGATACCGACATCGCCACCATCATCAGCACCGCAAAACGCTACCCCATGATGTCGAGCCACAACATGGTAATTGTAAAGGAAGCCCAGCATATCAACAACATCGAAGAGTTGCTCCCCTATGTTCAGCATCCCCTGAAGTCGACCATACTGGTGATCTGCTATAAATACAAAAACATCGACAGGCGCAGCAGGTTCTGCAAGGAGTTGTCAAGGGCAGGTGTGGTGTTCGAAGGCAAAAAGCTTTACGACAATCAGGTTCCCGGGTGGATTGACGACTACGTAAAACGACGGGGCTATAAAATAGGCCCCGGGGCCGTGCAGATGCTGGCCGACCACCTGGGTAACGACCTGGGGAAGATCGTGAACGAAGTAAGGAAACTCTTTATCAACCTGGAAAAAGGCGGCGAAGTGACCACCGGGGTGATTGAGGCGAACATCGGCATCAGCAAGGATTTCAACGTCTTCGAACTCCAGAACGCCCTGGGGAGCAAAGACAGCCAAAAGGCATACCAGATTGTCCGGTATTTTGCCGACAACCCAAAATCGAACCCTTTTGTTCTGATCACCGGGGTGCTCTACGTTTTTTTTTCGAAGGTGCTGCTTTGGCATACCCTTCCCGACAAAAGTCAGAAAAACATGGCTTCGGCCCTTTCGGTCAATCCATTCTTCGTAAAAGACTATGCATTGGCTGCCAGGAATTATCCCCCTGCAAAGATCATTCGCATATTCTCTTTTTTAAGGACCTACGATCTGAAATCAAAAGGTTTTCAGAATGAGACCACCGGGTCAGGGGAATTGCTCAGGGAGTTGACCTGGAACATTCTGAATTGAAGATGGGGGTGGAAGGTGGAAGGTAGAAGGTAGAAAGTTGAAGAGTTGAAGAGTTGAAAAGTTTAGAAAACGGAAGACGGAGGACGGAAGACGGAGGACGGAAGACGGAAGACGGAAGACAGAAGACTGAAGACAGAAGACAGAAGACGGAAGACAGAAGACAGAAGACGGAAGACAGAAGACGGAGGACGGAAGACAGAAAGACGATGGAACGACGGAACGACGGAACGAAACAATGACCTTTTGACGTAACATAATAATAAGCATACAAACTGATGAACTACTGGTTGGTGAAGAGTGAACCGGGGGCCTATTCGTGGCAGGAATTTATCAGGGATGGGCGCACCATGTTGGAGGGGGTGCGCAATTACCAGGCAAGGAACAATCTGCGGGCAATGAAAAACGGCGACCTGGTGTTATTCTACCACAGTGTGACCCAGAAAAAGGTCATGGGCATTGCCAGGGTGGTCAGGGAGCATTATCCCGACCCCACCGCCAGCAGCACCAATTGGGTGGTGGTTGACCTGAAGCCCGAAATGGAATTTGAACAGCAGCCCACCCTGGCCAGGATCAAAGAAGATCCCCGCCTGGCCAATATCGCCCTGGTAAAACAGCCAAGGCTGTCAGTGATGCCCCTCAGGCGGGAGGAATTCGACGCCATTGCTGAACTTGGAAACCCCGGGCAGTAAGCCCGATAATTTGTATGCAGGCATGAATCTGTTGGATATCATCATTGGCCTGGTCCTGATCCTTGGAGCCATCAGGGGCTTCCAGAAAGGGTTTTTCCGGGAGGCTGCCACCCTGCTGGGTTTACTGGGCGGGGTTTTTGTGGCCCTGATCTTTGCCGGAATAGCCGGCTCCATGGCCCAGAACCTGGTCGAATGGAATGTTCGCATCGTGCAGGTTGTGGCCTTTGTCATTGCCTTTGTTGTAGTGGTATTGTTGCTGAAGCTGTTGGGCAATCTGTTAACCGATTTGTTTAAAGCGCTGATGCTGGGTTTTGTTAACCGCCTGGCCGGATTTGTTATCGGCCTGCTGAAATGGGCACTGATCCTGACCATCCTGTTTGTATTCATCGACCTGTTCGATACCGGCAACCGTATCATATCAAACGAAATGAGGCATGACAGTTACTTATACAGCCAACTGGAAATCCTGGCCAATATGCTTTTAAACCGCCTAGAACCTCATGCCCTGCCTGAAAACTTTTTAGTCACCTGTTTATAACCATTCTGTTTTACTTATGAATAGTGCTTCATGGGAAAATATTCGCAACGAGTTCAAAATAACCGGGAAACTGGCCTACTTTCAAAGCGCCGGCATGTCGCCCATTCCACGGCTCGTCTACCAGGCTGTCTGCGAAGCCTATGCCCGTATCTATGAGGTGGGCGACCTCGACTGGCCCCTGGATCTGGAAAAGGCCGAAGCCTTGCTGAAACGCCTGGGAGTCCTTTTGAACACCACATCGGACAACCTGGCTTTCTTACCCAATACTTCCCTTGCCATGTCGATGGTGGCCCTGTCCATGCAGCGGAAACTGGAGCCCAGTTTCAACCTGATATCCCTCGATGATGAATTCCCGGCCACCCATATCCCCTTCGAATACCAGGGCATCCCAGTAAAATACGCAACAGCTGACCGGGGGCGCTATTCAGTCGACAGCATTCTCGACCTGGTGGATGCTTCAACCAGGGCTGTTGTCTGTTCCTATGTTCAGTACAACACCGGTTTCAGGCTGGATCTGAATGCCCTGGGCAAGGCCGTAAAAGAAAAGGGGCTGCTGTTCATTGTGAATGCCACCCAGGCACTGCCTTTTTTCCCACTCGATACGCAGGGCATGCAGATCGACGTGATGACCGCTTCGATGCACAAATGGGGTTGTGCCGGCCACGTGGGATCACTGATGTATACATCGCCTTCCTACAGGGAAACCTTCCCCGCCCCCCTGGCCGGATGGTTGTCGGTACGCCCGCCAGCCAATTCCCATATCATCACCGAAAAAGGGAGGCCTTTAAACATCCACGACTCGGCCATGCAGTACCAGTTTGGCACCAGCAACCTGCAGTCGCTGCTGGGGCTCAGCAAGTCGCTCGAATACATGGAAGGTATTGGGCTCGAAAATATCCGCAAACGCATACTGGAACTGGCGACCCATACCATTGCCACCCTCAGCCAGATAAAAGGGGTCGAAATACTGAGTCCACACAACCACGCCGGAGAACAGTCGGGCATCATCAGCGTGAACCTGAAGGGAAGAAGCAATCAGGAATGCGTGGCCTTCCTCGAAAGCAGGGGGGTCATCACCACCATGCGCAACAACTGTATCCGCATTTCGTGCAATTTCTTCAACAACCGAAATGACATTGAACGCCTGGCCGAAGGCATCGTCAGTTTCACCGGGGGTTGATCTCTTTGGCCGCCCTGCCGATCAGCTGCCAGGCCTTTTGCACATGTTCCAGCCGGGTGGTACGCTGACCTACGGACAACCGCAGCGAATAATTTCCCTTGAGCGAGGTATGGGTGAGAAACACTTCACTGGAGGCATTCACCTTGTCGAGCAGGCGACGGTTCAATGCATTCACTTTCTCTCCGGCAATCCCTTCCGGCTTATACCGAAAGCATACCAGGGATAACTGCCTTGGTGCCATCAATTGAAAGTCCCTGTCGGCCTCCACCCAGTCAGCAAATTGACGGGCCAGCCCGATATGGTGGTTCACCATCCGGCGGATCCCCTCCACTCCGTACGAGCGAAGCACAAACCAGAGTTTCAGGGCACGGAATCTTCTGCCCAGCTGAATACCCCAGTCGCGGTAGTTTTTGACCTGGTTATCCGCAGCGGTTTTCAGGTATTCAGGTTGAACGGAAAAGGTTTTGACCAGGGTGGCGGCATCCCTGACAAAATAAGCCGAGCAATAAAAATTGATAAGCATCCACTTATGGGGGTTGAACACAAAGGAGTCGGCCTTTTCAACCCCTTTCATAAACCAGCGGTGTTCGGCAGCCACAGCAGCGGTACCGGCAAATGCGGCATCCACATGCAGCCATATCCCGTGCCTTTGGCAAATGTCGCCAATGAGATCCACAGGATCCATGGCCATGGAAGAGGTGGTGCCCAGGGTGGCAATCACGCAGGCGGGGCGCAAACCCGCTGCCAGGTCGGCGTCAATGGCCTCTTCCAGTGCCTGCGGGCTCATGGCAAACCGATGGTCGGTTTCCACCAGCCGCAGTTTGTCTCTGCCATAGCCAGCTATTTTGACCCCTTTTTCAATGCTTGAGTGGGTCTCTGTCGAAGCATAGACTGTGAGCGGCAGCAATCCCCCCCTGGCGTTGGCTTTAAAATCCGTGGCCTTTTCCCTGGCCGACAGCAGTGCACAAAGGGTGGCCGTGGAAGCGGTGTCCTGAATGACCCCCTCCATCTGTTCGGGCAACCCAAGCATCTGACGCAACCACTCCATCATGCGCTCTTCCAGTTCGGCTGCTGCAGGCGAGGTTTGCCAAATCATGCACTGGGCTCCCAAGCCTGCAGTAAGCAATTCGGCCAGCACCGATTCGGGGCTGTTGTTGGCCGGGAAATAGGCAAACCAGCCCGGATGCTGCCAGTGGGTGATGCCGGGCATGATCAGCTGCCTGAAATCGGTGAAGATGTTTTCCATCGACTCGGCCTGCTCCGGAGCGGAAAGGGGCAGTTGCGAAAGGATCTCGCCCGGGGCCACCCCCGATTTGACCGGGTAGCTCTCGATGTGTTCGAAATAATCAGCCAGCCAGTCAATGAAGGCATGGCCGTGGGCGCGAAACGACTCGTTGTCCATAACTCACAAGCTATTTTCCTGGTTGATCAAGCCAGAGCATCTAGTATGCAAAGGTTTCCTGTCCGGGGCCGGCGTCTCAGAATGGCAGATCGTCGTCGACCTCTGGCAGGGGAGGCTCTTCCGGCGGCGGAATGGGTCCCGCTGGGGGAGGGAAGTTCTGTTCGTAACCCGCCCCTTCCTGGCTGGTGCGTTCTATCTTCCACGCCTTCACATCGGTATACCAGCGATTGTTGAATTCGCGGCTTTCTACATTTACCGATGCTGTGATCCGTTCGCCTTCTTTGAGGCCAAACTGATCGATCTTATCGCCCCAGATCGATACACAGACTTTTTTGGGATAGGTCCCCTCTGTTTCAATGATCACGTCTTGTTTCCTCCACGGGCCATTGCGGCCCTCACCGCTTTGCTCGGGCAGTACAGACAATACGGTTCCGCTTAACTCCATGCTTCCGGTCGTTGATTCGTATTCAATTTAAATTGGTTCGGTCTCCAAAAGTACAGGAAATACTTCAATGCACAAAGGCTTTTTGGTCCGGCCCTATACCGTAAACCCGCGTACGCCGAAGGGCAGGCGGTCGTTGTCGGCGATCACCAGTTTGTGGTCGGCTTTCCAGGAGTAGTCCAGTCCGGCCTCCAGGCGAACACCGGGAATATGCTCCATATCTGTCTGACTCAGCAGTTGGTGCCTGCGGTAGAACTTTGCCTCAAAGGCGGCAGCATAAAAAGTTTCCAGTACAACAAAACGATTGTTGATCTGCCGCCAGCGTCCCCGGCGGTCGGTACGCCTGAGTTCATTGAGTTTGGGCTGAAGGGCCAGCTGATTCAGATACAGGAACTTCCCCCGCACATCGCTGATGTCGATATGCACCCTGAGTTCACGTTCTATGCCCCCCTTCAGGGAGATCACCCCGAGTATTTTGCCTCCCGATGAAAGCTGTCGCTGGTTCGACACGCTGCCATAGATAATGCTGGCTTCCGATTGTGTGTAAGACCACGATATATCGGGTTCTCCCGGAAGAACTTGCCGGCAATGCCCGAGCAATCTTAATTTTTCAGTGTCCAGTACCACACCGGGCACATAAGCAGGTGTGCTTAGGGACAATACCCTCAATCCGGGTACATGACGGCTGACAAAGCGCTTGAATTCCATATTATCCAGGTATTTATCCTCTCTAGTTTTTTTATACGGTCAAGTTACCCCCGAAAATCGGAATACCGGAGTCCTATGGATTTATTTAAGTGACCAAAATCATCGGGCGGTCGTAAAAGGTACAGGAAAGGTTCTAAAATATCTTGTTAGGCTGTGTTTTTTTCGGTTTTGTACGATTAGATATGCTATCGGCCGACGCATGTAACCGAGGCTGTGCAAATAGGGTTTTAATCCTTATTTTTAGCCGCGAAAAAACACCGATTGCTCACTTAACCTACCAAACAAGATGAATGCTTTTCGAATCCTCATGCTGGTCATCATTGCTGCGTTTTGTGGCGAGGCCCATGCCCAGACAACCCGCACCATGGGCTTGCGCGATAACACCCCCGGGGTGTTTGCGTTTACCAATGCAGAGATCGTGGTTGAGCCCGGCCGCCACATCAGTGGGGCCACCCTGGTCGTTCGCAACGGCATCATAGAAGCTGTCAGCCGCCGGGTTCAGATACCGGCCGATGCGGCGGTAATTGATCTGAACGGCCGGTTTATCTATCCCGGTTTCATTGACATGTATTCGCATTATGGACTGGAAGATCCCGAAGAGAACGACGACCAGGTCCACTGGAACCCCCAGATCAGAAGTCATTACAGCGCCGCAGCCAACTTCCGGCCCGATGCAAAGCAGGCAGGACGCATGCGTTCGCAGGGGTTTGTGGTGGCCCATTCGGTGCCGGCACACGGCCTGCTGCGCGGGCAGGGTAGCGTGGTCAGCCTGGGCGAGGCAGAGGCCAACCGCATGATCATTCGCCGCGACATGAGCCAGGCTTTGTCGTTTCGCAGGTCTCCACTGTTTGGCAGGGGTTATCCCACCTCGGCCATGGGGGGGATTGCACTGCTCAGGCAGAGCATGCTGGATGCCGACTGGTATGTTTCGGCCCACAATACCTACCGGGCCAATCCGGGTTTGGAACGCCCCGAAACAAACCTTGCCCTTGAGAAACTGGCCGGCGCCCGCCAGCAGGGCATCCCCTTTATAGCAGAAACGGAAAACGAGAACTGGGTGCTCCGTGCCCGGGCCATTTCCGGGGAGTTCGGACTCGAGTTGTGGATCCTTGGCAACGGCCACGAATACAAGAGGATCGACGAGATCAGCCGGGGCGGACATCCTTTTATCCTGCCACTAAACTTCCCTTCCCCACCCGATGTGTCCACTCCCGAACAAGCCCTGAACGTTTCCCTCGAAGACCTCAGGCACTGGTACCTTGCACCCGGCAACCCGGCAAAAGTGGCCGGGGCCGGCACCACAATGGCCCTTACCTCATACGGCAGCCAGGATAAATTCCTTGCAAACCTGCGCACAGCCATCGAGCGCGGATTGGACGAAAATGCAGCATTGGCGGCCCTGACCACCACACCCGCCGCCATGCTGGGCATAGACAACACCCACGGAACACTGGCCACTGGGAAAGCGGCCAGTTTTGTCATTTCAGACAAAAACCTCTTCACCAAGGAATCGAACATCCTCCAGGTCTGGGTAGACGGGGAGCACTATCCGGTAAAACCCGACAGGGAAGAGGCCCGGGGCAAATGGCTGTTATCGGGCTACGACAAGCTGGAGGGAGCCAGCATCGAACTCGAGGGGCAGGCCAACAGGCTGAGGGGCCATATCAGACTGGACGATAAAAGGACCCGGCTGGCCAGGGTCAGCTACGACAACCGCCGGCTGATGCTGGGCTTCCCCGGCGATACCCTGGGCATACAGGGTGTGGTGCGGATGTCGGCCAGCATCAGCGGGGATCAGCTGCTGGGTATCGGTGAAACGGCCAGCGGGGAGTTTTTTACCTGGAAAGCCGGCAGGACCGAAGGCCCGGCCGGGGATCCATCCCGCAACCAACGCAGCCTGCGCCCGCTTGACCTTCCCGAAAGGTTTCCCTCGATGGAATACGGGGTGACTGCCATTCCGGAACAACCGCGCCATGTGGTGATACGGAATGCCACCCTGTGGACCCAGGGTCCGGAAGGGATTTTGGAAGGGGCCGATATGCTCGTGGAAAACGGCAGGATCTCTGCTGTAGGGATAGGACTCACGGCTCCACGGAGGGCCCTGGAAATCGACGCCACCGGCATGCATGTGACCCCGGGCCTTATCGATCCGCATATCCACAGCAGCATTGCCGGGGGGGTCAATGAAGTGGGCGATGCCATTACCTCCGAAACGAGGATCACCGACGTAATGGACGCCAATACGGTGTGGATCTACCGGCTGCTGGCAGGGGGGATCACTTCGGCTACCCTGTTTCACGGATCGGCCAATCCGATTGGCGGGCAGAATGCCGTGATCAAGATGCGGTGGGGACAGCTTCCCGACGAACTGCTGATCGAGGATGCAGCCCCGGGACTGAAAATGGCTCTGGGTGAGAACGTCAAAGGGAACACCTCACGTTACCCCAACACCCGTCAGGGCGTCGAACAGATCATCAAGGACGCCTTTGAAGCAGCCCTCGAATACGGAACTGCCATGGAGCAGGCTCAGCATGGTCAGGGAAAACTGCCTGTACGAAGAGACCTTACCCTGGAACCCATACTGGAAGTGATCAGGGGCGAGCGAAAGGCCCATGTACACGCCTACCGGCAGGACGAGATGCTGATGATGATCAGGCTGGCCGACGAATACGGGTTTACCATCGGTTCGTTCGAACACACACTCGAAGGATATAAGATCGCCGACGAACTAAGGGAGCATGGAGCCGGCGCGGTGGCATGGAGCGACTGGTCGTCGTTCAAGGTCGAATCGTACGATGGCATCCTGCATAATGCCCGCTTGCTGAACGACGTGGGGGTGCTGACCTCATTGCACTCCGACAACACCCAGCTTTCGACCAGGATGAACTGGGAAGCGGCAAAAACCATGAAGACAGGGGTTTCGGAAGTGGATGCCATGAACTTCATCACACTCCACCCTGCCAGGATCATGGGCATCGACCACCGGGTCGGATCGCTCGAAGTGGGCAAGGATGCCGATTTTGTGATCTGGGAAGGCCACCCCATGTCGACCTTTTCCATACCGGCCCAAACCTGGGTCGATGGTCGGAAATACTTTGACCGTGAAACCGACCAGGCATTGCAGCAGGAAGTAAAACAGGAAAGGTCCATGATCATTGCCCGCATCATCGAAGAGCAACAGTCGGCCGCACGCAACGGGCAGGAATAAGCTCCGGGGACGGACGGAAGGACGATGGAACGATGGAACGATGGAACGAAAAAGTTGAAAAGTTGAAAAGTTTAAAAGTTGAATTTAAACCCATTAAACTTTTAAACTTTTAAACCTGTTGGGATTTCCCAGGGTTTCAACTGCCTTGCTGCCTGGGGGCAGAAACTAAATGACCTTACATAATTACCGACCTTACAGAAATATAAAATTACAAACCCATGAACCCAAACAAAAGTAATTGCATCCTAACCCAATGCTTCGCTCTGATGAAGCCGGCTCTGCTCATGCTGTCTGTCCTTATTGCCGGCCAGGCAGCCGCACACACCCCGGCTCCTCCCCAGCAAAGGCCGATAGCCATTGTCAATGCGACCATTCATACCCTTACACAGGGCGTGATCGAGGAAGGGACCGTGGTGTTCGACAACGGGAGGATCACCGCCGTCGGTACCAACCCTTCCATTCCTGCCGACGCCGAAGTGATCGACGCCTCGGGCAAATACGTATACCCCGGGTTCATCCACGGCCGGACCACGCTGGGCCTGACAGAGATCGGGCGGATCGCCGTGGGGACCGATCTGAACGAACTGGGGAACATCAACCCGAACATCCGTGCACAGGTGGCTTTTCATCCGGCCAGCGAGCACATTCCGGTGGCTGCGGTAAACGGGATCCTGACGGCGGTGTCTACCCCCAGCGGGGGGACCATTCCGGGAAAGCCCGCAGCCATGATGACCGACGGGTTCACCTGGGAGCAGATGACCCTGAAGGAAGGCATCGGGCTGTCGATCGACTGGCCTTCAATGAACAATACCGACAATTACCTCAAAGCCCTGGCCGAACTTCAGCAAGCCTTTGACAAGGCCAGGCGGTACAAGCAGGCCAGGGAGGCCATGGAAGCCGGGCAGGCTGTATTTCATCCCACCGATGTCCGATGGGAAGCGATGATCCCGGTGCTGAACCGTGAAATGCCGGTATTTATCTCGGCCGGTGAGGTGCGGCAGATACAGGCAGCCATTTCATGGGGCGAAAAGGAAGGCCTCGACATGGTGCTGGTCGGATCGAGGGATATGGACCTGGTGGCCGGGCAACTGGCCGAAAAGGGCATCCCCGTCATGTTGTCGAACGTGATCTCGGGGCCTGCAAGGCAGTGGGAAGGTTACGGGCAGTTCTACAGCATTCCCAAAGTATTGCACGAAGCCGGCGTACATTTCATGATTGCCGGAGATGCCTCTGCCGCCTACGCGTACCGCCTGCCCCACCACGCAGCCGCCGCAGTTGCTTTCGGACTTCCCGAAGAAGAAGGACTGAAGTCGGTCACCATCAATGCAGCCCGCATCCTGGGCATCGACGATAGGGTGGGCAGCATTGAGCCCGGCAAGGATGCCACCCTGATGATCACCGATGGCAACCCCCTGGAGCTCTGGACCAGCAAGGAGCAGGTGTTTATCCAGGGGCGTCGCATCGACATGACCGACAAACACAAGCGTTTGTTTGAGCGTTATATGGAAAAACACCGCCAGGAGCAACTCTAGACAGGGCCGGATAGTCCCGCAAACAACAGGCAAAGCAGCATCCCGTAAATTTATTTCGAAGCGGGGCGGCATTGCCTGTTTTTTTTATCTTAGCAAGCGGCATCGGATCTGATTTGCCGGAACCGCAAAAGCCAGGGAAGCCCGGTGCTGATCTTAATCCGAACGCGGTCATAAGACCATCAATGGAACACAAACACCACCTAAGTATTGATCAGGCAGGACCCGGCGACGTTTCTGAGGTGCAGGAAATCGCATGGCAGACCTTTTACGAAACCTTTTACGATACCAATACCCGGGCCAATCTGGAAAACTACCTGCATGCCCATTTTAACCACGGCCGGATCGGCGAAGAACTCGGCAATCCCTCCTCGTCCTTTTTCGTGGCCCGCATCAACGGACAGGTGGCAGGCTACCTGAAAGTGAATACCGGCGATGCCCAAACCGAAACCATGGAAGCCGGCGGATTTGAAATACAACGTATTTATGTAAGGCGTTGCTGGTATGGCCAAAAGGTGGGTCAGGCCTTGCTCGACCACGCGCTGGCCATGGCCCGGCAAAAGCGATCAGCCTTTGTATGGCTGGGGGTATGGGAAAAAAACCAACGGGCCATCCGCTTCTATCAGAAAAACGGATTTGAGCCTTTCGATACACATATATTCCGTATCGGCAAAGAAACACAAACCGACCTGCTGATGAAACTTCAGGATTTCTGAGCAACTTTTAGGATTCAAGGTGCTTTTTGCGTTCTTCGAACTCGATCTGGTCGATCTCCCCTTTGGCATAACGCTCCTTGAGTATGTCGAGCGGGGCTCTGCCCTGTGCCTGTTTTTCGCCACCCTGGCGGCCAACGACCCTGACAATGATGATGACTATGGCTGCGAGGATCAGGATGCCGACCACCCAGCCCCACAACATTCCAAAACCATGAACTTCGTGAAACATAACAACCTCCTTTTAAAATGAATTTGTGCTGGTGAAAATCTGAAACATTAAGTTTGCGCTGTCCTCTTAGCCAGGAATATCAATGCTTATTGTGTGCCTCCGGGCGAATGCAAGGAGCAGGCCGGGCCTTGCCCGGACGGCGGATGCTGTCGCTGTATTCCACTTGCCAGGTAAAGGATCCCGGCTCCGGAACTGCATCTGCAGCCGCACATACCTGAAACGGATCAGGGGATTTACCTCCACTCTTCCGGATCGGTAAAATAAGCCCCCAGGTTCACATCCCTTTCGGGCATTTCGAAGGTAAGGCTGTCTTCGCGGCTTACCTCGGTTTCGGTATCCATGTCTACCCAACGCAGGAACTCATAGGATTCGTAAGGCCTTGCCACGATGGTGACCAGTTCGCCGCCCCGGTATTCGCCCGCTCCGTCCACTTCGCCCAAAACGGGAAACTGTACTTCGATATTCAACTCATACCGTTCGACCATTACATCGGCCTCACCGGGATCTTCCCGGTCGGGCTGGGGCGGTCCGCAGAATACAAAACCGGCCATGGCCATAAGCCCGAAAAACACACTGAACAACCTGCCACGTTGTGAAGGCAAAAGCACACTGAATGACATCATCTTTCTCATTTTTTGGTTACACATGCTGGATCCTTACCTAAATTTAAGAATAAAGCGGGGTTTTTGCAAGGAACCTTCCCGGTAATTACCATACACAAGCCTATATATTAAAATTATTGGACTCAGGAAGAATGTGCTGGGCGATAATGGGACCATCACCCTCAGAGCCAGTGACGTATTCGACACCCGGCGGTTCCGGATGATGAATTACGGGGATAATTTTGTTGTCGACATGGAACGGCGGAGGCCCAGCCGCATGATCACAGTCGGGTTCACCTACCGCATCAACGAGTACGAACGCCGCAGACGCAACGACCGCGACGACATGGACGACGACGTGGATTTTGACGAATTCATGTAAGGAGCATGAAGGCCGGCGGCACGGCAAAATACTCAGATCAGCTGACGGGCAGCGATCTGCACCGGGTCCCATACCTGGGAAAATGGAGGGGCATACGAAAGGTCGAGAAACACCAGATCGCGGGCCGTCATGCCCGAATGTATGGCAGCCACCACGGCATCGATGCGCTTGCCTGAGCCGGGCATGCCAACGATCTGCCCCCCGAGCAGCCTGCCGCTGTCCTTTTCCGCAACAAGTTTTACGGTGATCTTTCCCGAACCGGGATAATAGGCAGCGGAAGTAAAGCTATCGACTACCGAGGTCTTGCATTCGATCCGGCGCTCCTTCGCCTGCCTTTCTGAAAAGCCGGTGCGGGCGACCTCCAATGAACGGAATTTGGTGATGGCCGTACCGAGAACACCGGCAAAGGCTTCGCTCCCCCCGTTGATGTTGATGCCGGCCACCATGCCGTGCTTGGCGGCGGTGGTTCCCAGGGGCATGTACACCTTTTCACCGCTCAGCAGATGAACGGTTTCGGTGCAGTCGCCCGCCGCCCATATATGGGGAACCGAGGTCTGCAGGAGGTTGTTCACCCGGATGGCGCCACCGGCGCCCAGTTCGATGCCGGCCTCTTTTGCCAGTTTTGAATTGGGCCGCATTCCAAGGCCAAGGATGAGCAGTTCGGCCCCGATGCTGCGTTTGGGCGTTGCAATGCCCCGCACACGGCCATGATCGTTCGCAGCAATGCCTTTGAGCTTTTCGCCGAAATACAGCTTCACCCCCTCCCCTGTCATATAGTCTGCAATGATGCCGGCCATTTCCTCATCCATGGTGGTCATCAGCTGCGGCGCCATATCGATGAGGCTCACCCCGATGTTGCGGCCAATCAGGGCTTCGGCCATCTCCAGCCCGATATAGCCGCCGCCGGCCACCACCGCCGTGCCCGGGCTGTGGCGGTCGATATACTCCTCGATGTCTTTGCCCGATTGCAGCGAAGCCAGCGCAAAAACCCCGGGGGCCCGGCTTCCCTCCATATCGGGAATATAGGGGCTGGCCCCTGTGGCGATGAGCAGATCGGTATAGCTTTGCCAGAAACCCGTTCCGTTTCCCGGCTCGTTTACCCGTACCCGTTTCCCCCTGGCATCGATTGCGGTAACCTCATGGCCCAGATGCAGCCCGATGCGCTGTTTTTCGCGGAACACTTCGGGGCTGCGCACGATCAGCTGCTCTGCCTCATCGATTTTCCCTTCAATAACGTAGGGCAAACCGCAGGCGGCATAGGAAGCATGCCGGCCTTTTTCGAACACGATGATCTCCCGTTTGCTGTCGAGCCGCCTCAGTTTGGAGGCCGCCCCCATGCCGGCGGCATTCGCGCCGACAATAACCAATGCGCCCTTGCTCATGATAACAACTGTTTACCAAGGCAGCTCCGTGCTGCCCGAACTGTAATGTACAAAAAAGAGCAACAACCCCCAACAAAACCCGGAAGCTTCCGGCCCGAGCCAAAAAAAATTAATGAAAACAGGAACATATTTGGAGGCAACGTACCGATGATGTACTTTTGTTCCGAACAACAGTGTATGTACATACGATACAAAACCCGGATATGGCCAGCTTTATCTGTCGCGAATGCAATCTTGTTTTTGAAAGCAAGGAAAAAATAAAGAAAGAATACCGCGATTACATTTTTGGCCCCTGCCAGAAATATATTGCCCATTGCCCGCAATGCCAGGGCGAGTGTTCCGAGAAACCCCAGCCCAAGCCCGGCAAAGCGAACAAAGAATTGCCGGTGGAATGCGGCACGTCTTCCTGCCAGGGGCCCGCATGCAGCAGGTTTCAGTGATTTCCTCCTTTGCCGCCGGATAACCGGCCCTGAGGCTTTCTGTTGCTTCGCAAACGCATCGTTCAGTGTACAGGCCGGGTAAAACGCAAACAACTGCGACTTTTTGTTTCCTTTGCCTATCGCTTATCCACGGCAAAACAATGATGAAGCCAATACGTATCCTGATTATCCTGAACTACCTGTGCATACATTTCACCGCCACGGCAAATGAGCATGTCATGATCCACATCCCCTTCAACATAGAAATAGATCCGATGGAGCGCCTGCTTCTGGTGAATTTTGAAAATGACCCCGACACCTTGTATGTGGGCTTTGAACCCCAGGTCTTTGACGACCGGTTCAACGGGCAGGGACACCTGGTCATTGGCTGGCGCAAGGATGGCCGTGTGGATGTGTATCACGAGGCGGGGCTCAAACCGGATCCCGCAAAATACGACATCGCCGGCAAAGGCCTTGCAAACATGATTGAACGGGAAATGGTCCATGCTTACTTTGAGATCGATGACCGTGGCGTGCAGGCTCATTATCAATTCCTTGACATCCACGACCGAATGGTGCATATCCGGATTGCCGAAAAGCATCCAGGAAAGCGAAAGCCTTTTGGTTTGCTGGCCCCCATGGGCGCTGCAGCTGAAAACCCTTCGGCCATGCCGCTGGTGTTTTTGCACGATTTCTATTTTGTGCGCAGGAAACATACCGATATAGAGGTATCCGTCAACGGACACGTCCACCGGGTGGATAAACTGCCCATACCGATGGATTTCAGGAGCATGACCTTTATCCGGTACAGCCCTGAACCCCTGATCGCAACCTTTAACCCGGCCTTTACCGGGACCATGCCCGCCCTGGAACTCCACAAAGGAAGCACCCGCCTGAAATACAAGGATCAGGACATCCTACTTGAATGGGAAGGGGGAAAAGCGTTCATAAAACAGATGCTGTTCAACAACGACACCCATCCTGTCGTAGTGCATTTTGACAGGCCGTTCCCTGTTCCTGATTTCCTGGACAAGGGTTTTCGCCAGAAGGGAAGCTTCTGCATCAGGGCACACCCGTCTACAGGCCGGATTTCGGGCCGCTACGCTGTCGAAAGGAACGATGGGCATATCAGCATCGTCATGATCCCGGACAAAGGATGGAAGCCACGGCCAAACAAACTGTCCCTGCGTTTTCTGTATACCGTGGCCCGGATGTTCAAACAATGGCCCAAAACCTATGAATGGACAGCCAAAATTGAAAAAGAAAACGAACACTTCAGGATGACCTCTTCCTGGAAGAGGATCAAATGACCTGATCCGGGAAAGGCATCAGGGGGTGAGGGTTTGCGGCAGAAACCATCCGCAACAGAACCCGGGATCCTTCGGTTGGGCTCCGGGCCCGAAACTCCGCTTATGTCTTCAGCGTCTCCACAGGTGAACGGCGTGCAGCCGTGAAAACCTGATAAACAATGGTCAGCGAGGCAATTCCCAGTGTAACAAGGGCCGACACCAGGAAAAAGCCGGGGGTAAGGCTGATCCGGTAAGCAAAGTTATCAAGCCACCGGTCTGCAATCAGCCATGCCAGGGGCCATGCGACAACAATGGCAATCACAACCCATTTGAGTACGACCCTGAAAAATACCGTCATGATCTGCAGCAGCGATGCACCCATGACTTTTCTCAGGCTCACCTCCCTGCTGCGCGATTGCACCATGTAGCTCGACAAACCGTACAAACCCAACAGGGCGAGGATGATCGCCACAAGCGAGGCATAAAGGATGATCTTAAAACTTCTTTCCTCAAAACGATATGAATGAGAAAAAACATCATCGAGCCAGATGCTGTTCATTCCGTAAGCCTGATCCGTTTGCATGAACACCTCTTCAATCCTTTCGCGGGCAGCCGGCAAATCGTGGCTGTTGACCTTTACCGAAATGATCCTGATCTCGTCGAAATACCGGTTAAAAACCAGGGCCCCGATGGGCTCGTGCAGGCTCTCGTAGTGGAAATCCTCAACCACGCCAATGATCTTGCCGTGATACTCCCATAACGACACATCCGCACCCACAGGATCTTCCAGGCCAAGCTGTCGCACCGTTTCCATGTTGACAACATACTCATAGTTGTCGGTCTGTATCCTTTCGTTGAGCCATCGGCCTTCGAGGAGGCGAATGTCATAGAAGTCGATAAAATCGTCGATCGTGGCAAAATACACGATGGGGATGGCCTCGCTGGGGTGTTGACCCCGCAGCCGAAAGAACTGCCCGCTCCCGCCAAGCCCCGGAACAGCCTGGGACGCGGTTACCGCCGATACTTCGGGGAGCAGCAGCAAATCGTTCTTCAGGGCCTGATACGACGTCTGAATACCGGGGGTCAGGCCCCTGAAAAGCAACACATGTTCCTTGTCGAATCCAAGATCGTCGTGTTTCATGAAACGGATCTGATCATTGACCACCCACAGGAAGGTGATGAGGAAAACCACGATGACAAACTGCGAAACAACAAGGAAAATACGCAAAAAGGGGGTTTTTCGTCCCGTATGGAGCTGCCCCTTAAGAATATCGGCGGGCTGATGGCCTGCAAAACTGATTGCCGGATAAAGACCGGCTATCAGCCCTGCAACCACCCCCAATGCGATCAGGGAAACAACAAAGGAAAAACCAAAAAAGTCGTAAAGGGCCAGGTCACGCTCCAGCAAATAGGAAAACGGAGGAAGGAAGAATTCGACCAGGATCAGCGACACCGCCAGGGCGATCAGGGCGATCAGCACCGATTCGCCAAGGAACTGGAACACGATGTTTTTCTTTTGCGCCCCCGCCACTTTTCGTATGCCCGCCTCGATGATCCTTTTGTCCGAGCGGGCCGTGACCAGGTTGATGAAATTAAAAACGGCTATGGTGAGGATGAAAACGGCCAGGCCGGTCATGATGATGATGTTCTGGAAGTTTCCTTTGGGGTTCAGGTCGCTGTCGAGATGCTGGCCAAAATGAATGTCTTTCAGGTTTTGCAAATGGATGGATACCTGGTAGTGCTCGCCAACAACCTCCAACACCCTGCCGGTGGCAAAGCTTGTAATTTTTTCTTCCAGCGCAGCGTCGAGGGGGGCATTGAGCAGAAAATAGGTTGCGAAGAAATTTTGCAGCTGGTTTTGCTGTTCATCGGGGATGATCAGCAGCGGTGCCAAAACCTCAAATTGCAGGTGGGTATTGGTGGGCGGATCCTCCAAAACGGCGCCCACAACAAAGGGTCTTCTTTCGGTACTCAGCTGATCCTTTTCTGTGTCGATCCATAAAACATCCATCTGCACCACTTGCCCGACGGCAGAACTGCCGGGAAACAGGTTTTCGGCAACAGTCCGGGTAAGCACCACATGCGACGGATTGTTGAGGGAGCTTGCGGGATCTCCTTCCAGTAAAGGGAAGCTGAACATTTCATGGAAACAGGAGTCCACATAAAAGATACGGATGTTTGTAAAGTGATTGTCACCCAGCTCCAGGGTAGTGTTCCTGTGGAAAATCCTTGAAACGGATCCGATTTCGGGTATGCTTTCCGATAGGCCGGGGCCCGTCAAAGCAAGCGTATAGGGAATGGTGGCATCGAAATGCCCGTGAAACCTGGTGATGGTCCGGTACACCCGGGAGGCATTCTCGTGCATTTCTTCAAAACTGCGCTCGTGTTTCACATAGAGGGTCAGGATGATGGTTGCAGCCATTGCCGATGCCAGTCCCAGCACATTGATAACGGACACAACAGGCTGCCGCTTCATGTTCCTGAAAGCAAGCAAGAGGTAGTTTTTTATCATTTCCGCTAAGATTATTATCCGAATTTCATATCAAAAAATACACCATACTTTTTATAAATATTATAGTCAATAGTTTACAAAATAATACCTGAATTAAGCGTTTGTGGAAAATGTCCGTTACTGTTCACATATGTCCGTTTTCAGCCATAAGAGCCGGTTTTGGTCAGCGGAATGGGGACTCTGCCTGCTTAGGGTAATTTTTCACTATAAAGGTGCGAATGGCACAAAGGTTTTCTTTGTGCCATTCTTTGTATCCTCTGTGTCCTTTGTGATTAATGACTTTTTTTCACCGCAAAGAGGCTCTCCGTGGAGCAGAGTGCTTTAGCAAACGGATGGGTTGTTCTCATTGCTCATCGTATGCTCCGTACCTGTTCACTGCTATGTTTGTTTGAGCGCTTTTATTAACTGGCTGTCTCCAACCACCGCATAGGGAAACACGGTAAACCCGGCATCTTCAAGCCACGTTTTGTATTGCTCAAACGTCCAGGTACCGCCCGATTCGGTGTTTACCAGCATGTTGACGGCAAAAATGTCGGGTTCGGCACCGGTACCCCGGATAAAGTCGTTAATAATGATCATTGCTCCCTCCTTGAGCTTACCGGCCACGTCCCTGAACAATTTCCTGTTTTCCTTTTCTCCATAAATGTGACAGACATGGCCAAGGTAAGCCAGATCGAACGGACCTTCGGGAAGCTTGTCGGTAAAATCCCCCTTCACCATGCTCACCGGAAGTTCCGGATCAAGTTCCGGCTTCATCATATCGATCACCTCCGGCAGGTCCAGTATGGTGACGGTTGCTCCCTTCCGGGCAAAAGCCCGGGCATTGGTGAGCGGCCCGCCACCGACATCGAGGACCTCAGCTTCCGCAGAAAGGCCTTGCAGGCAGTATTCAGCAATGGCTTCGGCATCTTCCCGGGCATAGTGGCTCATGGCCTCGATGAACTTTTTTTGCTCCTCATAACCCTCCTGTTTGGAAGCCGGTTTTCCGGTTCTGAGCACATCCGGCAATTCCAGCCACCTTGGCAAAAGGTTATAAGTATGCATAAATGAAGAGCCCAGATAAATCGGGCTTTCCTTATTAAACAAAACAGCGTAACAATCCTGTGTGAGTTTTAACCGTTCGTTTTCATGCTCAAGATAACCCATTGAAACCAAAGCCTCAACAACAATCCACAATGCCCTTTTATTGGTCCCCGTGGCCACAGAAAGTTTGCTCAGCGTTAACGCCCTGTTTTTTAGTTGTTCAAATATTCCGGATTTAACTGCCGCTCCTATAATCAGTAATTCTTTGGGTAACTGTAGTGATTTTACATCAGGCATCCGGTCCCTCCTTTCCGTTTGGATTGCTTTTTACTGTTCGATCACTACAATATACCAAATAAACGCCAGACGGACATTGCCCCATCCATCAAGACAAATAAGCCTTATGTCGTACCTTCACGGCACCATCTGAGTGTTTAAATGGCTGGAAGAGGTGGTTGTTTCCAGCCAAACAAGCATGAATCAGGAATAATGATACCGCATTGACAGAACCTGAACTTTGTTGTTAACAACTCTGTAGATCAGACGATGCGCTCTATTGATTCTTCGGCTCCACCACCCGGATAAATCATGTTTTAATTCTACAGGCTTACCAATCCCACTGTAAGCATGCTTTTGAATATCGTTTAACAGATCAGTAATTCGGGTCATTATCTTCTTTTGACCAGACTTCTTCCAAAACTCAATATCTTTCCTTGCCTGATCAAAAAAGACTACTTCCATATATCTTCAATATTCATTGCCACGCCTTTATCTGAGCCTTTCTCTATGTTAGCTATAGCATCCCTGAGCCGTTGGGCATTTGCAGCGCCTGAAAGTAAATATTCGGTTTCATCAAGATTTGCCAGCGGTATTACAGCAAAGGCCTCATTTCGGCCTCGTTGTATAATTAGACGCTCCCTCTTGGCCAAGTCTAAATAATACTTCTGTTTATCCCTGAATTCTGTTGCACTAATTGCTTTCATAATTGTATAAATGTACATTTAAGCGTACATATATAAACAAATTTAATGAATCTACCAATAATGCTTTGAGAAGTAATGAATATTCACTCCCGAATAAACTCATGATCTTCCAATGGGGGCAGTCCAAGATCCAATCGAAGGCTGTCAGATAACGCTTTATCGGTAATACAAACACCATTTACCCGCAATCTGTTACAGGTTTTAAAGTGAGCATTATGCAATGACCTCTGTTCATATAACACATAATATTTATCCATTGCCAATGCGAACAATTCTGCATCCAGCCTGCCTTCCAAAACTTCATTCCTGAACAACCGATAAGTATCTGTTTCGACCAAACGTGGTGAATTATGCAAAAGAATGTAAAAACCTACTCGTCGGACACATTGAACGGCTCAGGCTCGCATTCCAAAACACGGCGCGTAAAGGCTGGCGGTATCTGAGGGTAAAAGACACGGACTTGCAGTTTCCTGGATCGAAATCAACAACACCCGGTGACAAAAGGTAATACACCCCAAAGCCGATATCCCTGCCAAACAGGCGATCGAACAGCAGCAAAAAAGGGGCAAACAGCAGCATACACAACAGCAACAGCCCGAATATCTTCAGGCTGCCAAGGGTATCCGGGAAATGCTTCTTATCGCTGGGGTTCTCTGTATTGTTTTCCATGGTTTGCTAAAATTAGCAAATCTTCTTACAGGGCTTTTTTCAATGTTTCAATCATCCTGTCTATTTCATCCTCAGAATAGCCGGTGCATATACTGACTTTACCTCCCACCACTCCGGCCATTACCTTTGGCATGTATATTATTTGGTTATCAATAACCAGCGCTATGGGCTTACCAATGTTTTCCTTTGTAAGCGAATAAAGCTTTCGCGAGCCTTCTTCAGTAAAAATTAAATCAATTTCATGCTCCCTATGACCCACAGGCCGGTTTGTTTTTTCAATTTTTTTTATGTGTTCCAGGGTAATGGATGGTTCATCCCTTAATTCGACATCTGCATAGTCTGCATCTGGCTGATATCCGGTTGTTTCATAAAACCCATTCGCCCTGTCTACCGGTATTGGTTCAAACTTTGTTATAGGTTCCCGGGCCACACTCTTTCTGTATTCTCCGTTGACACAAGATACAATAGCCAAAAGCAGAATGAATGCTGCAATAAACATAATTGGGCTCTTACCGGTTCTTCCTTGATTTTTCATTTCCTGAAAATTTAACGTAAATATAAATGCGTTTTGGGCAAACACCATTGCAAAACGGTGCAACTTCCAGCTAACCGCGGCAGTCAGGTATCATTAAACCGGCTACAGGTTTAACCCATTTAAAAAATCCCTGTAGTATGAATCGCTCACAGGGACAATCCGGTCTTTGATATAGATTCTTTTTCTTTCAATTTTGTCAATCCTGCTCAGGGAAACAACAAAGGATTTATGCACCCTGCGAAACTTATCCTGTGGCAGCAGACCAATAATCTCCTTAAAGTTTTGCAATGTAAGAATTGTCTTATTGTCAGTAACAATTTTGCGATAGTCCCCTAACCCCTCCACATACAGAATTTCCGAGGAATCTACCCCCTCAAGCCTGTATTCGGTTTTAAAAAAAACTTTTCTGTGTTCATTTCTTTTTGCTTTGGGATGCAAATCATTGATCACCCTGTCGCAGGCCATGAGAAACCTGTCGTAGGTTATGGGTTTGAGAAGGTAATCACTCACCTGAAGCTCAAATCCTTTCAATGCATATTTTTCGTGGGCAGTGGTGATGATGATCTTTGAATCCAGCTTCACAGATTCCAAAAGCTGAATACCAGTCAGCTCCTTCATCTCAATATCCAAAAAAATGAGGTCAACGTGACCGGACTTCAAAAAACCCATGGCTTCCACAGGGGAATAAAATATTCCGGCCAGTTTCAGATAATCTGTTTTAGCAATAAAACCAGATAGTTTTTCAGCAGCCAGGGGTTCATCTTCAATGATTATACAATGGATCATCACGGGAAAATTTCTAAATAAACGGAAAATTGCTCACTGTTCCGGGTAATATTCAACTTATGCTTTTCCGGATACAATAGTTTCAGCCGTCTGGCAGCCAGCTTAAGCCCAATGCCCTCACTTTCATGAACGGTCTGCTGTTCGGCTATGGTGTTTGTGCATTGAAAGGTAATCCTATTTTCATCCTGAAATAATTCAATTTGCAGATTTTGATCTGGCAGGTTGAGGTTGCTGTGCTTAAAACCATTTTCCACAAATGGGAAAAACATCATGGATGGAATTTTGGTTTTCCCA
>PWJC01000106.1 GCA_003560165.1 Bacteroidales bacterium
AGCCAATAGCCAATAGCCAATAGCCAAAAGCCAAAAGCCAAAACAAAAATGACAAACGCATAAAAAAAACCATTAGGTTTGCGTAGCGGCAAGGCCCCGTGGCAAACAGCCCGGCCGGGCCGCACACCATTCGCTTAAGCAATGATAACCAGGGGGCAAGCTACCCGCAACACACAAACCGATGAATCATATCGTATTGTTTTCGCCCGGACCAACCGAGATCATCATCATTTTGCTGGTCGTGCTGCTGCTGTTTGGCGGCAGAAAGATTCCCGAGCTGATGCGCGGGTTGGGCAGGGGAATGAAGGAATTCAAGAATGCACAAAAAGAGGACGAAGAGGATGACAAAGCGGTCGACAGGAAAAATAACGACAAAAAAGAATAGCTTGAACACAGGCATCCGGTTCATTTTCTTTTTTGCCCTCGGCCTGCTGACCCACCAGGGAATTCCGGCCATACCGCCTCCCTCCCCGCCGGCTAACGGAGACATTCCACCGGTCAACGATTCCCTGGCGATAGCCCCCGACGATCCCATCGTGGCCATGCTCGACAGCCTGGCTACTCTTTCGGTATTCTCGGCCATGGAGCGCCGCCTCGACACCGCCGGGATGCGCAGGCACAACTTCCCCCCCGGCTTTGTGCCCGTGTATGCCGACTCGGTCTACCAAAGGCGCATGGAGGCTCTCAACGACCGTTCGCCTTTCGAGTTCGTATACAATGCCTACGTTCAAACCTTTATCAACCTTTACGCCAACAACCGCCGCCAACTCACCGAACGGATGCTGGGCCTTGGTGAATTGTACTTCCCCTTCTTCGAAGAACAGCTCGACCGCCACAACATCCCCCTTGAATTGAAATACCTGGCCGTGATCGAATCGGCCCTCAACCCCACGGCGCGCTCCAGGATGGGGGCAACCGGACTATGGCAGTTCATGTTTCATACAGGCCGGATGTACGGACTGGAGGGAAACAGCTATGTCGACGACAGGATGGACCCGGTACGCGCCACCATTGCCGCGGCCGAACACCTGGGCGACCTCTACGAGATCTATGGCGACTGGTCGCTGGTGCTCGCCGCCTACAACGCGGGTCCGGGAAATGTAAACCGGGCCATCCGCCGGTCTGGCGGAGTGAGGGATTTCTGGCAGATCAGGCACTTTTTGCCCAGGGAAACCCGAAACTACGTGCCGGCTTTTATTGCCGTTACCTATGTGATGGAACACGCCGAGGCGCATAACCTGTATGCCATACCTCCATTGTATGCCCACCACAATGTCGACACCATCAGGGTGAACACCCAGCTCAGCCTCCGCAACATCAGCACCCTGCTCGACATCTCCCTCGACCATCTGCGTTACCTCAACCCCACCTTCAGGCAGCACATCATCCCGCGAAGGGAGGACGACCCTTATGTACTCCGGATACCCAGGGAGTTTTCCGGCCTTTTCCTGGCAAACGAAGAAGCCATCTACAATTTCCGGACCCCCGAACAGATACGGCAGGAAGAGCTGGCTGCCCGCATGGCCGAAACCACGGTGCATGTGGTGGCCCGTGGCGAAGTGCTGGGCAGCATTGCCAGGCGTTACGGGACCACGGTAAGGGAAATACAGCAGCTGAACAACCTCCGGGGCACCCTCATCCGGCCGGGGCAACGTCTGGTGGTCAGGGCCCCGGCAGCCCCGCCCGCACCCACGGCTGTGGGAGCCAACGTACATGTGGTGCGCAGCGGCGAAACCCTGGGGCTGATCGCCAGCAGGTACCGCATCACGGTAAACAACCTGATGCAATGGAACAACCTCAGCAGCACCATCATCCGGCCAGGGCAGCAGTTGATTGTCAGGCCAACTGAATCCGGTGCCCTGGGCCATTGATCCGGCATGGCATGTATTTTGCTGGTTTATTGGTGAATAATAAAACCAAACAGAGAAATGAACATCAACTTTTTCACCAGGCCTGTCATCCTCGGAGTATGGGCTGTTTTGCTGCTGGCCCTCTCGGGCTGCGGCACCGTCGAGCGTCCGTCAAAACCCTCTGCCTCGGGCAGGGCCGGCGAATTGCTGGTAGTCATGGAACAGAGGTTCTGGGAAGACCGGCTGGGTCCGGCCATGCGTGAGGTATTTCGCGCACCGGTACCCATGTTGCCGCAAATCGAACCGATGTTCCACGTGGTACACGTCGATAAAAGGAACTTTAGCCGCATCTTCGAGACACACCGCCATATTTTCATGGTCGAGATCGACCAGGGGCTCGAATCGCCCACCATAGAGATCACCCGCGATGTGTTTTCCTATCCCCAGCTGGTTGTCAGGGTAACGGCCCCCGACCAGGCCTCCGTGGTCCGCATAATCGAAAACAACCGCCAAGAGTTTTACGACCGATATTTGGCCGTGGAAAGGGTGAGGCTGATCAACGCCTACCAACGGATGCAGCGCCCCGCCTCCCAGCGGGCCGTCAGGGAAATGTTCGATCTGGAGATGGTCATCCCCGAAGGCTATTTTGTGGCCTCCACCGGAGAGGACTTCATCTGGTTGCGCAAAACCGCCACCAACGAAGAGTTCGACCAGGCGGTGATGATATGGACCCTCGACTACACCGACCCCGAAGTGGATTTCGACACCAAGACCATCTGGGCGCGACGCGATTCCATCACCAGGCAATACATTCCGGGGCAGTTTCCCGGCACCTATATGACCACCTACAACAGGGATCCCTACCTGCCGCCCGACACACGGGAGATCGACTTCAACGGCAAATACGCCATTGAGGCCCGAAGCCTGTGGCGCGTAGAGGGCGATTTCATGGGCGGTCCGTTTGTGACCATCACCTTTGTCGATGAGCAGACCAACAGGCTCTTCATGATCGATGGCTGGGTGTTTGCCCCCAAATACGACAAGCGCGATTATATGCGGCAGGTAGAGGCCATCATGTGGTCGGCCAGGCTGCTTCCCCAGGACACGGAAACGGACAAAGACCCTGAGGTACCAGAGCCCCCTGCCGAAGAGATCGTGGCCGGATAGTGGTCCGCTGTTTTTACCAAAAACCCGCATGCCCTGCGCTTGCGGGTTTTTCTTTTTCAACCCGGATTTTTGTATCTTGTAGGAAGAAAGCAAGGTACGTTATTCCGCCATGTCCGTTCTGCCCCATATACACCGGAAGTCCCCGTCAGGCCAGTGGTTGCTGTTGTGGGCGGCATTGCTTTTGCCTGCCTGCTCCCTGTCCGACAAGGAAGATCCCGGGGCGCTTCCGGTGGTGTCCACCCTCAAGGTGACCGCCATCGGCGAAAACTCCGCAACCGCCGGGGGCAACATCACCAGCGCCGGTGGACTGAAGATCACCCGGCGGGGGCTTGTATGGGCTACCCACGAAAACCCCGACAAGGAAGATAACCTGGGCATGACCACAGAGGGAGCCGGTTCGGGTTTCTTCCAGAGCAAGATGACCGGGCTGGCGTTAAACACCGGGTATTACGTGCGGGCCTACGCAAGCAACCGGCTGGGGACAGCTTACGGAAATGCCGTAACATTTACCACCCGGCTCAGCAGAACACCCCGCAACCAGCCCTGCCCGGGAACGCCCACCATGACCGATGCCGACGGGAACAGTTATCCGACCGTACAAATCGGCAATCAATGCTGGATGAAGGAAAACCTGAGAACCACCCAGTACCGCAACGGCTCCTCCATCGTGTATGCGGGCACCGACTCGCGGGGGCTGAATCTCTGGCGCACCGACACCCAGGGCGCCTATACCTGGCCCCTGAACGACCCCTCGCTCAAGGAAGATTATGGGGCACTGTACAACTGGCATGCCGTGAACAACCCGGGCGATCTCTGCCCTGTCGGATGGCGCGCACCCACCGACAATGACTGGCAACGGCTACGCGATTACCTGGTCGACAACTACCAGGGCATTACGGCCCAGAATGTGGGAAACTACCTGAAGTCGTGCCGGCAGGAGGGCTCCCCCCTGGGGGGCGAATGCGCCACCACAACCGACCCCTACTGGTTGGGGCAGGGGACACACCATGGCTCCGACAGTTTCGGCTTTTCGGCCCTTGCTGCCGGTCATCGCGGCTTTGTGGGCAGCTACAGCTATTTCCGGATGATCGGAAAATGGTGGACACAGGACCCCTACACCGACATAGCCGCCAGGTATTATGGCCTCAGTTTCAACACCGGGCAGTTGATCCGCTCATCGGGCCCCAGCCGCGACGGCTACAGCGTTCGCTGCATCAGGGAGTGGTAAAGGACCCTGGGACGCTCTCCACCGGCCAGGAAGCATACACGGCATATCCCCGTCCTGCAGAACACATATCCGGAAGCAAAGCGGCACATACGGGTTGCGCATTTCCTTTCTTTTTGTAACTTGTTGCCCGGAACAGCCCCGGCCCGGCAGGGGCCGCGGCGAAAAGCCCCGGTTTTGCCCAAGGACAAACTGCTGACAACGCCCAATATATTATCCCTGTACAGGATCATCGTCTTTCCGCTGATCCTGTTGTTTATTATCAGTGGCCGCGAATTGCTGTTCGCAGTCTTCCTGGTCATCAGCCTGGTCACCGATGTGCTGGACGGGCTCATTGCCCGGCGCTTCAAGCTCGAATCCGAGCTGGGGGCCCGCATCGACTCCATTGGCGACATGGGCACCTACACCCTGGCCTTTCTGGGCATTTTTGTGTTCAAATGGGACGTGATCGCCCCCCACATCCTGCCTTTTTTGATCTTTGCCGGGCTCTGCGTTCTCCTCGTCCTCACCGCCCTGATCAAATTCGGACGGCTGCCCAGCTTTCACCTGTACTCCTGGAAGATCGGCGGCTATATACAGGGGCTTTTCTTCGTCGTATTGTTTGCCCATGGGTTCAACCCCGTGCTGTATTATTTCATGGTGG
>PWJC01000033.1 GCA_003560165.1 Bacteroidales bacterium
GACAGTAAGTAGTAGGTAGTAGGTAGTAGGTAGGAAGAAGAAAGTTGAAGAGTTGAAGAGTTGAAGAGTTGAAGAGTTGAAGAGTTGAAGAGTTGAAGAGTTGAAGAGTTGAAGAGTTGAAAAGTTGAAAAGCTGAAAAGTTTAAGCTCTGAAAATTAAACACTTAAACTTTTAAACTATTAAACTATAAACCTGTTGGGGTTTTTCGGGTTTTTAACTGACGCGCTGCCTGCGGGCAGACGTGAAATGTATTTTGACTTTGACACGTTAAGGAACAAGGAACAACAAGCAACAAACAAACACAAACATTGAACCTCATGCAAACCTTTAGAAAAATTCCGGTCATTATTTTATTAAGCATTGTTCCATTTTGTCTGACGGCCTGCAATACGGAACCCAACAGGGATGCGGAGCTTTCGCAGAGCGGGGCGAATATCCCCGAATGGGCCAGGAATGTGGTCTGGTACCAGATCTTTCCCGAGCGTTTTCATAATGCCGATACCACCAACGACCCGGTTGCTGGCCGGGTAGGCGACCCGCACGGACTGGATTTGGGCGCCCCCGAAGGTTGGCGCATATCGCCCTGGACCGGTGATTGGTACCAGCGCGACCACTGGGAACAACGTGTGGGCACAGAGTTCTACGACTTTGTGTATACCCGGCGTTACGGCGGCGACCTGCAGGGTGTGATCGACAAGCTCGACTATCTTGAAGATCTGGGCGTTACCGCCATATACTTCAACCCCTTATTCGATGCAGTTTCTCTTCATAAATACGATGCCAGCCATTATCACCACATTGATCGGCATTTTGGCCCCGACCCCGAAGGCGACTGGGCCATCATGCTGGAGGAGGATCCCAACGACCCGGCCACCTGGCAATGGACCTCGGCCGACAAGCTCTTTCTCGATATGCTTCAAAAAGCCAGGGACAAGGGGATACGGGTGATCATAGACGGGGTATGGAACCATACCGGAAGGGATTTCTGGGCATTCCGCCACATCCGCAATTACGGGGAGGCATCACCCTACAGCGATTGGTACAAGATCACCCGCTTTGACGACGAATTCGACGACGGTTTTGAATACGATGGCTGGTGGGGGTACCTGGGGTTACCCGAATTTGCCGAAGTGGGCGAAGATCTCCATCCCGGGGTAAAGGCCCATATTTTTGACGTCACCCGGCGTTGGATGGCTCCCGACGGAGATGTGAGCCGTGGTGTGGATGGGTGGCGCCTCGACGTGGTGGAAGAACTGGGCAAAGATTTCTGGCAGGACTGGCACAGCCTGGTCTACGACATCAACCCCGAGGCCCTTACCGTAGCCGAGATCTGGGATGATGCCGCCCGTGATTTCGTTGCCGACGAACTGTTCGGGGTGGTGATGAACTACCGTTGGACATACGCTACCCACGCCTTTTTCATTCACCAAAGCCTGTCTGCTTCCGAATTTGTGCAAAGGCTCGGTGAACTTCTGGGAGACTTTCCTCACCGGGTGAATACGGCCATGCAGAACCTGATGGACGGACATGATACCGAGCGACTGGGCAGTATGATCGTGAACCATGAATATGCCTACAAGGAGAAAAGCAAGATCAGGGACATCGATAATACATACGATGTAAGGGCACCCCGGGCCGAAGAGCGTCAGCTGCAGCGGCTGGTGGCTCTGTTTCAGTATACCTGGGTAGGCGCCCCCATGGTGTTTTACGGCACCGAAGCCGGTTTGTGGGGTGCCGATGATCCCGACGACCGCAAACCCATGTTGTGGCCCGATCTGGACTACGACGACGAACTGAACCATCCGTACTCCCGCCAACGCCCCCGCGATACCGTGGCCTTTGATCACGACCTTCATGCCTGGTACCGCCACCTGGGCAGCCTGCGGGACCGGCATCCCGCCCTGCGTACCGGCGAACTTGAAATGCTCGATACGGATGACGAAGCAGGGGGGATTGTTTTTGCCCGGAATGACGGGCAGGAGCTGGTGATCGTGGCGATAAACCGCGGAGAGCAGAGCCATCGCCTGGAAGTCAGGCCGCCGGCCACGGATGACCTGCCATCGCATTTTATCGATCGCCTCAGCGGACAAACCTTTGTGGTCGAAAACGAAATACTATCCATTGAAGTGCCCCCGGTAAGCGGGTTGGTGCTCACCGGAGACTATTCCGAATAATAAAGAAAACCGCAGCACCGGCCCGGGGTTCCCGTATGCCTCGCTGCGGTTTCTTCCAAAACAACAGAATCAGTGATCTTTATTCGAGTTCGGCTTCCAGCCTTATCGGACTTACCGACAATGCCCTTGAAACCGGACAGTTTTCTTTTGCCTGCCGGGCTATTTCCTGGAATTTGCCCTCTTCGATATCTTTTACCCGGCCTCTGGTCTTGAGCAGTATTTCGCTGATGGAAAAACCTTTTTCGGTTTTTGCCAGGGTGACTTCGGCCGAGGTGTCGATTTTATCGGGGGGGTAGCCTTCCTGATCCAGCGCATGGGAAAATGCCATGGAAAAACAACTGGCATGGGCCGCCCCGATGAGCTCTTCGGGGCTGGAAGCCGACTTGTCGTCTTCGAACCGCGAGGAGAATTGAAGGGAGCCTTCGTAACCGCTGCTGCCAAGGGTGTATTTCCCTTTCCCTTTTTTGAGGGCACCTTCCCAGAATGCTTTTGCAAAATGTTTACTCATGTCAATGGTTTTTTAGATGTGTAAGCTTTCCACAATATAACCTCCGGATGTGGCATTTGTTCATCATTCATCCACTTAGTTGCCATTTTCCATTACCCAGTCGCGGGCCGTGATGGCCTGGCTGATTTCAAAAAATCGCAGTTCGCCCGAAACAAAGGGTTTGCTCAGATTGCTCAGCTTTTTCTCGATATTGCCCGGCCCTACAATGGCAATCTTGTCGAAGTTTTTAATGTGTTTGAAATACACCTTGAAATCTTCCCAAAGGGCCGAGGGCTCAATGCCTTCGATGTCTTTGATCTCTATATACAATTTCCGGGTGTCGTACTCCTTTTCTGTTTTTTCGAGCAGGGGCTTTAGTTTGTCGTAATCGGCCTTTTCTACCTTCCCCTCTACCTGGAAGGCGATCAAATTGTCTTTTGTGAAATCCAGAATGTGAAACATGATGGTACTTTTTTTATGGTTACTACTCTTTATCTATGAAAAAACCATGCCTGGGAAGTTCGGAAGCCAAAAAAGTACGTGGGCGACAAACAGAAATGAACCGGCTCTGGCTTCATCAATAGTCAGCAGCAATGGGGCGGCATAACAGGAGAATGCATTTGCTTTTTGAAAGCTTGTTTTGCGTATATTCGTTTTGTAAACCCGTAAGCCCATCCACAATGAAACTCCTGACATGTGTATTGCTGTTTCTGGCAATGCAGGCCTGCAACACCAGGGCCACGATTGAACGGATCGATCTCTACAGCCACGCCATGGACCGGGAGCTGCCTGTGGCCGTCGTGTTGCCTCAGAGTTATCTGAAGGGTCAGATCTACTATCCGGTCATCTATCTCCTGCACGGGGCAACCGGCAATCACACCGACTGGCTGGAGCGGCCTGTCCGCAAAGGCCTGATACAGCAGCTGGCCGATGGATACGACATTATTTTTGTGTTGCCCGAGGGCGAAGCCTACAGTTTTTACCTGGACAGCCCCTGGAATGAAGATAGCCAGTTCGAGACCTTTATTGCCCGGGAGGTGGTCAGTTATATCGATGAAAGATACCGCACCGTGGCCGATCCCTCTGCCAGGGCCATCACCGGATTGTCGATGGGAGGCCATGGAGCCCTTTATCTGTCGGCGCGAAATCCGGGGGTGTTTGGCCTTGCCGGGAGCATGAGCGGGGCCGTTGACCTGGATATGGACAGTTGGGAACTTCCTGCCGAGTCACGGGAGAACTTTATGAGGCAGGTGGCCGCAGAGGTGGGCCCCGAACACCTTCATCCCGTTTTTATGGCCGATCATTCGGTGGTGAATATGGTCTCGCTGATGAAGGAAAACCAGATGCCGCTGATCATCGATTGCGGGGTGGATGATTTTCTGATCGAAGCCAACCGCAAGCTCAACCGCCGCCTGCTCGAAGCCGGCGTACCCCACGACTACATCGAACGCCCCGGCCGCCACGACTGGGCATACTGGACCAACGCCCTGCTGTACCAGGTGTTGTTCATGTCGGAGGCTTTTGAGTGGAACAGCAAAAAGACCCGGCAACCGCCTTCGTGAGCAGGCCGTAAAACGAGCAAGCAGTTGCGGGCATTATGGGAATGGACTCAGGCTTATGGAGTGCGCCACCGGCGGGTGAAGCCTCCGGCTTTATCTGGTACCGGCATGAATGAACCCGGCTCCGGATGAAACTTTACAGGGATCAATACCAGCTACAGATCTCAAACAATTTTTCGACAGCCCGGCTGTCGCGGGCAAAAGGGCATTTTTCTTCCCTGCCATGGGTAAAGTACCTTCCGCTCACCCCCCTGAGGCCGGGATCGGTGGCGCAATAAAGCGGGGTGGCCGCTCCTTCTTCGGCCGCCTCCCAGCCCCCGTAACCCAGCAGATTGCTCAGCTTGGAGGCCACATCGCCCGGATGGGCGGCGAGTACGGAAATGTTTTTTTCCTTGAGCCGCTTGGCGAATGCGGCGGTGAGCATGCGTACGGCCTGTTTGGTCTGACGGTAGGCCAGGTCGTTGTCGTAGGGCCTGGTCTCGAATTCCAGGTCGTTCAGGTTCAGGTCGCCGGCCCAGTAACTGGCTACGTTGACAATGCGGGCATCGTTTAGGTGTTCCATGAAGGGCGCAAAATAGCGGGTCATCCAGAAATAGCCAAGCACATTGGTGGCAAACTGGATCTCAATGCCTTCGGGGGTTTGCTCCCTGATCCGGGGCGTTGTGGCGGCATTGTTGATCAACACATGGAGCGGGCCTTCCCACTTGTCCGCAAGGGCTTTGATCTCTTCTTTGCGCGAGAGGTCCAAAGCATGCCATTGGATATCTTCATTCGCCGTATCGGCGGCAATCTCTTCTTTGGCTTTTGCAAGGCGGCTGGCATCGCGTCCAATCAAGACTACCCGGTATCCCTTTCCGGCCAGGCCCCGGGCGATGGCTTTGCCGATGGCTCCGTAAGCCCCGGTTACTATAGCGGTCCTTTTCTTGTCGGTCATGGATCGGTTTTTTTCAAAGTTAAATAAATCCCCGCCCGGTTTCAAGGCTCACGAAAGAGCGCCCGGTAATTCGGCTTTTTGTTATTTTTGATATGTTTTGTTCACCCGGGAACGTTCTTGTTTGCGATGCCTTTGTTGTACAGACCCATACTGCTTGCTGCCGCCCTGACTTATGTGCTCTGGGGCCACTCCGGATCAACCGCTTCGGAGGCCCGTCTTTTCCATAACGCTGAAATCGACCGGGAATTGCTCCTCGAACTGGTCAATGCCCAAAGGACTGAAGGTGCCTATTGCGGAGGTTCGTTCTATCCTCCGGTGGAGGCTCTCGGCTGGAACAGCAAACTGGAGGAGGCAGCCCTGATCCACAGCCGCGACATGCACAAGCACGGACAGTTTGGCCACCAGGGCAGCGATGGTTCGCTGCTCAGAAACCGGGTAGACAGTGTGGGCTATCTTTGGCGGAGCATCGGAGAGAACATTGCCATGGGCCACGGGCACAATGAGCACACCGTGATCAGGGGATGGATGGACAGCTCCGGGCATTGCGCCAACATCATGCGGAAAGGGTTCAGCGAAATGGGCATTGCCCGCAGCGGACCCTACTGGACCCAGGTACTGGCCGCGCCCAGGCCATGAAGCCGGTATTCAGGAGGCTGATAAATCATTGTCGTTGAGCCAGTTGATTTTTCCTCTGTTGTTGATGCCGATGCCGTAACTTTCCAGTATGTCGTTCAGGTTATTCACCGCTTCCATCTCCTCAAGTTCTTCCTGATGCTCCTTCATACTATGGATCGTTTCCCTGATGCGCAGATAATGGATCTCCATAAGCCGGATGGTGAAATGGAACAGATGGTATCGAATAGTCAGTTTGCGGGCCTCTTCGTGGCGCTCTTCCTCCAACAGCCGATCGATGCGTTCCTGAAATGCCGCACCCTTTTATCGCTCCATGTCCTGCGTTCATCAATATCCGCCACGTCCAACATGGCAAACATGATCTGAAACAATTCTTCTAGTGTTCCCTTTAGTTGGGTTGACAGGGTTTCCAGAACCGGAATGGTGCCCTTGCAGTGCTCGTTGAAATGCCGGGTGTAAAATTTTTCGAGCGTTGACTGCAGCGCTCTTTTTTCCGCTCTGCTTAAGGGTCTTTTATAATTCATCGGATCTATGCCTTCGGATGGATGATGCGTTGTGAAACATAATTGGATGCCGGCCGGTTGCCAAATAGACTATTCCGGTCCGAAGTTATTCCGCCGGAACTTGTTTTTGGGGAGTCCGCGGTTTTCCCCGGAATGAATTCCTCCGGCCGGATGCCATATTTTGTCCTTATTTTCGTCTTCGGTAAGCCCCAGGCCATAGCATTTCAGGATGCCGTTGAGGCGCGTCATGGCCTTATCCTCGTCAATTTCCTCTTTTAATGAATGCAGGTCTGCAATGCTCTGCTTCATGCTGTAATAAAGGCTTTCAAAAACTTTCAAATGAAAAAAGAATAAGTGAAAACTGAGGGTGAGCTCGCAGGCCTTTTGATACTCCCCTTTTTTAAATAATTCATTGATCCGGGCATGAAACTTTTCTGCCTTTTTGTCGGACCAGTACCACTCATTGTCCGCATCCCCTACTTCCAGCAATTCGAACATGGTTTGAAACAGGCCATATACTCTGGAGGTCAGTTGATTCATGATCGCTTCCAAATTGGGAACGGTTTCTCTGAAATGCATGGTAAATTCTTCGGCATAGAAGCGTTCCAGTTCGGAGATCAGTTCGTCATGCTTTTTGCCGGTTTTGCCTATTTTTTCCATAACTCCAGGTGTTGTCCGAAAGAGTTATGGAAATGTCTTGCGGGAAGAATAAAATATGTTGCCGATTGCAGCCTGTCTGATGCCAATGAGGCTATCGGCTATTGATTAAATCAAAGATAAGGTTTAAAATTGGATAAAAACAATTATTCAAAAAATTATATACAAAAATGATTCGACAAGACCCACAAGAATAATCCCTTGACTATACAGTTGTTTTTGGTACCCATCTGGAATTTATGGTACCGATAATTAAAAAATTTACTAAATTAGTGTCCGGACCGGACGTGCTGCCGGATGCATGCATTGCTGACAAATTGTACAACATAAGGAGGAAAACCAGATGGACGTTGTAGAGATTATTCAAACCACCCTGTCTTACCTGCTGATCACCATTGCGGGTATCTTCGTTATCGTTAACCCACTTACCACCGCTTTTGCCTTCGTGTCGCTGACGACCCAGATGCCCGAGACCCAGCGGAGAAAGATCGCCTTCAAGTCGACCAAGATTTCGACCAGCCTGTTTTTTATCTTTGCCCTGCTGGGTAGTGTTATCTTCCAGTTGTTTGGCATCACCCTGGCGGCCTTCCGCATTGCGGGGGGCATTATCCTGTTCGGCATCGCCATGGGCATGATCAGCAGCCGGAATGGGAAGGAAGAAGAAGTCACGCACAAACCCGGGGGTGAGATCGCCGACGACATATCGGTCATTCCTCTGGCCATTCCCTTCATCAGCGGTCCTGGTTCCATCGCAACCGTGATGATCCTCACCAGCGAGGCACCGACCATCTATCATACCCTGATCGTGTTTCTGGCGGTTTTGGTCACCACGGTCAGCTGTTATTATTCGATGGTGTATTCGAAGGTGATCGTCAAGTACCTTGGCGAATCGGGCAAGCAGATCATTACCAAGGTTTTCGGACTGATCCTGGCGGTCATTGCCGTTCAGTTCGTGGTCAACGGCATTGCCAATACCCTGGTCGATTTTGCCCTGGTCGAGATACCCGGCATGGAACCCGGTCCGGGCTTTGAAACCGAGTGATCCCTTTGGCCGGGACGGTATTATTTGTTTCGCTTGCGTTTTGTCCCACTTAATCCGGTATCCGATGATGCTTCTTTCCAATGCTCCGGCAGGGTTCTCCGCCCTGGCGGGTTTGAGCCCCTGGCTGCTCACCTATGTGATCGTTCCGCTGTTGATCATCTTGTTGGCGGTGATCGCCTCCAGGGTGCTCAGGGTGGTGATGCACCGCTATTTTGAGCGCAACTCCCGGGTACTGAAGGTAGACCCTACGCGTTACTATTTTTTCAAGAACGCGGTCAGCTTCATCATATACCTGGTCGCCATCAGCATTATCTTTCATTCCATTCCCGAGCTCAATACCCTGGGGGTATCCCTGTTTGCCGGCGCTGGTATCCTTGCCATCATCATTGGCTTTGCCTCCCAGGCAGCATTTGGCAACATCATTTCGGGCATCTTCATCGTGGCCTCAAAACCGTTTAGGGTAGGCGACTTTATCAGGATCAGCGACGAATATTTCGGGACCGTTGAAGACATCACCCTCCGGCATACGGTAATCCGCAACAACGAAAACCGCCGCATCATCATTCCCAATTCGGTGATCAATAACCAAACCATCACCAATTCGAACATAATTGACGAAAAGGTATGCAGCCTTATTGAACTGGGCATCAGCTACGACAGCGACCTGAAAAAAGCCATCCGCATCATTCAGGAAGAAGTGACAAAACACCCCCTTTTTCTCGACAACAGAACCCCCGAAGAGATCGCCGGCGATAATCCGGAGGTTGTCGTCAGGGTGATGGGGTTTGGGGATTCCGCGGTAAAGCTCCGTGCATATGCCTGGGCTTCCACATCCTTCAATGCCTTTGTGCTGCGCACGGATATGTATGTCCGGATCAAGGAGCGGTTCGACCGGGAGGGCATCGAGATCCCCTTCCCCTACCGCAGCATTGTGATGAAAACCCAGACGCCCGTTTAAGCAGAAATCTTTTGTGTGATTTGGTTTTTTTTTCTTAACTTATAGACTGAACATAAAAAAACCTACCATGAGCGATTACCGATTGTATCAGGAAAAAGCAAAGGCCCAACTCGACGAGTGGGAGGCCGATCTGGACAAATTACGCGCCCAGGCAAAACAAAAGGAAGCCGGCGACAAGATCGAAATGGAGAACAAGATCAGGGAGCTTGAAACCAAGCTGGCCAAAGGCAAGGCGCAATACGATGAATTGAAAACCAAGGGAGAGGGCGCCTGGGAATCCGTAAGAGAAGGCATGGATGCCGCCTGGGACGATCTGTCCGCTTCCTTTAAGGAAGCCAAATCGAAATTCTGACACCGGTTCACCGGATTTCGCCTGCATTATAGCGGCGGACTGCGGATCAGGACAATTTTTTCCCTTTCCCGTTCCACGGACGGCGTATTCGCTGTTTGCCCACAGATGTGTGCTGGATGTTCGGGCAGGGACTTGTCATCCTGCCGTCCAACCCCCGTCGGCAGTCAGAATGGCTCCGTTCACAAAAGCGGAATCGTCCGATGCCAGAAAAAGGGCCACCCTGGCAAGATCCCCGGAGCTGCCCATAGGCATTTCCCCTTTGTCGTCCAGGGCTTTGTTTCCGAGCTCACTCGGCTCTTTTATCGTATCCTGGATATTGGTCTCAACACCCCCGGGAGCGATCGCATTTACCCGGATATTGCCGTATACACCGTATGTCGCCGCCATGTTCCGGGTAAGTCCATTCAGTCCGTGCTTCGAAGCAACATAGGCAGCGCCTCCCCTGACACCGAACATTCCCCCTATTGATGAATTGTTTATGATCACCCCCCCGGTGTCTTGTTTCTCCATGATGCGCACAGCCGCACGCGAAGCCTTGAAGGGGCCGGTAAGGTTCACGGCGATTATCCGGTCCCACAGCTCGTTGCTGGCCTCTCCCACTGTTTTAAAGTCATCGATGATCCCTGCATTGTTGACAAGAATATCCAGGGAACCATAGGTGCTGACCGATGTGTCGATCATTTTCTCAATATCTTCCTCCTTTGAGATATCGGCTACCTGGGTAATCAACTCCAAACCCTTATCGGCCGCTTCCTTTTTAAGCTCTTCCAGGCCCGAGCTGTTAATATCCGTGGCGACCACCCTGCTTCCTTCGGTGGCAAAGAGTATGGCCATGGCACGGCCCATTCCGGCGCTTGCGCCGGTGATCAACGAAACCTTGTTCTCCAGTTTTTTCATAACTTTTTGTTTTTTTGGTTTTGTTTCATTTAGGTTTTCTCAAATTACGCCGAGCCAGAGTGCTGCCGGCCGGTCATATAAAAAAATGCGCCGGGTATGATGTCCCGGATCCAATTGCCGCCATGCCTGAGGCTTATTCCATAAACATCCGGCGGCTAATCATTGTGCATGCGCAGGAAACTGATGGCGGCGCCGCCACCGGGAGCCAGTTTCAGGAACATTTCTGACGTCCGGTCCACCTCGAACTCTTCGATCCGGTAAGCTGTCGGATTATGTTCCCAGTGAGCGTCTTCTGCATCGGCATACAGGATGGCAGCATAACGGCCGTCTTCCAGAAAATCGAGGGGTATGGTGAGTTCCCTGCCTGCCTCGTTGGTGATGCTGCCCAAAAACCAGTTGCCGGTATCCCTTTCGCGGCGCACGATGGTGACGTATTCGCCGATCTCACCCCCGAGCACCCTGGACTCTTCCCAGTCGACCCCTACGTCTTTGATGAATTGAAAGGCCGGATGGTCCTCGTAGTAGCGGGGCAGGTCGGCAACCATCTGCATGGGGCTGTAAATGACCACATAGAGGGCCAGTTGTTGGGCCAGGGTGGTGTTCACCCGGTTTTCGGGGCGGTAGGGTTCGATCTTGATGTTGAAGATGCCCGGAGTATAATCGATGGGTCCGGCCAGCATACGGGTAAAGGCCACAATGGGCAGATGTCCGGGCGGATTTCCCCCATCGGTAGCCCAGGCGTTGAACTCCTGCCCTCTGAGGCCTTCGCGGGTGGCATCGTTGGGATAAGTGCGGCGGAGTCCTGTGGCCATGATGGGTTCGTGGGTGTTGAGCATGACCTGGTGTTCGGCGGCTTTTTTGATCACCCTCATGTAGTGATTGACCATCCATTGGCCGTGATGGTATTCACCGCGGGGAATGATGGTGCCTACGTAGCCGGTTTTCAGGTAATCGTACCCATAATGCGACATCAGCGCAAATGCCGTATCCATCTGCGCCTCGTAGGTAGTGACCGCCGAAGAGGTTTCGTGATGCATCACCAGGTCGACCCCTTTCTCTCTGGCGTATGAGCTTACTTCTTCCAGGTCGAAATCTGGGTAAGGGGTTACGAAATCAAAGATCCCCTCCCGGTCGTGGTGCCCGATCCAGTGTTCCCAGCCGGTGTACCAGCCTTCGATCAGCAGGGCCCCGATGCCGTGTTCGGCTGCAAAATCGATATAATAGCGGGCGTTCCCGGTGGTGGCCCCGTGACGGCTTCCCTCCATGCCCCAGGTGGATTTCCCAATATGCATTTCCCACCAGATGCCCATGTACTTGGTGGGCCTGAGCCAGGATACATCGCCCAGCTTATTGGGCTCGTTCAGATTGACGATCAGCTTCGATTCGATCAGGTCGCCGGCCCTGCTGGCAATTTGCAGGGTACGCCAGGGGGTGTGGAAGGGCGTATGGCGCTGCACCTTGAAGTCTTCTCTTTCGGTGCCCACCAGGTTGCTCCTCATTTGCAGGTTCACGGGGTCGATCTCCAGGGTTATGCCGGCATAATCGATCAGGGCCGCTTCATGGAAGCTGAGGTAGAGACCACCGGCAGTTTTCATGGTCACGGGGGTGTTCACCGCATTGACCGGGATGAAACTCTGGGCCAGGTTGGGGTGGTTGCGCTTGCTCAGGGCGTCGATTTGCGAAAAGGGGGTGCTGCTGTACAGGTGTTCGTAAATATCCCAGTCGCCTGGGGTCCACCATACCGTATGATCACCGGTAAGCCTGAAATGGGTGTGCTCTTCGGTGATCAGCACCCGGTCCATATGTTCCTGTTCGGGAAACTCGAACCTGAAACCCATCCCGTCGTCGTATACCCTGAATACCAGGAAGAATGACCGCTGCAGCCCCTGCCGCTCCCTGATCCCCAACCTCATCTCGTTGTAGGTATTGTCGACATACCGCTGCTCCCCCCAGGGCATTTCCCAGCGTTCGGAAAAAAAGCGGCTGGCCCTTTCTGTGATCTCAAGGCCCGCCGACAGGGGAGGGGCGTCCAAAAATTCGAACCCCAGAACGGAGGTTTCAATCACGGGCTCATCCTCGTAGCGGACTCCGTAGGCAAGCTGCCCGTTGCCGAGCAGGAGCACTTCGGCCATCAGTTTGCCGTTTGGCGAGGCGATCCTTTCTGGGGGGTGTGGCTGGCAGGAATTCATGGAAAGAGAAAACAGGAGCAGGGCTGCAGCGGGCAGGGCCTTCATGGATACGTTCATGGTTCGCCGGGTTTATGATTAGTTTAAAGTTAAGAAATTCCTGGCAGAATCCGTTATTAACCCGGCAGTTTTTGTGGGCAATATGATTATTTCGGCGTTCTATGTGTTTTTTCAAAACAGGCCAGGCTGAACCATGATGCGGGATCAGAATAGAGCTCCGTAAGCCGCAGACCACCCCGGTTCCCCAGTTCATGGATATGACCGGGACTGAACTTGTACGAATTTTCGGTATGGATGCACTCATGTTTTTGGATGCGGATGCGCTTGCCGTTGAACCCGCAATGGATGTCCATGGGCTTGCGGGCCCTGAGGTGCATTTCCACCCGGCGGGCTTCCTGGTTGTAAAAGGCCAGGTGGTCGAAGGCTTCGGGTTCGAAGTCGGCCTCCAGCAGCCGGTTGGCCACCATGAGTATGTTTTTGTTGAATTTTTCCGTAACTCCCCGGCTGTCGTTATAGGCCCTTTCGAGCAAGGCTTTGCTTTTGATCATGTCAAGCCCCAGCAACAGGCATTCGCCATGTTCCATTATCCCGCCCAGTTTGGCCATGAATCCATAAGCCTTATCAATGTCCAGATTGCCTATGGTGCTGCCGAAAAAACAGAACAGTCTGTTTCCGGGCCTGGGCAGCAAATGCAGTTGGTGAACAAAATCGAGGACCAGGCCATGGATGCGCATGGGAGGAAATTCGTTCAACAGGTTCTCAGTGGCCTGTGCAATGGCCTCCTTGCTGATGTCGACCGGATAATAGCCGATAAGCGGCAGCTGCGAAGGTGGGATCCCCGAGAGCAGGAGCCGGAACTTTGAACTGTCGCCACTGCCCAGTTCAACAATATGCAGGGGCTCGTGCTCCGGATCCATTCTTTCCCACAGGCCTTCAATGATGGTTTTCTCGGTACGGGTCGGATAATATTCTTCCAGCCGGGTGATCTCTTCGAAAAGTTCCGAACCCCGGCTGTCGTAAAAATACTTGCTGTCTATCTGCCTGGGTTTGTCTTTCAGGCCCAGAAATACTTCGTTTTGCATGGCCGGTTTCCCGATGCGTGGCAGGTGGTCGGTAATGCAAAATGCCTCACGTGTGTCGTACATCCTATATGGGGGTTTTCATGGTTGATTCCGCTGGGCCGGACCGGTTTCGATGGGGTTTTCCGGGTTATTGCTCCACTCGAACCAACCCCCGTCGTAAACCGATACCCTGGGCCATCCCATAAGCCAGGCATTGAACCAGGCTTCGCTGCCGCGCCAGCCTGTCCCGCAATAAAATGCCAGGTGCTTATCGGGGGTTATGCCCGCCTGATTCCATATCCGGGCCGTTTCGTGGAACTCCCTGGTGGTGTAATCCAGGTTGCGGTAGTTTTCCATATGGTAGGCGTCTGTCCCGCACTCTGCAAATACGGCCCCCGGGATCCGCCCCCGGGCTTGGATGTAGTTATAGCCGCTCACCTCGCCCAGGTATTCGGGCAGGCTCCGCACGCATACCAACTCTGCGTTATCGGAGGCCAGCATCTGTTTTGCCTCAGGGGTATCCACTGCCAGCCTGGGGCAGGCGGGGATCACCCTTCCAAAATCGTATTCGGCCGTTTTTTGAACATCGTCTTTATGTACCTCGTATCCCTGTTTTTCCCAATGATGGAAGCCCCCGTTCAGAACCCTTACGTCTTCGACCCCGGCATACATCATGATGAATGCGCAGCGGATGGCGCCGATATCTCCCGCCGAACTGCCGGGAAATTCATCCTGGTTATCGGGGTGCATGTATTTGCCGTAAAGCACCACGGTTGTGTCGCAGCGGATGCCATGGGCCAGCAGGGCCTTCCTCAATTGTTCGGGATCCTTCCTGTTCCAGGTCTCTGCCGACTCAAGGGCATTGGTGTCCAAATCGATGGCGCCGGGAATATGCCCCGAAAGATAGGCGTCGCGATTGCGGTAATGGGCATGGCAAATGACGGTTTTGCTGCCATGGTGGCCGGGAGGGATTTTCCCGTCGACAATGTCTTTGATCCAGGCCGGGTATATCAAATGGCTGTACCTGCGCAGGTGGTCCATGGGGAGCCGGGGGTCGGGCACCCATTCGTCCGTAAAATGGGGATAGATCCAAACACGGCCGTAGCCCGCATTGCGGAACCTGGAGGCCACGTTCTGGCTTTGTGCAGGTTCATGCCCGTAGATAACCATGTGTTGGCGGGGATGAAGCCCTTTGTTGCGGACGATCTCGATCCAGTCGATGTATTCGGCCCAGGCCGCGGGCAACGATCTGGCCCCCGCAATATGCCCTCTTCTGGACTCGCCGTGAAGCGCCCAGCCGTTGTACGACTCGGCCGGTCTGACATCGATGACCGAAACCTTATCATGTCCGAGAACCTCTTTTAATTCACCGGTACTCACTTCGGCAAAATCATTCATGCTCATCCCCCTGGCTGATTTTTTATGAGTATGGGCGCACAATCACTTTGGTTCCGGCCTTCCTCCTTTAACTGAATGCGATCAGCCCGGTCACCACCACGACGATTATTCCAAGGTAAGCAACCCAATAATGTTTTGGCCGGGCCGGGTTCTTTCCCAATAAGCTGACGGTAATCCGGTAGAATTTCACGCGATGCCGCGAAACAAAGGAGTAGAACCGGTCGGCAAGAAAACGGAATGGCCTGAATTTGCGGTACAGCGGCATTACCCAGCGCCATTTGGAGGCATACCGGTGAAGGGCCTGGAAAACCGCTTCCGGGCCTGAGTAGATGTTGCCGTCAAGGTCGATGAATCGGATGGCTTGCTTGAAATACCGGTGCTCGATGTCGGGAAAGTCCTGGTATACATCCTGATATGGCTTGTATTCTATGCTGTCGCCGGTCATTTTCTTCCACTTGATCACCCAATAGTGACAAAACCCGCATGTTCCGTCCCAGGCCATAATTGGCTTATCTTTGGGGTGATATTTGGTGCTCCCTAATTTTTTAAACATCTTTATTGCCGGTTTTGGGGTGCACGTACACCTGCTTAGTTACAATATACGAATTATTCCATACATGCTAAACCATGAAACAGGTCCTTTTGTTCCTGGCACAGGGCTTTGAAGAGATCGAGGCCAGCGCTTTTTCCGATATCATGGGATGGAGCAGGGAACACGGTCTTTTTCCGGTGAACCTGAAAACCACTGCCCTCAGGCCGGAGGTGCGCAGCGTGTGGGGCACCCGGGTGATCCCCCACCTGGATTTTGGGCAGCTCGACCCGGCTCAATACGATGCCCTGGCGATACCCGGGGGCTTTGAGTCGGCCGGGTATTACGAAGACGCTTTTCGCGAAGAGTTCCTTGAATTGATCAGGACGTTCGAACGCGGCAACAAGCCGCTTGCCTCGGTATGCACCGGCGCCCTTCCCCTGGGCAGGGCAGGGGTGTTACGGGGGCGGCGGGCCACCACCTACCCCTTGCCCGGCGGAGAGCGGATGGCTCAGCTGTCGTCGATGGGGGCTTTGGTGAAGCAGGACCCTGTTGTCGTGGACGGGAACATCATTACCTCGGCGGGTCCTTCCACGGCTATGGCGGTGGCGTTTCGATTACTGGAAATGCTTACCGGTGCGGATAATGTGCGCGAGGTGAAAAAATTCATGGTGTTCTGATGGACGAAAAACAGATCATCGGCCTGCATGCCCTGCTTGCGGATGTGCGTAAGCTGCTGGAGTCGAAGATGAAGGGTCGCAGGTTCTGGCTCAGGGCCGAACTCTCGCAGGTTCATTTCCATAAAAGCGGGCATTGCTACCTGCAGTTGTCCGAAACCCTTAACGGACGGCTTATTGCACAATGCCGCGGCAATATCTGGCAAAACAGTCTCGAAAGGATCAGGAAAGAACTCGGGGAGGATCTCCGGCACGTCATTAAAAAGGGCAACGAGGTGTTGTGCCTGGCCGGGATCGAATTTACCGAACAATACGGGCTGGTGGTCATTGTTCACCACATCGACCTCCGGTTCAGCCTCGGGTCGATGGAACAGCGCCGGCAGGAAACCCTCGACCGCCTGCATGCCGGCGGACTGATCCAAAAAAACAAACAGCATGTACTTCCCGAAGTGATCCAAAACATCGCCATTGTCGGGTCGCCACAGACAGCGGGGATTACCGACCTGATCAGGCAACTGGAAACCAACGCCTACGGATATTTTTTCCGGTACCAGGTCTTTCCCTGCCTGATGCAGGGCGATAAGGCTGCGGCAGAGATTTGCGGGAGGCTCAGGGAGTTGCGCGACAGCCGCTGCGAACTCATTGCGCTGGTCAGGGGAGGGGGGTCCAGGCTGGACCTCGAAGTCTTCAATGCCTGGGAAATTGCCCGGGAGATCGCCCTGCATCCCAAACCTGTGTTCACGGGCATCGGGCATGAGACCGATGTGAGCGTGGCCGACCTGGTGGCCCATACCCACCACAAAACCCCTACGGCTTTGGGCAGTTATCTCGTTGAGCGCGCCCTTCGATTCGATACCCGGATACAGGGGGTGCACAGTCAACTGGCATCAGCTGCCCTGAATCTGGCGGGCGAGCGAAGAAGCCTTTTGCACAAAGGGGTCAACCGGCTTGCTTTGGCCACGAAACAGCTAATAAGCGACGAAAGGAATGCCCTCTCCGTGACTGCCGAAACGGTTTTTTCCCTGCCTGCGGCTAGGCTGCAGCAGGGCCGTGGAGATCTTTCCCGGCTGCTTCAACTTGTCCGGCATCGCTCAGAGGGGCGGATCGGCCAAAGCCTTTCGAGAAACGGGCAAATGCTCGAACTGATCATCGGGTATTCGAGGCAGCTTACCCGGAAGCATGAGCATTACCTGCAGGGGGTCATGGACCTGCTTCCGGCTTACTATCCCCGTCAGATCATGAACAAAGGTTACGGCATCCCCCTGCTCGGCGGGGAATTGCTCGGAGACCGCAGCCTGACTCCAGGCACACAGCTCGATCTGGCCCTGCATAACCGCACGCTGACATTAACGTTCATTAAGGAAAACCGGGGGATGGAAGATAGAAGGTAGAAGGTAGAAGATAGAAAGTAGAAGATAGAAAGTAGAAAGTAGAAGACAGAAGACGGAAGACAGAGAGAAGTAAGTTGAAAAGTTGAAAAGTTGAAAAGTTGAAAAGTTGAAGAGTTGAAAAGTTGAAGAGTTGAAAAGTTGAAAAGTTGAAAAGTTGAAAAGTTGAAGAGTTGAAAAGTTGAAAAGTTGAAGAGTTGAAAAGTTGAAGAGTTGAAAAGTTGAAAAGTTGAAAA
>PWJC01000024.1 GCA_003560165.1 Bacteroidales bacterium
GAAAATCCCAACAGGTTTAAACGTTTAAAAGTTTAATGGGTTTAAGATTCAACTTTTCAACTCTTAAACTCTTAAACTTCTTAAACTTTTCAACTCTTCAACTCTTCAACTCTTCAACTTTCCAGCTCTTCAACGTTCTTCTTCCTACCTACTACCTACTACTTACTACTTACTACCTTCTGTCTTCCGTCTTCTGTCTTCCGTCTTCTACCTTCCACCTTCTACCTTCTTCTTCCTACCTACTACTTACTACTTACTACTTACTACTTACTACTTACTACTTACTCCCTTCTCCCTTCCACCTTCCGTCCTCGCTCATCCCCAAAAATTCAGTCCTACCGGTTGTTTCCCGGTTCTAAAATCAGGCCTTCGCCGGTCTGGTAGATCATCTGCTCTTCGCCGATATAGGGCCTGTCCCATATATGGCCCATTTCCCTGTCCATATCCAGCGGGTAGAGGTATTGCCCTCCGTTCACGAAGTTGATCTTTGTGATGTCGGCCGGGCCCCATCCGGGCACTTCGATCTTCACGATGGTACCGGGGTATTCTTCACCGGCAATGCCGGTCTCGTAATAACCACGGAAGAAGTGCACCCTGGTTTTGTGCACCACGATGTCCAGCTCATCGAAATCAATGCCCACCCTGGCATGCCACCCGGGCGAGGTGATCTGCCGCAGAGCAGGAGAGACCACTATGCGGTTGTTGTTCCCGAATAAAAGCACCGCGTATTGGCGGTCGATGAACTCCAGCACGGCGTCCTCCAGTTCGATGGGATCTCCAGCCAGCATGTCGGAGGTGCCGGCTACCCGGATACGTCCCGTGTTGTCGCCGGCCCTCAACCCGCGTTCGTGAAGGTCATCGAACAACTCCCCGTCGGCCAGGGTGCCGATGGCGAAGTTGGACGCCCCCCTGCGGATGAGTTCGTGGGTGATCCAGGTAGCCCCCCCTGTACGGTCGCATCCATCGGCGATCACCACGGGCACCTCTCCCCTGCCGGCGGCTTCCATGGCATGGGCAACCCCGTCTTCCACCCCGAATATGTCCTTAAAGACAAACGCCTCCCTTTTCATCCAGAAAAACTGGTTCATGTCGTCGGCGATCCTGTCGGCAAGTTCCTGGTCATTATTGGTCACCACATAGATCGAAGCTCCGTTATCCGGCACATCGGCGTAGGCAAACCCAAAGTTCACCGAAACATAGACGTCTTTCTCCCTGTCTTCCCATCGCCTGGCCCTTTCCATGATCTCCCGTGCAGGGTAGCGTACGGTAGCCTGGAAAAAGCTGGGGGTGATCACCCCCGGTTTCCGGGTAGCCACCACCGGCCGGTAAGTTCCCTGCAGCACCCGGATCATCACATCGGCTGCATGCTGCCCCATGAGGGCCGCATCGTAATGCGGAAAGCGCTTGGTGGCAAAAACGGCATCAGCCGCATCTTCGGCCACCAGCTCGGCATCCACACAGGCATGCAGATCGAGCGATGCGGTGATCACTACTTCAGGGCCGAGCTTTCTGCGCACCATGCGTGCCAACTCGGCTTCGGGCCGGGCTATGCCGGCCACTGCCATCGAACCGTGCACGGCCAGGTGGATGCCGTCGAAGGGGCCCTTCTCGTCCAGGTCGGCCATCATTTTCCCGGTAAAGTAGTCCCAGACTTCCATCGAATTCCAGCTGCGCCCGGTGCCTCCGACCGGCATGCCGGCCGGTGAGGTAATGCCGGTCAGTTCAACCCCCCCATAAACGGCCATCCGGTCTTCAAAGCCCCCGATGTAGTCCCGTCCGCTGCCTCCGCCCAGTATCCTGTCGGTGGCCGGGCCTGTGGCCAGCCAGTCTTCCAGGCCCGCCGGATCGGGACAATAGGTGCAGGTTTCGTGTACAAAGGACAATACCGCGATGCGATAGGCCTCCTGCCTCAGGGGAATGGATCGCTCGGACATTGGCTGGCACAAAAGGGCCATCGATGGCAAAAAGAGTAAGGCAAACAGGCAAAATGTGGGGGCAAAGGCTCTCATAAGTCAGAAGAATAGTTCGTTAGCAGTTGATATTTAAGGCATTCAAAGAATACGACAAATATATGTATTCTCTGTTTTTTTGCCCTTGTTTTAAAAAAAAATACCATCTTTGGCAAAACCTCAACATCATTCTTTAAAAAACAAAACAATAACTCATCCCAGAAACATGAAACGCCTGCTTTATTTCGCCGCATGCATCCTATTTCTTACCCAGGTTCAGGCAAACGAACCGGTTGCCCGTTTAGACAGCCTGATGGATCTTTTCCACAACCACAACAACTTCACAGGAAGCGTACTGGTGGCGAAAAACGGGGAGATCCTTTATGCCAAAGGCTTTGGTTACGCCAACATTGAGCACCGGATCGAAAACGCCCCCTGCATGAAATACCGCATCGCTTCCATCTCGAAGCAATTCACGGCCATGCTGATACTGCAGAAGGTAAGCGAAGGCAGCATGCGGCTGGATGCCACCGTAGCGGAGTATATCCCCGATTATCCTCAGCCGCAGGGCGATGTGATCACCATCCACCACCTGCTCTCGCATACTTCGGGCATGCCGCACTATGCCGGCATTCCGGGTTTTTTCCCCCTGTATGGCAGGCAGTTCTTTGAGCACAGAGACTTTGTTGAATTGTTCTGGGATCTCGAGCTGATGTGGAACCCCGGTGAGCGATACAGCTACAGCAGTTTCGGCTATTACCTGCTGGGCTACATCCTGGAGGAGGTTTCGGGGAAAAAGTTCAACGACCTCCTGGCAGAAAGGGTGTTGAACCCCCTGCAGATGTACGATTCGGGCATCGAGGATCACCGCTCCATTATGATGAACAGGGCCGAAGGCTACGATTTTCTGCTCGATGGCTTTATCAGGGCCGAATTCCGCGACCTGTCCACCGCCCTGGCCACAGGCGACATGTACACCACCCCTCACGATATGGTATTGTGGGATGCGGCCCTCAGGGAACACAGCCTGCTCGACAGTGAGCATCAGGAGCTGTTGTTCCGGCCCAACCTCAACGGATATGCCTACGGATGGAACGTGGGATACCGAACAATCAACAACACCGACAGCGTCTATTTTCAGCAGCATACCGGCGGAACCAACGGTTTCACCAGCATCGGCACCCGGCTGCCCGAAGACGGCTACTACATACTGGTGTTCTGCAATACCCGGCCCGGCGAGATCCGTCCCATCGAACGGAACATCGTACGCATCCTGTACGGCGAAGAGATCGATTTCAGTCGGTCCATAACGCTGGCAACTGCCAGGATACTTGAATCGGAAGGCCTGGACCCGGCCCTTGAATACCTTCGTCTGCAACTTGACACAAATGGGGAACCCCAGACAGGGCTGCAACATATTTCGACGCTGGGAAGGGATTTGCTGTGGCTAAACAGGTACGGGGAGGCCATCGCCTTTTTCAGCCTGGGCACCTCGCTGTTCCCCGGCTCGGCCCAGGCAGAGATGATGCTGGGCGATGCCCACCGTGCTGCAGGGCAGGAAGAGGAAGCGGTAAAGGCCTATGCCAGGGCATTGCTGATCAATCCGCAGCATCGCGGAAGTTTGCAGCGGCTGGGGCAGTAGGTTCAGAAGTACTTTTTGATCAGTGCGTTTAGTTCGGCCCGCCTGATGGGCTTGGAAATGTAGTCGTTGCATCCGGCATCAATGGCCTTGGTCTTATCGCCGGCCAGGGCAAGTGCGGTCTGGGCAATGATCACCACCTTGGGATTGAAATGCCTGATCTCGCGGGTGGCTTCATAACCGTTCATCCCGGGCATCTTGATGTCCATTAGTATCAGGTCGATATCGGGATTTTCACGGCAAACCTCCACGGCTTCCTGACCGTTTTTTGCCTGCAATATCTCCTGGCTCATTTTTTTGATGGCCAGGGAGATGAGCATGAACGAAGCCCTGTCGTCTTCGGCGATCATCACCTTCAGCTTGCGGTTGCCGTAATCACCGTTCTTAAACAGTTCGGCTTCGGTAACAAGGAGTTTTTCGGACTGTCCTTCTTCGATGGGAATGGAAAAACGGAAGCATGACCCGGCCCCTTCCTTGCTCTCCACCCCGATGCTGCCCCCGAGCATTTCCACATATGCCCTGGCAATGCTCAGGCCCAGACCGGCTCCTTCATAGACTCTCGAAAAAGACTGGTCGGCCTGGATGAAACGCTCGAAAATACTTTCCAGCTTGTTGTTGGCAATGCCGATGCCCGAATCTCTGACAAAAAATTCGAGCGTCTTTTTGTTTTTTGTAAACCCGAACTCGACAAAGCCTGCGTTGGTGAACTTCAAGGCGTTCTTTAGCAACTTGGTCAGTACGGTCACCAGTTTTTCCCTGTCGGTGCGGATCACCACATCTTCGGCCGGTGTAACCGCACTCAGCCTCAAGGCTTTTGTCATTTCAAACTCCTGCCTGAACTGTTCGTTGAGCAGCCTGATCTGTTCGTTGATATTTGTAAGGGAAAGCGAGAGTTCCTCCTGACCGGACTCTATCTTTGAAATATCGACCAAATCGTTGATGATGTTGAGCATCCGGTCGCCGCTCTTCTTGATGATGGAAATGTATTGTTGCTGCTGGTCGCCGGTCAGTTCCTGGTCTTTCAGCAACTCGGCAAAACCGAGGATTCCGTTCATGGGGGTGCGGATCTCGTGGCTCATATTGGCCAGGAAGGCGCTTTTCAGCTGATCGCTGCCTTCGGCTTTTTCCTTGGCCTTGATCAGTTCGCTCTCAATCGCCTTTTGCTCAGCGATGTCGCGAAATTCGGTTACCCGCATCATCTTTCCCCTGTATGGGATGTTGCGCGATTCGACCCGCATGGGGAATTGCTCCCCGTTTTTGCGCAGGCCCATGGCCTCAAAAGGCTTTTGGTAATCGGCAACAATGTTCTTCATCACATAATCACGCGAATGTTCCGCGCAAAGCAACAAACCATTGCTGCCGATCAGTTCCTCCCGTTTATAACCGGTCATCTGGGCCAGGCCCTGGTTGCATTCCTGGATCACTCCCTTATCGTGTATGGCAATGCCGCCGAAGGAGGCGTTGTGCAGGGCCCTGAATCGCTCCTCGCTTTCCCTGAGGGCATCTTCCGATTGTTTTCGCCCCGTGATGTCGCGCACGATGCCTTCGATGGCGATCATTTTGCCGGAGTGGTCATAAACCGGCACGATCTTCTGTTCGGCCCAGATTACCTCGCCGTCCTTTTTTACCCACCTGAGTACGATGGGAGAATCCAGATCGGCCTTGTTGCCGATAACCTCTTCCACGATCTTCCGGTCGTCGGGGTGTACAAGCTTGATGCCCAGGTCCGGATCGGCATGGTATTCCTCGGGCGCATAGCCGGTCATTTTCAGGGCCGAAGAACTGACAAAAGTGTATTTGCGTTCGGGATGGAGTTCGTAACGGTAAATCAGGTCGTCGGCATTCTGGGCTATGCGCTGGAAACGGTTTTCGCTGTCGACCAGATCCTGCCTTGTCTTGCGGCCGGCAATCCGGATCTCCCGCATTTCCAGGGCCCGCCTCACGGCTGGCCCCAGGCGTTTGATGTGTTCCTTGATGACGTAGTCGGCGGCACCGGCCTTCATGCATTCCACGGCCGTGTCTTCGTTAATGGAACCGGTGCACATGATAAAGGGGACAAGGGGTGCTTTGTCCAGGGTGAGCTGCAGGGCGTCCATGCCATTAAAGCTTGGCATGCGGTAGTCCGAAACCACCAGGTCGGGCCGGAAACGCTCCAGGGCCCTGATGAATGCATCCCTGGTTTCGACACGGTAAAAGGACACGGGCTCAATGGCCCTGGTGATCTCCCTGACAGCCAGGTCGGCATCGCAGCTAAGATCCTCAACAATAAGAACCCGGAACGCCTGACTCATCATGACGACATTTTTCTGAAATGATACCCTGCCGGGTTCGAAAAAATCAAAAGCTGGATCCGGTGGTATTGTTCCAGTGATTGCTTTTGAAGACCGTGTTGCTTTGATATGTAAATATAAAGAAACTTAAACCATATCTGCAACTTATTTGTCGATTAACTTCCAACGGCTTATTTGCTTTCTTGTTTGGCGCTGCGCTTGCGCTGGTTTTCGTCCAGGATGATCTTGCGAAGCCGCAACGAAGATGGGGTCACCTCAAGATATTCGTCGGCCGCGATATACTCCATGCATTCCTCCAGAGAAAATTTTATTGCGGGGGCAATGCCCATCTTCTCGTCGCTGCCTGCAGCCCTTACATTGGAAAGTTTTTTGGTGTGGATAACATTCACTGCCAGGTCGTCGGGGCGGTTGTTCTGCCCGATGATCTGCCCGGCATAGACCGGCTCGTTGGGTTCGATGAAAAATATTCCGCGGTCTTGCAGGCGGTTGATCGAATAGGCAATGGCCGTGCCCGTTTCCATGGCGATCAGCGAGCCGTTCCTGCGCCCCCCGATCTCTCCCTTCCAGGGGCCAAAACCGGTAAAACGATGGGCCATGACCGCCTCTCCCTCGGTTACCGTCATCAGGTTGTTCTGCAGACCAACCAGGCCCCTCGAAGCGATATTGAAGAGCATATGCGTCCTATCACCTTTAGTTTCCATGCTGATCAGTTCGCCCTTGCGCATCGACACCAGTTCGATGACCTTGCCCGAAAAGCCCGAAAGGGTATTTACGGTCAGTTCCTCAACGGGCTCACAACGGATACCATCGATCTCCTTCACGATCACCTTTGGCTGGCCCACCTGCATTTCATATCCTTCGCGCCGCATATTCTCGATAAGGATGGCCAGATGCAGTATGCCCCGCCCATACACGATGTAGGCATCCGGCGAGCCGGACTCTTCCACCCTCAGGGCAAGGTTCTTCTCTGTTTCGCGGTACAGCCTGTCTCTCAGATGTCTGGATGTCACATACTTGCCTTCTCTGCCAAAAAAGGGTGAGTTGTTGATGGTGAACAACATGCTCATGGTGGGCTCGTCAACGGCCGTGGGCACCAGGGTTTCGGGTTCTTCGCTATCGGCAATGGTGTCGCCGATATCAAAATTTTCAGGTCCCAGCACGGCACAGATCTCCCCGGCCTCTATCCGGTGTTTGATCCGCTCCTTTCCCAGGCCTTCAAATATATAGAGTTCCTTCACCTTCGTTTTTTCCACCCGGCCATCGCGTTTCACCAAAGATACGGGCATGCCTGCTTGCAGGCTTCCGCGAAGGATTCGTCCAACGGCAATGCGGCCGGTATACGACGAATAGTCGAGCGAAGAGATCATCATTTGCAGGTTGCCATCGGGAGTGGCCGGAGGTGGGATGTGCTCAAGAATCACATCGAGCAGGTATCCTACGTCTTCGGTCTTTTTTTTCCAATGATCAGACATCCATCCGTTTTTTGCCGATCCGAACACCGTGGGAAAATTAAGCTGGTCTTCGGTGGCCCCCAAAGAGAACATCAGGTCGAAAACGGCCTCCTGGGACGCTTCGGGGTCACAGTTTGGTTTGTCCACCTTGTTGATCACCACAATGGGCTTTTTGTTCATACGCAGGGCTTTTTCCAGCACAAAGCGTGTTTGGGGCATGGGGCCTTCGAAGGCATCGACCACCAGCAGCACCCCGTCGGCCATGTTCAGCACACGTTCAACCTCCCCTCCGAAATCAGAGTGGCCGGGGGTGTCGATGATGTTGATCTTATGGTCCCCATACCGCACCGACACATTCTTGGCCAGGATGGTGATGCCCCTTTCCCTTTCCAGGTCGTTGCTGTCGAGGATGAGATCGCCCATGTCCTGGTTGTCGCGAAACAATTTCACCTGGTGGAGAAGACGGTCGACCAGGGTGGTTTTCCCGTGGTCTACATGGGCGATAATGGCAATGTTTCTGATCTGCTGCATCATAATGGCCGGGTCAGGGATTAAAAAGGGTGCAAAAATACGCATTTTTTGCACACACCCGCCAGCCGGTCTGTAAATAATGATTTCTGACAGGCCGGTAACAGAAAATGACCGCTGAGGGCAATCGGGGGCTGAAAACAAGGCCATACTCCAGATCATATCCTATCTTTATCTGCGTAAAAATTATATTGAAGGATGAATAACCCCATCTTATCTGAATTATGAAAAAAACGTTAACAGTCGTTTTTCTGAGACCGTGAACCCATCAGCCGACGGGCTCCACCAGGTGGAGGTCGCGGCGGGGAGTTGCGGGCCGGCAACAATGAGGCCCTTCCGGCATCTTTCCAGAAGCAAAATGCCGGAACAAAAAACCCCATCCCGCCAATGACCGCAAAATCGTTTTTGGGATGAGGTTATTAAACAGAATGTTTAACCAATCATTGGATGCAAATGAGAACTTCTCTGTCAATCTCCATCTACCTTTGTATAACGCTTGTTGCGATTTCCTGTTCGGAACGGATAGACGATAAAGAAATCATCAGCAACAACTCTCGTGACCTATGCCTTGAGGAAATCGCCGAATACATTTCCCGGGATATGGAATTTGTTGCTTTCAGCAAAAAAAACCGGGAACTCCTTGGCAAGGTAAAGAACAAATATTATCAGGATAACTTATCCGTAAGAGATCTCGACAACAAGGTACAGGATGACATCCTCAGAATTTTTAATGTCGAAAGGGAATCTGTGGAAATCCAAATCGGGCGTATTGAAGAAATCATACATAATTATGCACTTCAGTCTCTTGATGAAGAACAGCTTAACACAGTTCTTTCTCTGTCAGCCCGCATATTATCAAAGGAAGTTCAACCTGCTTTTCCTGAAAAAGAGGGGTGCAAGGAAGCATTTGAACAAGCTTTTCATAACATTCATTTTAAATTCGATACCACGCTGATGGGTTGTGTTGCAGGAGCCATTTATTACGGATTTATAGGGGCCAAAATTTGCGCCTTGGGAGCCACAGCCAAGGCCATCATCGAAATGGCCATTGCCATTGACAACCATACGCGTTGCCGGCAAAACGAGACCAACGCAACCAATAACCTAAAATATCATTGACTCTGAAAAAAAAATATCATAGTAAACCTGACCGAATGATGGATTCCGCATACTTCACTTTATTGATCCTGACAATCCTGTTTCTGTATTACCTGTTGGTGGTGCTCCGTACCTTGAATCCGTTTACCGAACCGGGGCTGTTTGCTGCGGGTCTGGCATCCTGGTTGTCCATGGGGATCCTTGCCGCTGTATTTTTTCATTGGGGATTGTTTTTTATGGATGGGATCCATGCCTTTGTCCCTGCTGTTGGAATTATCATGGGGCTTAGCCTGAGTACGGACGCGCTCAGGTATTACAAATTGACCGGTAGGCAAAAAGCAACGGCTGCCGCATTCGCATCGGTGATCCTGGCCAACTCGGGCATTGTGATTTATTTTTCTGATGTCATCCTTCCGGCAAGCATAGGTTTATTGGCAGCAGCCGGTATTTGTTCGGTGTATTTCCACATGGGCAGCCATAAAACCCTGGAGTTGCCCGAAAAGATAAAGCAATCTGTTCTTTTTGGTCTCCTGCTTGCCCTTGCAATCTATTTGCTGATGCATCGATGACTGCCCGGACAAAACCACGAAACAGGCCACGAGGCTTCAATCATCCCCGCACTATGGAACATTCAAAAAGAACCAAAAAAATGAAAACAACAAACCTCGCTTTTGCCATGATGCTTTTACTGGGCATCGGAGCCGGACTATTTGGAACGATCGGGAAAATCCTGGGGGTATCGTCTATGGATTACTTGCTGCTGATCTCACTGATATTCGTGCCCGTTTCAATAGCAGCCCTTATTGTTTGCAATTTCCAGAAGATCCGCAGGCTTATTTACCGGGCTTGATCATCAAACCGTACCGGGTTAATTCAACGCGTTCCGGATCTCGGACAGGGGTACACGGCCGTAGGCTTCTGAAGGGTTAATGCGTGTCTTAACATCCCGATTATTAGGGAACAACGGCAATGTCCCCTCCTGACTGTGCGGTCTGCCTTTGCTCAATTCCGGGCGGAAGAACCCGGGTACCTGATCACTGAAAAAAACCAAATACGAAATGCAAACGGAACAAAGCTAATGAACCCATCAGCCGCCGGGCTCCACCAGGTGGAGGCCGGCAGCGGGGAGTTGCAGGGCCGCAGCGATGAGGCCTTTCCAGGCATCTTTCCAGAAGCAAAATGCCGGAACAAAAAACCCCATCCCGCCAATGACCGCAAAATCGTTTTTGGGATGAGGTTATTAAACAGAATGTTTAACACACAAATGTAAGAAAATGAAAAGACTTTTTTTTAGCGCCGCCATAATTTTGGCAGGTATTTACGGCTGCGATATGCATGATGAGGCCAGGCCCCAGGCAGAGGTGCTCCAGGACTTCAACATTTCATACCTGAGCAGATCTCCTTATCACTCTGAGCTGGTTTCATTAAAAGAAAAACAGCAGGAACACATTATGAGCTTCGGTCGGGACAAACATTTTAATTTTGATGAAGTACGGCTCACTGAACTCCTGACCGCAGACCAGCTGACTGCCATGGAGCAGGAGGAACTGGACAACATCCTGCACCATATGGGCTTTCGCACTACCGATGAATTGGCGGCGTATTTGCAACTCATGCATCAAGTGGGCCATGATCTGATGACCAGAACCAACTTTCCGGAACTGGACAGTGAAACCCAGACTGGAATTTTGTCGGAATATTTCGATCTTTATCTTTGTAAAGAACACCCTGCAAAAGGATATTGCATTAATATGTTCAGTGCAATGGTCAACAATGCGCAATCAAATCTCGCTTCACATATGATAGCATGCGTGGGTGCGAGTCTGGGAGTAGGAGTCCTGACATCCATATGGGGTGGGCTGGGGATGTTCGCCCTTTGCGAAGGAGTGGCTCTCTGGAACTTTAGCAACCAACTGGATATAGCATTGATCGAATATGAAAATTGCTCTTAGTAATAAATCTTCAAGAAATGAAAAAACATACCGTAAAACTGATTTTCCTCTTGCTGTTGTTGGTCCCCGTCGTTATGGCCTTTTTGGTGCAGCCTATGGTGGCAGAACACCATACCGGCATTACGCTTGCGGTATCGGGCCTGGCACTGGCAGCCGCATTGGGGCTGTTTGTATACATCAAGTTGTACCGGAGCGAGCTGGCTTTTCATCACATAGAGATCTGGCACGTGATGCTCATCATCATCCTGGCCCTGATCGGCATCATTATCGGGCACCGGATGACATACAATGCTTTATTCGAAGTGCTGGGGTATCAGCTTTGACGCCCGGACTTGGAACCAAACCGGTATCATGTATCCGGAAACCCGATGACAGTTAATCTGACCCGGCAAAAGCTGGGGGAATGGCGCCGGCCTAATCCTCCAGCTTTTGCTTTAGGGTTTTGAAGCCCCCCCCGAGCACCTCATTGGCCTGGAGCACCGTCATGAAGGCATCGGGGTCGATCTCATGGATGTAATCCTGCAGCAGGGCCACTTCGCGCCGGGTAACCGTGGTGAAGATGATCTTGTGGTGCTTGCCGCCAAACATGCCTTCGCCGGTAATGAAGGAGCCCCGCCGGCCCAGGTCGTTCACCAGCTTGGTTTTGATCAGGTCGTGCTTCTTACTGATAATGAAGAGGGTTTTGTCGTAGCTGGGCCCCTGAAGCACAATGTCGACAGTTTTTCCGTACACAAAGATCAGTATCCACGAATACAGGGGAATCTTCCAGTCGCCGAAAACAGCCAGGCCAAGCAATACCACCACCGAATCGATAACGATCATGAGCTGCCCCACGGGCATACTACTGTATTTTGCCAGTATCATGGCAAAAACATCCGAACCTCCTGTCGAGGCCCTGGATTTGAAGATCAGGCCGACACCCACCCCCACCAGCACCCCACCGAAGATGGAAGACAACAGGGCGTCGTCTTCGACCAGGGGCTCGAGGCCGGTGAGAAAACTACCCAGGTCGACCAGTAGTGAGGTAAGCACCAGGGCGGTAAGGGTTTTGATGCCGAAACGGGGACCCAACACCTTCAATCCCAGCCCAAGCAGTGCCGCATTGAAAACCAGGGCGGTCATGCCCACCGGAAAGCCCAGGCTGTGGTGCAACACGATAGCTATCCCGTACACCCCTCCGGGCAGGATCTTGTATGGGATGATGAAATACACATAGCCAACACTGATAACCACAGCCCCCAGGACGATGAACCCATAGGCCTTGAACCACTTTTTGCTGAAGGGTTTTTCCCTGCTGATATAAGCCGACATTGTAAAGCTTGATTATGAACGATCGTGGATTGCTGCAGGCTTTTCCCAAAATGAACACAAACTCAGGAGTCGTGCTCCCCGGCGATGGGCCGCGGCAACCCTGCGGCGCAATCCCGCTGGCTGTTTTTTGCCGGCGGCCTCAATACAGTATAAAAATAAAAAAATCCCGGCTTCCGCCCCAGGCACAGGCCGGAAAAAATGCCAGAGCGACTCGATTTTGATTAGATTTGAGGAAAATCAAGACGCATTGTTCCATGAAGAAAGGTCGCTTTCACTACACAGGCAAACTGTCCCTGGAGCTGGGGGGCTGGCTGCAGGATCCGGTGATCGCCTATCACCTGTCAGAAAACCCCGCGATCAGCGACAAACCGGTGGTGTGGATATGCCATGCCCTGACGGCCAATTCAGACCCAACCTCCTGGTGGCCCGGCATGGTAGGCAAAGGGAAAACCTTCGATCCGGCAAAGTATACCATCGTATGTGCCAACATACTGGGAAGCTGTTATGGCAGCACCGGCCCCGCAAATATCAACCCCGGCAACGGCAAACCCTGGTTAAAAGACTTCCCCCTGCTTACTGTCAGAGACCTTGTAAGGGGGCACTCGCTGTTGAAAGACCATCTGGGCATCGAGACCATCCATTTGCTGACAGGCAGTTCGGTCGGTGGTTTCCAGGCCCTGGAGTGGGCCGTGATGGAGCCCGGGCTGGTAAAGCGGCTGGTGTTGATCGCCACCGGGCCAAAGGCCACCCCATGGGCCATTGCCATCAACGAGACAGAACGCATGGCTATTGAGGCCGACCCGGGATTCGATGGCATCCATGAAGCAGGAGGGCAAAAGGGCCTGGCAGCCGCCAGGGCCATCGGCCTGCTGAGCTATCGTGGCTACGAGGCATACAACCTCAGCCAGCAGGAAACCTCCGAAAACATCACCGACCACTTCAGGGCCTCGTCCTATCAGAGGTATCAGGGAGAAAAACTCGTAAAGCGCTTTAACGCCTACAGCTACTATGCCATCACCAAAACCCAGGACACCCACAATGTGGCCCGCGGACGGGGCAATATGGCCGATGCCCTGTCGCAGATACAGGCCCGTACGCTGTGCATCGGCATCGGCAACGATCTGCTTTTCCCCTGCAGTGAACTGAAATCTTTATCCGGGCTGATCCCCAAAGCCATGTACACCGAAATCGTCTCAGATTACGGACACGACGGCTTCCTGCTCGAAAACGAACAAATAAGCCGTGCTATTGAACGTCTTTGATCCTAAGGAGCGTCCGGCTGTTCAATGTCCCGAATGCAGCGCAGGCTGAACCCTCCGGTTTTGTCGTAGGTGCGGCGGTACACCGCACCGGTATAGTTGCCCATATAACTGCGCCAGGCCCTGGTTTCGCTGTAGGCTGTCGAAGTCCACCAGAAACCCCTGAAGCCAAGGGCGGTATATGCGCCATGGTGTTCGCGGTAACCACCCGGCAGGGCCGAAAAGCCGTAGTCGTCGGTACCGTAGTGCGAGTCGTGGGCCTCCCATCGTGGATGTTCACCGGTATCGCATGCTCCGCCCAGGGGCGAATGGATCTGCCGGCAAGACTTTAAGCGGTCGCCCCCTTCTGTTGGCCCTCCCGAAACAACATTCATCAGTCGGTTCCATTCATGCTCATCCGGAACACGCCACCCTTCCGGGCAAAGGCCCCGTTCATCCGCCACCGCGAACCAGTTGTACAGCATCCCGTAGGCCTCGGCCATGTCCCAATCGCCGTTGTATGCCGCAAATGCACCCTCCCGGCTTTCCGCCCACTCAGCAGCGCTCAGACCCATGTTAAGGGGTGTTTGGTCGTTAAAGGCCGTTACCCTAAGGTTCTCTGCCATCCACTCCTGCCCGCCGATAAAAACAGTAGCGTATGTGTGGCCGTCGATATCGGTGACCTCGCCCCGGTCGAGGGTGGTGAATACGGTTTCGCGGCCATAGGCAGTACCCCGGGCATTGGTGGCATAGGCCCGTACAAAATAAGTAATGCCGGGCTGCAGCCCGTCCAATATACTGGTGAAACTGCCGGGGCCGCTTCCGTCTTCGGTAAAGCCCAGGTGCAGATCAAGATCCGGACCGGTATTGGTACACCAGACCACCCCAAAGACCAGAACCGGTGATGCCCCCATCTGTATGACTTCGCCACCCGAAACGGCCGACTGGTGGGTAATACCACTTACCCGGGCCGTTTCGACCACTGCCAGCTCATCGCCAGCATCGCTGCAAGCCACAAAGGCCGCCGCCAACAAGGCGATTGGAAAACGGAACAAAAATGTCTGAAGCCTCTTCATCAAAACAGGAGTTAAAAAGGGTTTGCCCCGGGAAGTGCTACAGGGAGTCGATCGCCCTGCCAAGCATTTCCTTTACCTGGCTGGCTATGCCGGTCAGTTCGCTGTTGTCAACCGCCTGCATCGAAGCCACTGGGTCAACAGCAGCTACCTCTGTTTTTCTATCGCCGGTCTCCTGCACAATCACACTGCAGGGCAAAAGGGTACCGATCTTGTCTTCCAGCCCCAGGGCCCTGTAAGCAAACGCAGGATTGCAGGCGCCCAGGATCTTGTATTTCCTGAAATCAACATCCAGTTTCTCTTTGAACTTTTGTTGCAGATCGATTTCGGTCAGCACACCGAAACCCTCCTTTTTGAGCGCTTCGACCGTTTTCAACACCGCTGAGTCGAAATCAGCATCCAGTGTTTTCTCCATGTAGTAATTCATTGTTGTCGGATAACGTGAATAAAGCCTGGCCTAACATACCGGCAAACCGATCATGCAATGCCAATGTCCTGGTTCAGGTATACATCCTGTATGAGGTTGAGCAGCTTAACACCTTCCTTCATCGGGCGCTGGAACGCCTTCCTTCCTGAGATCAATCCCGAACCACCGGCCCGCTTATTGATCACGGCCGTGCGGGCAGCATCGGCAAAATCGCTTTCGCCCGAAGAGGCACCTCCCGAATTGATCAGGCCGATCTTTCCCATATAGCAGTTGGCCACCTGGTAGCGGCAAAGGTCGACCGGATGGCCGGAGCTGAGCTGATCGTACATTTTGGGATGGAACTTTCCGAATTTCAATGCTTCAAACCCCCTGTTGGTATCCGGAAGCTTCTGCTTGATGAGGTCGGCCTTGATGGTCACCCCCAGGTGATTGGCCTGCCCCGTAAGATCGGCCGCCGTATGATAATCGGTATCGGCGGTCTTGAAAGCCTTGTTGCGGGTATAACACCACAGTATGGTCGCCATACCCAGTTCGTGTGCCCGCTCAAAGGCCTCAGCCACCTCGGTGATCTGCCGGTTCGACTCGGGTGAACCGAAGTAGACGGTAGCCCCGATGGCAGCGGCGCCCAGATTCCAGGCCTCTTCTACGCTTCCGAACATGATCTGGTCGTATTTGTTCGGATAGGTCATCAATTCGTTGTGGTTGATCTTGACGATAAACGGAATACGGTGGGCATATTTCCGTGCATTCAGCGCCAGCCCGCCAAAGGTGGTCGCCACGGCGTTGCATCCGCCCTCAATGCCCAGGCGAATGATGTTTTCGGGGTCAAAGTATTTGGGATTGGGGGCAAACGAACTGCCAGCCGTATGCTCCAGCCCCTGATCGACCGGCAGCACCGAAACATAACCTGTTCCGCCCAGTCTGCCGTGCTGATAGATCCTCGACAAATTGACCAGTGTGCGCGGACTGCGGTCGCTGTTGCCAAAGGCTTCGTCCACCACAAGGGGTCCGGGCTGGAAGAGTTCGCTTTTGGGAATGGTGGTGCAGTTGTGTTCGAGCAGCGATGCCGCATCCGCACCCAGGAGTTGTTCAATGTCTTTTGTACTGTGTACCAAGGAGTCCATAAATTTGCGCTTTATCAGGTGAATACTTCCGGTGGTTTTCTTCACTGAATTTACGAAAAATTTCCGACTCCCCGGGCTGACAATCCTGGCTTTACCGTCAAAAAAACAATCGCCTCAGGGCCGTTTTTCGAACCACAGGTCCCTGACACGCCCGCTGCTGACCCGAAACCCCCGTATTGCACCGCTGTCGTCGCGAACAAACCGGGCATTCCTGAAAAACCACTGATTGCCCGTGAAAACATCGAATTTCACAGCCTCCAGCACAATATCGTTATGCCGCTGATGAACGGCCACCAGGATGCTGTCATTCAGTTCGAGGGTATAGGAGGTGCCCAATTCGTCGCTGATATAGGCACCCAGGTATTCCAGAAGTTCAGCGGTTGAGTAATTTGCGGGTTCATAGCGCTCAAAAACCGAGGATTCGTTCAAACCCCCGGTGCTGAGGATCATCCGGGGATTTTCCTGACCCGTTTCGAATACCAGGCTGCTGCCCCCATTGCCTGCGGCCAGCCTGAATTCATGGCTGCCCACGGGAAGCAGGGCATGCGAAGACCTGCCCCTTGAATACCTCAGGGTATCGTCTTCAACGGAAAAGGACACCGAAACCATGTCCTTGTCGTTCCAGTAATGCCCGGCAAACTTTTGGAGTTCGCCTGAACTCAGTTTAATGGGCTCCACATCGCTTACGGCATCCTCGGCAGCCTCTTCAAAACGCCCGTCCAGAAACAGGTCGGTCAGCCTGGAGGCCATGCCCCGGGCATTGAATCCGGCATAATTACTGAAAACGATCACCGCGAATTCCTGATCGGGAAAGCGCCCGAGGTAGGTGCGGTATCCGGCATCAGCACCTCCATGCTGTATCTGCATCAGCCCCCTGTACGGACCGGTAAACTGTCCGAGCGCCCCTCCGAATTCACGGCCGTTGTTGAGCACCCCCGGGGTATTCATCCGGTCGATGATCTGCCGGCTGCCCACCACGGGATCTAAAAAATTGAACACCCACCGGCTCAGGTCCTCAACGGTGGTAAAGAGGCTGGTTGCCCCGGCATTGGCATAGCTCAGCACGCTTTTCCTGTAGCCCTCACTGTCCGAATGGTACGAATAGGCCCTGCCCGGAACGATTCTCTGATGGTCGTCGTAAAACAGGGTTGACGACATCTGCAGGGGCTCAAATATATGGTCATGGGTAAATTCGGCAAAGGTCTGCCCCGAAACCCTGGCAACAACCTCGGCCAGCAGGGTGAAACCCGTGTTGCTGTAAAGGTATTCTTCGCCGGGAGCAAAGTTCAGTTCCCTCTGGTTTTTGACCAGTTTGAGCACATGATCCAGGGTAATGACATCGTCCAGGCGCCAGCCGGCCAGTGCCAGCAGATTCCACTGGTCCCTCAGTCCGCTGGTGTGCTCGGCCAGATGGCGCAGGGTAATGGTATGGCCAAAATCAGGGACTTCGGGAATGTGTTTCCTGATGTCGTCGTCCAGAGACAGTTTGCCGGCTTCGTCCAGCAGCAGCA
>PWJC01000181.1 GCA_003560165.1 Bacteroidales bacterium
AGAAGACAGAAGACAGAAGACAGAAGACAGAAGACGGAAGGAACAGTGAACACGCTCCCTTATTGATGCCTTTGGGCTTTCTATCTTCTACCTTCTATTCTCTATCTTCTATTTACGACATTTCGTCTTCCGGGAACAAATACAAACACATGATCCATAAAACAATCATATGAACTACCGGCTTGCCCGCATCCTGATACGTTTATTGCCTGTATTTCTGCTTGTTTCGTGCAAAACCGGCCTGTATTATGCCACCCGTTTCGTGGCGGAGGAAGAAGAGATCCACGTATTGCTTCTTCCTCCGCCCGGGCTGATCACCACCTTCCTGCCCCATCATCCCGACAGCGTGCCCGGGGAGCCGTCTCCGGCCATCGATCAGGAAAAGGTCCGTTTTGTTCATGAGGTGGATGATTCGGCCTATGTGCGCATCTTTATGGAATCGATCAGGCACCACCTCGGCCGTTTCTATGTCCGGGTCTACGGCCCCGATCAAATGGATGCCTTTAATGAACTCGATACCACGGCCTTTATTTTCAGGGTAGCCCAACTGGAACTGCTGGAATACATTGCAAGGGAAACCTTCGTGGGGCGAATAAGGAGCAGGGAATTCAGGGAAACGGTCGAACTCACCTTCCTGGAAAACAATGTGTGGTTTGAATTTTCAAGGACAGATGAACCGGATATCCCTCCTGAAGTGCTGTACAGCGCATTTTCCACCAGCGACTACATCGACGGCCGCTTTGTGACGCGTCGCGAAACCGGTGAAACCGTCTTTGTGCCCGAGGCCTACCTCCTGGGCGAAGAGGATGTCAGAGACCTAGCCTATTTGTCGGGAAGGCAGAATGCGCAGCATATTTTCGATCATTTGCTCAATACCTATGTTGCGCGCGAAATGGATGAGCCACCACCCTATTATTACCACTATGATCTGCGTCAACACACCATCCGCGAACAACTACATCCAGGCTTCATCCGGATCGGATCTGCTGAAACGCAAGGGGAAAATCAGCCCTGATACCTGGTAAAGGGGGTGGTGTCAAGGGGGGCAAAATCACCGTCGAGGTATTTGAAATATCCGGCCATGGCGATCATGGCGGCGTTGTCGGTGCAATAGTCAAAACGGGGTATGTATACCTCCCAGTTTTTATCATCCTGCTCCTGCATGAATGCCCGCCGCAAGCCCGAATTGGCCGACACCCCGCCCGCCAGGGCAACGTGTCGAATGCCGGTTTGCTCAACGGCCTTTCGCATTTGCTTCATCAGTATCCCGACTATGGTATGCTGGATGGATGCTGAGAGGTCGTCGATGTTTGCAGCAATGAATTTGGGGTCATTTTTCAGCTGGTCGCGTAAAAAATACAATACCGAGGTTTTCAGCCCGCTGAAACTGAAATCGAGCCCCGGCACCCTTGGGTGGGGAAAGCGAAATGCAAGGGGATTCCCTTTTTGGGCATGCCGGTCGATCAACGGCCCGCCCGGATAGGGCAGGCCCATGATCTTGGCCGCCTTGTCGAAGGCTTCTCCTGCCGCATCGTCGATGGTTTGCCCGATGACCTCCATCTCCCTGGTGTTATGGACCACAACGATCTGGGTATGCCCTCCTGATACCGTCAGGCACAGGAAAGGGAAGGGCGGAGATTTTGGTTGTTCTTCGTCTTCGATGAAGTGGGCAAGGATGTGGGCATGCATGTGGTTGACCGTGATCAGGGGGATGCCCAGGGCCAGGGCAAAGGCTTTGGCAAAAGAGGAGCCCACCATCAGGGATCCCAGCAGTCCGGGACCATTGGTGAAGGCTACCGCATTGATTTGGTTTTTCCTTATCTTTGCCGCAAGGATTGCCTTGTTGATAACAGGAATGATGTTTTGCTGGTGTGCCCTTGAGGCCAGTTCGGGCACTACACCCCCAAAATCACGGTGAACCTGCTGGTTGGCGATCAGGTTGGCAAGAATTTTGTGGTCCCGGATGACGGCTGCGGAGGTATCGTCGCAGGATGACTCGATCCCAAGTATATAAACACTCATGGCATTAAAACGGCTACTGCAAATCCCATAAACAATTGGAGGGCAAAGGTATCAAAAAAATACGGAAAGTTTTGATCTGCCTGGCTGCAGCCATGATCCTTCTGCCCCCCCTTGCCTATGCCCTGCTGCAAACCAACAGGGTGCAGTCTGTCATGCTCAGTGGGTTGAGCTCCTACGTGTCAGGCAAACTGGAAACAAAAGTGAGCATTGGTGGAGTTGACTTTGTTTCTTTCCGCAGCATTGTTTTTCGTGATGTGCTGATCCACGACCTTAGCGGGTCATCCCTGGTCGAAATGGAACGTCTGGCTTTTACCCTGCAAAGCCTGTCCAGGCAAAAACGCCAACTCGTACTCCGCAGCCTGCTGATAGAAAATGCCCGGTTCAGCGCCTGCCGGCTTGAGGGGGAAGCGGACCACAACTTTCGCTTTCTGTTTGAAGGCTTAACAAGCCCCGGCACTCAAGCAACCGGTTTTTCCTGGCAGATCCATTCCGAATCCCTTCAAATAAGAAACCTGTCCTTGACGATCAGGGATTTCAACCCCGGGCTTGGCCTGCCGGGTTTTGATCCCGGCAATGTTACCATCAATGGCCTTTATCTCGGCATGCGCCACCTGACCTTTGAGCAGGATAGCCTCTCTTTTGAACTTGATTACCTCAGATTCAGCCATGAGGGCGGGCCGGATCTGGACTACCTCTCGGGCAGTTTTTCTTTCGGGCACAGAGAAGCCCTGGCCGCCAATGTGAGTTTGCGCACGCCAGTAACCAAGCTGTATTTTGACCTTGCTCTGCGGCATGGTGGCCCGTCGGCATTGGGCGACTTTTTCTCCGGTATTGACTACCGGTTGTCTGTGGGCCAATCACAGCTGGGGATGGCCGATATCGGGTATTTTTACCCCCCCTTGAACGGAAGCCACGACATTCTTGGTTTGCAGGGCATTTTCGAAGGAAAGGCCGGGTGGTTGTGGGGAACACAAATTGATCTGCGCACCGGTGATCATACACGCTTCCTGGGCGATTTCAGCTTCAGCGATCTGGGAAACCCCTATGCCGCACAACTGGATTTCAGGGTCGGGGAGCTTCGCAGCTCCGTGTCAGAAATCAGGCAATGGTCTCTGCCTGATGTTTGGCATGAAAAGGTGTTGGGATTACCCGTTTATCTGGATAATGTCGGGCATTTTTCATTCTCAGGAAAGGTGGAAGGCTCTCTGGCCGAATTCCGGACCATGGGCAGGCTGGATAACGGGTTCGGTACGTTGACGGCTGATGCGAAGTTCTCGAAACTGCCCGGCGATGACCAATACACTTATTCCGGCATGCTTGAGGCGGGAGATCTCGACCTCGGCAGGCTGCTTGGGCACGAAAGGGTGTTTGGCCGTATTTCCATGTCGGCCAGCCTCGATGGCCGTGGTTTTTCGGCAGATGCAGCCGATATTGGCCTGGATGGGGTAATAACAAGGTTTGAAGTGATGGGTTACGAATACCAGAACCTTGTACTGGCCGGTGATTTTACCGACCGGTCTTTCAACGGTTCCCTGGAAGTGGATGACCCCAATTTGTTCCTCGAATTCAGAGGAATGGCCGATTTTGCAGAAGCAGTGCCCTTGTTCGACTTTGAGCTGATGGTAGGCAGGGCCAGGCTGAGTACATTGAATCTGCTCAGACGGGATACCCTGGTTGAGTCAGTTATATCGGCCAGTATGAACATGAAGGCCAGCGCCTCCTCGTTTGACAACATGGAAGGGGTGGTTTCCCTTACCGGTATCCGGTATGGCGAGATCCCTGCCGGAGAGGGAGCTTTGGGCCTTGAAGAAATACGGCTGGAAACAGACACCATTTACCTGCGAAATACCCATTGGGGTGGAGAAAGGAGGCAATTGACAATCAGGTCGGAATTTGCCGATGTCGACCTGATTGGAAACACTGGTTTTTACCGGATGGGTTCGATTTTCAGAGAGCTTGTCCATGATTTTCTGCCAGCCCTTTACCAGGAAAATGCAAACGTGCAAAGCCGGGATGATTTCTCTGAGGAGCTGAATTTTTCACTTCGGCTCAAAGACACCGATGCCCTTTCTGCTCTTTTTTCTCCTTCTATACGTATCAGCCCGGATGCATGGGCTAACGGAAGCTATCGTTCGGCCGGCAACGAGTTGGTCGTGAATGCACATGCCGATACCCTCAGCCTGGCCTTTCTGAAATTTGCCGGATGGGGGGTGTCGGGAAAAAGGCAGGGCGATCGTTTTCTGATCTCCTCCCAAAGCAGCAATCTCATGCTCTCCGACAGCCTGCAGCTGGACGGGTTCCGCTGGGAAACCGCCTTTCACGACGATTCCATAGACCTTGACATCGAATGGGGACAGGGGGAGGGCAGCGGTCATCTGAGCGGACAGGGCAAGGTCATCGACTGGCTGCAGGCCGAATTCTTCTTATCCTCATTTTCCGCCCGGCTTAATGGATCGACGTGGCTGGCCAATGCAGACCACAAAATTTTTCTGGGGCAAAACCAACTGGAAATTTACCAGCTGATGTTTTACAACCAGGATCAGTTTATCCGCGCCGACGGATTGCTGGGCAGTTTGCCCGGCTACGGGATGATGCTTACCTTTGCCAACTTCGACTTAACATCTGCAGGACTTTTCGTGGGCAGGCGAAACATGACATTTGGCGGCATCGCCAGTGGCTATCTCAACTTTAATGCCCTTTACGGCCGTTCGAGACTTGAAGCCGAAGTGGAAGTTTCGGATTTTTCTTTCAATGATGGCCATTTGGGTGATCTTGTGTTTTCGAGCAGCTGGGACCCTGTCAGGCAGGGATTCCTCATGGATGCTGGGGTTACCAGTCAGGAAAACGGCGAAGTGTTCCGGCCGTTGATCGTGTCGGGCCATGTATATAATGCTGAACGCGGTCAGCACCTCGACCTGGTGATTGACCTGTCCGATATGAAGATGTCGGTATGGAATACCTACCTGAAGGGGTTTGCTGATGAATTTCAAGGCAGGGCCTTTGGCAGGCTCCGCCTTTACGGCCCCACTTACGATCCTGAACTGGCAGGCAACGTGCGCCTGATCGATGGCGGCCTGTATATCCCGTATCTGAATACCAGGTACAGTTTTGCCCACGATGTGGAGATAGCCAAAGACCGTCTCCGCTTCGACAATATGGTCATGAGCGACAGCCTTGGCAATACGGCCCTGGTTTCCGGATACCTCATGCACAACAGATTTTCTGACTTTTCGGTCGATATGCGTTTGCAGCCCCGGCGGCTGATGGTTTTCAACACCACATCCGGGCATAACAGGTTTTACTATGGTACGGCGTTTCTCTCAGGCCTGGCCCATATTCACGGGCCTGTAAACAACCTCAGCATGGACGTTAGTGCCCGCACCAACCGGGGCACCCTGGTTTTCCTGCCCCTGCGTTATGCCGGCGAGGTAAGGGAAAATCACTTCATCACCTTTGTTTCGAGCCACCCGGGGCAAGACGGGCTTGCATTTGAGGCGCCGGCTCCAGGCGGGGGCATTGCCCTGAATTTCGACCTGGAGGTCACACCGGATGCCGAAGTTCAGTTGTTGTTTGATGACCGCTTTGGCGACATCATCAGGGGCAGGGGAAGCGGGGATCTGCGTATTGGGATATCCCCCCGGGGAGGCGTCGATATGTACGGCGATTATGTCATCGAAAGCGGGGAGTACCTTTTTCAGTTGCAAAACATCATCAATAAACGGTTTCGGATCGAGCAGGGCAGCAATATCCGCTGGACAGGCGATCTGAATGATGCCGATGTCGACCTCAGGGCTGCCTACCGTTTGCGCACCCCACTTTACGACCTGATGCTCGGGCAGGGGACGGACATGGAAACAGCCGGGATGTACCGGCGCAGGACACCGGTTGAAACCATACTGAAACTGGAGGGGAAACTGTTCAATCCCCTGATCGGTTTTGATATTGAATTGCCCGGAGGAGATGAGAATACCAGGGAACTGATCGATAGGATCATCACCACCGAACAGGAAATGAACAGGCAGGTGTTTTCCCTTCTGGTGCTGAACCGCTTCCTGCCCCCTAACTCCGAACAATACAATACCGCATTGGGTTACGGGGTGGGCAGTACTTCTTCCGAACTGCTTTCCAACCAGTTGAGCAATTGGTTGTCGCAGATCAGCACCGACTTTGATATCGGCATCAATTACCGGCCCGGCGACGATATCAGCAGCCAGGAGGTGGAATTGGCCTTGGCGACCCAGCTCTTCGACGACAGGGTGATTATTGAAGGGAACCTGGGTGTAGCCGGCAACCACACTGCTACCGGAATGCCCGTTCAACGTGCCAGCAACATCATCGGCGATGTGAACGTGGAGGTGAAGATCACCCCCGGGGGCAAGTTTAGGGTAAAGGCGTTTAACCGCTCCAATTCATTCGATGTGATCCACCACAATGCCCCCTATACCCAGGGCATCGGACTGTTTTACCGCAGGGAGTTCGATGGGCTTTATGAGTTGTTCCGGCGGCAGTTCACTGGGGAGTCTGCGCCCTGGACGGAAGCGGATCCTGGCACGGGTGCCAGGTAGTCAGGGGCAGGGACGGGAATCGGACTGCCCTGAGGCGTTCTGGCGATGCATTTGCGTCTAAAATAAATGCCCGAGCTTGGACTTCTTGGTCTCGAGGTATATCTTGCAGTGGGCCGAGGTGTGAACAATGATGGGGATGTTCTCAGTGATCTCGATGCCGTAACCTGTAAGCCCCGTCTTTTTCCCGGGATTGTTGGTGATGAGCTTAATCCTGCTGGCGCCCAGATCGCGGAGTATCTGGGCCCCGATCCCGTAGTCCCTTTCATCGGCCTTGAATCCCAGTTCGATATTGGCTTCCACGGTATCCATCCCCTTTTCCTGCAGATGGTATGCCTTGAGCTTATTAAGCAGCCCGATACCCCGGCCTTCCTGATTCATGTAAAGCACCACCCCCTTCCCGGCTTTGTCGACCATTTTCATGGCCTGATGCAACTGCCCTCCGCAATCGCATTTGCAGGAACCGAAAATGTCGCCTGTAATGCAGGAAGAATGCACCCTGACGAGCACTTCTTCGCCGGGTGCCCACTCTCCCTTTGTAAGGGCAAGGTGGAGTTTATTGTTGGTGGTCTGCTTGTAGGCAGTCAGTTTGAAGTGCCCCCATTCGGTGGGCAGATCGACCTTAATCTCCCTGGTGATCAGACTCTCGTTCTTGATCCTGTAGGCGATCAGGTCTTCAATCGAAATGATCTTCAGGCCGAAACGGTCTGCGATTTCCAGCAGCTCCGGGAACCTGGCCATAGAGCCATCTTCATTCATGATCTCGACCAGTGCACCGGCAGGCTGCAAACCTGCCAGCCTGGCCAGGTCGATCGAAGCCTCGGTGTGGCCGGCACGTTGCAATACCCCGCCTTCCCGGGCCCTCAGCGGGAAGATATGCCCTGGGCGGCCAAGATCGTTGGGATGGGTGTTTGGATCTGCAAGGGCCTTTACCGTTTTTGCCCGGTCGGCCGCAGAAATGCCGGTAGTACATCCTTTGCCCTTCAGGTCGACCGATATGGTGAAGGGGGTTTCGTGCAAGGCGGTGTTTTTGGGCACCATCAGTTCCAGATCAAGTTGTTCGCAACGCTTGCGTGTGATCGGGGCGCAAATCAGACCGCGGCCGTGGGTAGCCATGAAATTGATGATCTCGGGAGTAATGGTTTCGGCTGCCGCAATAAAGTCGCCCTCATTTTCCCTGTCTTCGTCGTCTACGACAATTACCACCTTGCCGGCTCTGATATCGGCAATGGCTTCCTCTATGGTGTCCAGTTTTTTTCCCATGATGTAGGTTCGTGTTCAGGTACGCCCGGGTCAGGTCCCGTAATGATGCCCCCAAGTGTCCTGCTGGTATCTGCCCAGCTAAACTGTTTTTTTACAAACAAAAGGGCATTTTCCCTGACCTTTTGATGCAAGCCGGTATCCTGCAGCAAAGATACGATTAGTTGTGCATACTCTTCCTCCTTTCGCCCAATGAGTATTTCATGCCCCTGGGTGGCCCCAATGGCCTGATTAGCCAAGGGAGAGCTCACACAGGGAAGGCCCATGGCCATGGCTTCCAGTACCTTGTTCTGCAATCCGGTGCCGATCTGCATTGGGGCCACAAAGATCCTGGAACCTGCATAGTATTCGCGGATGTCGTCAACCCACCCGCTTACCTTCACCCTGTCCGATGCCAATGCCCTGACCCGGGCCGTGGGAGATGCCCCGACAATGGCCACCCGGGCATACGGCCGCTGCCGCCAGACCATGGGCATGATTTTTTCAACCAGGTACCTGGCCCCGTTGATGTTTGGTGGGTAAGCCATATTTCCGGTAAAGAGGATGTCGAAGGTTTTGTCACGGCTGGCGGGCCTGAAAAAACCGGTGTCGACCCCGTTGGGAACCACACAGATGCGGTCGCGATCGGGATGGGGGATCAGTGCCCTGTCGTGGACCGAGATAATGGTCTTTTTATCAAACTTTCCGAACACCCAGTGCTCATACTTGCTGACCCTCTTGTATTCGGCACTTAACAGCGGCTTCATGTACCAAGGGGCGACCTGTTTGCGGCGCAACAGTCCGGCCGAGAAACCATCCTGGTAGTCAATGGTTTTATCGGCAGGGATATCCGCGACAAAAGCCGCAGTTCGTATCAGCTGGCAAAATACATGTTCGGGCTGGTGGGTGTTGATCAGAGCCTGTATCTGCGCTTCTACCCTCGAACTGTGAAAATAAGCGACCTGAAAAGGGATCTGTGAGAAAACAGCCGTTACCAAACGGGAATAAATGCCTGCGGCAGATAGCCGGAAAAAATACAATGAATGGGTAAATGGTTTCAGGTGGTCATAGGCTTCGGGATGTATCTTTTTGTCGCTAAGGGCGCAGACAATCAGGTCGTGGTGCTTCGATAACTCACGGATGTGATGGTAGGCCCGCAGTTTGTCGCCTTTTTCCAGCGGGTAGGGCACCCTTGAAAATATGCAAAAGATCTTCTTTCTCAAATCCTGTTCATTTGCTGTATGGCACTGAAGAGAGGGCTTCCGGAACTGTTTTCGTGTTCGGCAAAGGTATTAATTATAATCCTTATCCGGCAAAAATGTCTTGTAGAAGGCGATCAGTTCATCAATGAGAGGCTTCATGGCATGGTGCTTCATGACAAACTCCCTGGCGTTGCGTCCCAGCATCTCCATGAACTCCCTGTTGGCAAAGCAGTGCAATATGGCTTCTGCCATTTCGCTGGCAGTGTCTGCCAGGAGGATGTTTTCCTTATGGGTACAATGAATGCCTTCGGCCCCGATGCCGGTAGATACGATGGCCTTGCCCAGGGCCATGCCTTCAATGATCTTGACACGCATTCCGCCGCCCGAATGCAGGGGGACCACCATCAATTCTTTCGACCGGATAAAACGGGAAGCATCGGGCACCTGCCCGGCGACCACGACCTGGTCGCCTGCATACTCATAAAACGAGGCGGGAATGTTCTTTCCGGCAAGGTAAAAACGCAGCCGCTGATCCATCCTGGCCACCCTGGGCCAGACGGCTTCCATGAACCAACGAAGGCCTTCCTGATTGGGACGCCAATCCATACTGCCCAGGTGAAAAACGGAATATTTCTCGGCTTCCGGCTCCGCTATTACCGCCAATGGGTTGTCCGCCCCTACCGGGATGGTGACCCCGGGCCGGGCGAAACCATGTTGTTTGAAAAAGTGCATATCGGCTGTTGAGATGGCCACCAGTCCGTCGACCTGGTGTACGGTTCTCATCTCGTAGGTTTTCAGGCGGGAGGCCAGCAGACGCAGGTAGCCTTTTTTCAGGGGGTTTGTAGTAGTCCGGGCCATTCGCTCCCAGATGAAATGTTCGATGTTGTGCGACCGGAAAATGACGGGAGCCCGGGTATGCTGCCTGATCACGGGCAGGTAGGGCGTGAGGAACAAACCTTCGAGCTGGATGATGTCAAACTCCTCCTCATGCAAAAGCTGCTCCAGCCTTTTTGACATTTTGGGGCAATGGAAACGCGATATGTTGTAAGATTCCCGTGTAAAGAGGTTGCGTATTGCCGGCCCGGCTTTTACCCTGGTATCGATGGGGAATACCTCCAACCCGGTTTCCTGCAGGTAGCTATCCGTGACTTCAGCGGCAGCCGCGGCATTGCCCGGCGGATTCAGCGCCATTACCTTTACCCGGATACCCTTGTCGAGGAGGCCCCGCGTGATCTGGTTCATCGCTACAGAGCCTCCATCGGAAGGCGGGAAGGGAAGCTTGTGGCAAAGTTGCAGGATGTGCATGGTGTTCAGCTGGATTTACCCCTTCCGGGTTTCCGGATATACAGGAGTATATTTTCCAATCGTTGCAGATAGTTTTCTGTATTCAGCAGGGCAGAATCGGTGGTGGCTTTGTAGGTAAGCAAGATGCCCACAGGGAGCAGCAGCAGTGAGGATATCCACATGCCCTGGTGGGCTTCCAGTACCCCTTCCCTGACAAATTTCTCGCCCATGATGGAGATTACATGAAATACCACGAAGAGCAGGATGGAAATGACCATGGGAAGGCCAAAGCCCCCCTTCCGGATAATGGCGCCCAGCGGCGCCCCGATCAGAAACAGCACCACGCAGGCGAAAGAGAGGGTGAATTTGCGGTGGAACTCGATCTGGTATCTGGCCAGGGTGCGCTCCCTCTGCCTGAACTCTATGTGTGCATAATTTGCGTGATCGCGGTTGGTGCGTATCATGTCCATGGCACTGCTGACGACCATGGGCAGATTGACCCGCCCCTGCCTGATGAAGTCAGGGTCTGCCATCCGCCGTTGTTCAGGGGTGATGTGCCGGTAAGTATCCGGATCACCGCCGGGGTAGTTGCTGAGTCGGTTTTTGTAGGTGCGCAGAAATGTTTCCTTTCGATTGTCCAATTCGTTGGAAAGGGAGTCTTCGAAGTAAACAAGCTGGGAGATGTTCAGCATGCGGAAGTTGCCCCTGAAGAGTTCCTGGTCGGTGCGTTTAAGATCGAATATGCTGAGGTCGAACTTGATGACCTGCTGGCCGAAATTTGTCCGTTGAAACGGCCGGGAGGGTTCCAGGGGGCTGCCGGTACTGCCTTCCTTGTAATTGATCCCGTTATGCAGGGAGAGTACCAGGAATTGCTGGTCTTCGGTGATGGCCATGGTGCCCCACTCGGCTGTGGTCAGGCTGGTATTGCCTCTTCTGTCGCTGTGGTCATAGATCTTGATCCCCCTGAGGGTTTGTCCGTCGTCCTTTTCATTTGCCCTGATCACGTAATTGTCGATCCCATGGTAGTAAACCCCTTCGGTGATATTGAAGGCAGGCCGTTGCTGCCGCACATCGTATAGCAGCGAAAGGCTTCTCAGGTTGGCCACAGGCAATACGTTGTTCGAAAAGAAAAAAGCGGCAAGCACCAGGAAGAGGGAGATCATCACCATGGGCCACATGATGCGCCGCAGCGAGATCCCGGCCGATTTGAAGGCCACCAGTTCGTAATGCTCCCCCATTTTGCCCATGGTCATAATCGAAGACAGCAGCACGGCCAGCGGAAGCGCCAGTGGGACAAAGGTGGCAGATGCATAAAACAGCAGTTCGGCAATCACATACCACTCAAGTCCCTTGCCCACCAGATCGTCAATGTATTTCCAGAGGAACTGCATGAGCAGAATGAACAGGGAAATGAAGAAAGTGGCAATAAAAGGTCCGACATAGGAACTGATAACCAGCTTGTGGAGTTTCTTCATCATTGTCTGCGACAAACTGTTGTCTTTTATTTTGCAAAGATACAAATATAATGCCCCTTTGTGCCAAAGCAGGGGCGGATGAATAAGCCGTGGTATGTTTTTTGCGACAGGGCTTGGGGAACCCATTTCAATACGATATTTTTGCATATGATCAAACAGACAAATTTCAGTTTCAGGACCACCTTGTTTATTTGCCTGGCCCTGGCTATTTCCATGAATATTTCCTGCACTGCTTACCGGGCAGCCATGGTGTCTGATGAGGGTGTCTATTATTTCAGCCGTGTGGAAATAGGCGGAGTAAAACAGTCAGTCAAAATACGGGGAGCAGACAGGAACAATCCGGTGATGCTCTACCTTCATGGCGGACCCGGCTTCCCGCTCTTTCCCATCGAAACCCGGGGGGGGGCGATGCGCGAACTGGAGCGGCACTTTACCCTGGTGTACTGGGAGCAAAGAGGCACAGGTCGGTCTTTCAGCTGGAGGCTTCCCCGGAAATCGATGAATGTGGAGCAGTTCGTTGAGGATGCCCGCGAAGTGGCCATTTACGCCATGGACCTGCTCGACGATGAAAAAGTTTTCGTATGGGGTCATTCGTGGGGCAGCAATGTAGGAGCTATTCTGGCATCCCGGCATCCCGGTATCATCCATGCCTATATGTCGACCGGACAGAGCGTGAACCCCTTTAAGAACGAGAGACTGAATTATGAGTTTGTACTGGAGAACGCCCTCAGGACAAACAACCACCTCGCCTTACGCCAACTCGAGCGGGTGGATACCGTGGCCCAAAATTACAGCCTGCGCGATGCCCTGTTGTTGCGAAAGTGGGTTTACCATTACGGCGGTATTGTGAAAGGGGAGCTCAGGGAGCGCCCTTACGTAGATATCGGGGATGTGGTGAATACCCTTACGGCCTACGAGTACAGCCTGTTCGACAAGTTCAATATGCTGATCCTGCCATACTTCTCTGCCGAGACCCTCTGGGACGACCTGCAGACCATCGACCTGAAGGAAATGGTTCCCCGCATCGATGTGCCTGTTTTTTTCCTGGTGGGCATGTACGACATCATTGTTTCCGCCACCCTGGCACAGGAGTATTTCGAAATGCTGCAGGCCCCGGCCGGGAAAGAGTTGATCTTGTTTGAACAATCCGCCCACAGGCCTTTCAGCGAGGAGCAGGAGAAATTCCTTGACGTGGTCATTGACCGTATCCGCCCCCTTGCTTTGCCACCGGAGCCCGGCCCCCCCCAGGGAAAAGGCCATCAGCCCCCTTTGTGAAATACCGTTGCCGAGGCCTGGGCTGTGGGCATGGTCAGCATTTCGTTGATATTGGCATGGGGTGGCATCCCGGCCACAAAAAAGACCGCTTCGGCTATATCGGCGCCGGTCAGGGGTTGATAGCCCCTGTATACGTCTTTCGCCTTTTGGGCATCACCGCGAAAGCGGACCACGGAAAACTCTGTTTCTGTGGCCCCCGGGCTCACCAGGCTGACCTTGATCCCATGGGGCAGCAAATCCATGCGCATGCCCTTGCTCAGGGAGGCCACCGCATGTTTTGTGGCGCAATACACATTCCCTTTGGGGTAGGCTTCCACCCCGGCAATTGAGCCGATGTTGATAATGTGCCCGCCTCCCGCTTTCTTCATCAGTGGAATGACCGCCTGGCTCACAATCAAGAGACCTTTGACATTGGTGTCTATCATCCGGTCCCAGTCGGCAGGATTGCCTTCGTCAATAGGAGCAAAGCCCAAAGCCAGACCGGCATTGTTTACCAGCACATCGATCCTCTTCCAGTGAAATGGAAGCTTGCCGATAGCTTTGCGCACAGCATCGCCCTCGCGTACGTCCAGGGCCAGGTTCAACACGGCAATGCCGTGTTGCTTTTCCAGTTTTCGCCTGAGGGTCTCCAGCCGGTCTTGCCGGCGTGCACACAGTATCAATTGATAACCCGCGGCCGCAAATATTTCGGCACAGGCCTCGCCGATGCCACTGCTGGCCCCGGTTATGAAGATGGTTTTGGACATGGTCCTGTTAATTAGGTGAACAACAACCGGGTTCTCCCCGTAACGTACACCAAAGATAATCCAGATTGTTCAAAGAAATGTTTTTCAGGGTTGACGATCTTCCTTATTTTTGCCTGGACGATTCTCATCAACCTTAGCCTACTTCTATGGAACATGTTGACCAATCTTTTCCCTCCGGGCCGGATGTCGCAAAGCAGTTAGGCCTGCTGCCCGGTGAGTACGAACAGATCGCAGAGTATCTGGGCCGTGATCCGAACTTTACGGAATTAAGTATTTATGCGGTGATGTGGTCGGAGCATTGCTCTTATAAGAATTCGATCAAATGGCTGAAAACCCTGCCGCGATCCGGGAGCCAGCTCCTGGTTGAGGCAGGTGAGGAAAATGCCGGCCTGGTCGATCTTGGCGGGGGGATGGCATGTGCCTTTAAGATCGAATCGCACAATCATCCATCGGCACTGGAACCTTACCAGGGAGCCGCTACCGGGGTCGGCGGTATCAACCGCGATATATTTACCATGGGTGCAAGGCCCATTGCCCAGTTAAACTCCCTGCGCTTTGGAAACCCCCGTTCGGATCGGACCAAATGGCTGCTCAACGGCGTGGTAAAGGGCATCGGTGATTACGGCAATGCTTTTGGGGTACCCGTTGTGGCCGGGGAGGTATATTTCGACGACTGTTATAACACCAATCCATTGGTGAATGCCATGTCAGTAGGCCTTGTGAAAACAGGGAACACCGTATCGGCCATTTCCTTCGGCAAAGGCAATCCGGTATTTATTGTTGGTTCCGCTACCGGCAAGGATGGCATTCACGGGGCTACCTTTGCCTCCGAAGACATTACCGAGGCTTCTGCCGACAAGATACCTGCCGTACAGGTGGGTGACCCCTTCCAGGAGAAACTGCTGCTCGAAGCCTCCCTGGAGGTCATCAAAACCGGTGCGCTGGTGGGTATGCAGGACATGGGCGCCGCCGGCATCACCTGTTCCACTTCCGAAATGTCGGCTAAGGGCAACCACGGCATGGACATCCACCTAGACAGGGTGCCTATGCGGCAGAAAGAAATGCAGCCTTTTGAGATACTGCTCAGCGAATCTCAGGAAAGGATGTTGTTGGTGGTCAAAAAGGGCAGGGAAGAAGAGGTCAGGAAAATAGTGGAAAAATGGGACCTGAATTGTGTGCAAATTGGTGAGGTGACAGAAGGCGAATTACTCAGGTATTTTTTTCACGGCGAGCTGGTGGCCGAAGTCCCAGCCGGTTCGTTGGTGCTCGGGGGCGGGGCTCCTGTTTATGACAGGGAGTATTCGGAGCCTGCCCGCTTTAAGGAAAAGGACAGGTTTTCCATTGATCAGGTAGAAGTCCCCGACGATCTTGCCGGAGTAGCCCGCTTTCTTCTTGGGGCCCATAACATTGCATCCAAACAATGGATCATACAACAATACGACACCATGGTGGGTACCAAAAACATGGGGGTCAACAAGCCTGCCAGTGCGGGGGTGGTGAACCTCAAAGGCACCTCCAGGGCACTTGCCCTTACGGTAGATTGCAATGCCCGGTATGTACACTCAGACCCCGAGCAGGGCACTGCCATTGCGGTATCGGAAGCTGCACGAAATATTGTATGCACCGGAGCCGAACCCCTGGCCATCACCAACTGCCTGAATTTCGGCAACCCTTACAATCCCGAAGTATACTGGGAATTTGTGGGTGCCATCAAAGGGATGTCAAGGGCCTGTGAAAAGTTCAACACTCCGGTTACCGGTGGCAACGTGAGTTTTTACAACCAGGCAACCACCGGCAGCGCCACCGAACCGGTTTTCCCCACCCCGGTAATTGGCATGCTCGGGCTGATGGAAGACAAAGCCCTGTTCACAGGCATCGGCTTTGTCCGGGCCGGCGACCTGATCTATCTGATCGGAGAATCGAGGAACGACATTGGCTGTTCCGAATACCTGTATAATTATCATCAGGTGAAGCTGTCTCCCCCCCCGTATTTTGACCTGGAAGAGGAATACCTGGTGCAATCTGCCATTCACCGGCTGATCCGTCAGGATTTTTTGCAGTCGGCGCATGATGTTTCTGATGGGGGGTTGTTTGTAACTCTTTTTGAGTCGGCCAGGGCCGGAGATCATGGTTTCAGGATACATTCCGACGAAGGGGTGCGCAGGGATGCCTTTCTTTTTGGCGAATCTCAAAGCCGGGTAGTGGTATCGGTGAGTCCGGACAAGGAAGGCGAACTGGCTGCCCTCCTGGCCCGGATGGATGTGCCCTTTTCTTTCCTGGGAGAGGTGGGGGGTGGGGATGCTGTTGTGGACAGGGAGAATTTCGGCAGTATCCGCGATCTCCGGTATGAATACGAAAACAGCATCCCGGATATGATGGGAGAACCGGCTCCCTGAGAAATTCCGTCAGCGCATTCCAACCCATTTACAACAAATGAGATCTATCTCACAACTTTTGATCGTTTGCAGCCTTGGTTTCCTGTTCCATGCCTGTGGCAACAGGTTGCAAGACGTGGAAGGACTCAGCGTATTCCGTTACAACGAAGACGGGAATATCAGCTCACTCGATCCGGTATTTGCTCGAAATCAGGCTAATATCTGGGGAGTTTCACAGTTGTTCAACAGCCTGGTCCAGCTCGACGACAGCCTCCGCGTACAACCAGCCATTGCCAAAAGCTGGAAAATAAGTGATGATGGTCTTACCTATGTCTTTCGTTTGCGCGACGATGTGTACTTTCATGACGATGACTGCTTCTCCGGCGGGGTGGGCAGGAGGGTGGTTGCCGATGATGTTGTGTTCAGCCTGTTACGCCTTGCCGATCCGGCCCTGAATTCGCCGGGAGCCTGGGTGATGAACCCGGTGGCTAGGACAGCGGAAGGACTACCCGATATTTCTGCTCCCGACAACACCACCGTGGTCATTCACCTGTACCGGCCCTTCCCTCCCATGGCAGGATTGCTCAGCATGGCCTATTGCTCGGTGGTGCCCCGCGAGGCCATTGAAGTTTATGGCCGCGATTTCAGGCAGAATCCCGTGGGTACCGGGCCGTTTCGCTTTGCCTACTGGAAAGAGGGGGTGAAGTTGGTTTACCGGAAAAATGAACGGTATTTTGAATTCGACGGCGGGCATCGTTTGCCCTATCTCGATGCTGTTTCCATTAGCTTCATCATCAACCGCCAAACGGCCTTTTTGGAGTTTATCAAAGGAAATCTCGATCTTTTGTCAAGGATAGACCCCAGTTACAAAGACGAATTGCTGACTCCCGACGGCCAGCTGCAAGAGCGTTACCGCGGAAGCCTGCAAAAGATCAGCATGCCTTTTCTGAATTCCGAATATCTCGGCATACTGGTCAATGAAGACCGCTTGCCCGAAGACTGGCCCCTCCGGTTCAAAAAAGTGAGACAGGCCATCAATTATGGTTTTGACAGGGAAAAGATGCTTGGATTTCTGCGTAACAACATTGGCATCCCGGCGCATGCGGGCTTTGTGCCCATCGGAATGCCCGGGTTTTCAGAAAACAGCGGGGGATATCATTACGACCCGGAAAAGGCCATGGCGCTGCTATCGGAAGCAGGATTCCCCGGAGGAGACGGCCTGCCGGTAATTAGCCTGCATACCAACCAGGCATATCAGGATATTGCCCAGTACCTGCAATTTGAACTCAACCGCATTGGTATACGGATTGCGATCGACGTAATGCCCCCAGCCACACTGAGGGAGATGATGGCCGGGGCCGATGCCCGCTTTTTCCGGGCTTCCTGGATAGCCGATTACCCCGATGCGGAAAACTTCCTGGCCTTGTTTTACAGCCCGAACAAGACCCCGGCCGGTCCGAACTATACCCACTTCAGTAACCCCTTCTTCGATCAGCTTTACGAGAGTTCGCTATCTGAAACGAACGACAGCCTTCGCCTGCTGATGTATCATCAAATGGACAGTATCGTCATTGCCGAAGCCCCCAAGGTGTTTCTTTATTACGACCAGTCGATGCGTTTTGTCCCCTCGTATGTGGAGAACATGAGCAACAACCCGTTGAACCACCTGGTGCTGAAAAGGGTCAGAATCAGGACAAATGAATGAGCAGAATTTTTCAATCTGAAAACCAGCCAGCATGTACCGGATTGCCTTTCCCATGGTGTGTTTCTTTTTCTTGCTGATCCCTTACGGGATGCAGGCAGGGATCAGATCCGGACAATTGTTTGCCGGCGGGCAATACCATTTGATGCGCATCTGGCCTCACCATCCCGACATGCGCCCCCATACCGGAGCTTACGGGCATGGTCTCGAAATGGTTGTTGGGGTGCAAAGCAGGGGAGAAAATAGATGGGAACGATTGTACAACCTGCCTTCGTACGGGGTGGGTTTCTTTTATGGCGAATTGGGCAACCCCGGGGTGTTCGGCCAGGCCCGTTCCGGATTCCTTTTTTTGGAAATGGTCACTGCCGAGGGGTTTCCGGGTGAACGGCGGATCAAATATTCACTGGGTTTGGCGCACCTGAGTGAGTATTACAACCCACCCCACAATACCGGGAACGAGTTCATCGGAACGCCATGGAATGTGCATTTTAATCTGAACTACTCTCTCTCCGTTGCCCTTGGAGAACACATTCGCCTGCGCCCCGGCCTCTCTTTTAGCCATTTTTCGAACGGGGCCTATAAAAAGCCCAACAGGGGACTGAATATATTGGATGTCAACCTCGGAGTGAATTACCATCCCGGAACTTCCCAATGGGAGGACCCCCTGCCCGGGCATCCGGATGAGCCAGCACCACCGCGGCAGCAGTGGCTCTGGATCTATTCGCACGGCCTTATGCAGCGCGCCCCTGGCGACCCCCGCTACCATGCCAGAACCATTACGCTGAACTATACCCGCAGCTCGGGGCTCAAAAACCGCTGGGGCGGCGGAGTGGATATATTCTGGGACGACCATGCCAGGGAAGAAACTGCCAGCCAGACCCACCATATGCATTTCTATGATTATATGCGTACCGGCCTGTTTGTATCGCACGACATTCTTTTCGGCAGGCTGTCTGTATTGATAAACCTGGGAACATACGTATATGCCGGCCACGAGCCCGACCAGCCGCTTTATCAACGCATTGGCCTCAGGGTTGCCCTTGGCCGGCATATTGTAGCCAATTTGTCACTGAAAGCCCGTTTTCTCCGGGCCGATTATGCCGAGCTTGGCCTTGGCCTTGCATTTTGACCGGCCAGTCGCTTTAAACGCAAAAGCGAAGGCCGTCGAAGGCTAATTCAATGCCAGGGGGAAGCCCTTTGTTGATTTCGCGGTGTTTGCCCATCTGATGACTGATGTGCGTAATAAAGCCCTTTTCGGGTTGGAGGGTTTGCAGGATGTCGACGGCCTCGTCCAGGGAGAAATGAGTCAGGTGTTTTTCTTTTCTCAGGGCGTTGATCACCACGACCCTCGAACCCTTCATCTTGTCCAGTTCGCCGGATTCTATGGAGTTGGCGTCGGTCAGGTAGGAGAAAGCCCCTGTTCGGAAGCCGAATACCGGCATATTGTGGTGCGTGGCATCGATTGGTGTAAAACACAGGTTGTCGACAGCAAAGGGTTTCCCATCAATTTCCCTGAGTCGGATATTGGGTGCACCAGGGTATTTGTCTTCCTCGAAGGCATAGGAGAATTCATTGCGTATGGATTCGAGCACCAAATCCCTGGCGAAGAGGTGCATCGCTTTTTTCTGGATCCAGTTGTAGGCCCTTACATCGTCAATACCTCCTGTGTGGTCTTTGTGGTTGTGTGTGATCAGCACCGCATCGAGGCGGCCGACATTGTGACGTAGCATTTGCTGGCGAAAATCGGGCCCTGCATCAATCACCACGTGGGTGTTTTTCCTGGAAATGAGCACAGAAGTGCGCAGACGTTTGTCGAGGGTATCTTTGCTTTGGCAAACCTCACAACCGCAACCGATGACCGGCACACCCTGGGAGGTGCCGGTGCCCAATATGGTGACCCATATCTTTTCTTTTCCCATAAAAACAGCAGATCAACAGCTCCCCTTTATCAGAGTATAAAACAAATGTACATGATTTTTTTTAAGCAGGAGGTATGCCCGATTTTTAGTAAATTGCAGGAATTTTTTTCAGATCCTTAAGCTATTCTGCATGGAAAACCTCTTTCAAAGGATACAGACCCACGATATTCACGACAACCTCTTTCGCCTGATCGGGCAGGACTGGATGCTGATCACCGCCGGCAAGCCCGGTAACTATAACATGATGACGGCCAGCTGGGGTTGTGCGGGGGTGTTGTGGCGCAAACCCATTGCCATGGTCTTCATCAGGCCACAGCGGCTGACCTTCGAATTTGTGGAAAAGCAACCCTATTTTACCCTCTCATTTTTCGGCGAGGAACACAAAGGGCTGCTGAACCTGTGTGGGACAAACTCGGGCCGCGACCTGAACAAAATGGACATTCCCGGTCTTACCGGGCTGGCTACTCCGTCGGGGAGCGTGGGATTCGAAGAGGCCAGGCTGATGCTGGAATGCCGGAAAATATATTACGACGACATCAAGCCCGAACTCTTCCAGGTATTTGACATCGAAAAGATCTATCCGTCCAAAGACTATCACCGGTTCTTTATTGGCGAGATCATTCAGGCATGGCAAAAGAAATAAGCCGGCCGGGTATGCGGGTTTTGTTGTAACTTTGAACATAAACCATTGCCAGGGTGAACATAGTTGAAAGGATCAGGCGTTCGGTGAGCATTTACTATTTGCGCCGCGATTTGGAAAAATCCCGGCGTAACCGCAGCATGGTCAATTACGAACAGGCCCGGCAACTGGGTATTTTATTTGATGCCGGAAAGCCTGAAAACGTGACTTTTGTCGAAGGGTTCCGCAAACAATTGGAGGAAGAGGGGAAGAAGGTCTTTGTCCTGGGATACGTCGACAAAAAACACTTGCCATCGCAACTGATCCATCAACTCAGGGTGTCGTATTGCCTGAGAAGGGACTTTTCGTGGAATTTGCGGCCCCGCAGTCATTTTTTGCAGCAGTTCGTAAAAAGGGAATACGACATCCTGATGGATCTGAGCGCCCCTGAACAATTGCCGATGAAATATCTGGCCGCGGTCTCCCCTTCAAGGTTCAAAGTGGGAGCCTACCATGAGGGCTATCTCGCTATTTTCGACCTCACCATGCAGGTCGATCCGGGATGTACGGCTGCTGAACTGGCAAAACACTGCATCCACTATTTGAAAATCATAAAAACACCCAATGCCCATGACTGACAGATTCAGGGGTACCGGAACGGCCATTGTCACCCCCTTTTACAAAGAGGGAAGTATTGACTTCAAATCCTTTGAGAAACTGATCGATTACCAGATAAGCAATGGGATCGATTACCTTGTATTTTTAGGCACCACCGGAGAGTCGGTTACCCTGAGTCCCGAAGAAAGGAATGCCGTTGTCCGGTTTGCCACCGAAGTGGTCGGCAGCCGCGTTCCCGTGGTTATTGGCATCGGAGGAAGCAATACCCGGGCAGTTGCCCGGACTATCAGGCAAACGGACTTTGATGGCGTGGATGCCGTATTGTCGGTAAGCCCCTATTACAACAAGCCCCAGCCTAAGGGGATCTACGCCCATTACAGGGAGATCGCTTCGGTTTGCCCGGTACCGGTTATCATTTACAATGTTCCTGGCCGCACTGCCTCGAACATCGATGCCGGAACCACCCTCGACATTGCGGCCGGCCTGCCCAATGTGATCGGGGTGAAGGAGGCTTCGAAAGACCTTGAGCAATGCGCCCGCATCATCAAAGACAAGCCTGCGGGGTTTCTGGTCATTTCGGGAAGTGACGAACTGACTCTGCCTTTCATGGCCCTCGGAGGCAACGGGGTCATTTCGGTGGCTGCCAATGCGCTCCCGGCCGAGTTTTCGGCCATGGTAAATCATTGCCTCGACAACCGCTTCGAAAGGGCCAGGTCTGTCCATCTGCGGATTTTTGACATCATTCAGGCTATTTATGCCGAGGGCAGCCCCTCTGGGGTAAAAGCCCTGCTGTCCAATATGGGGTTGTGCAGGAATGTGGTCAGGCTCCCTCTGGTAAAGGTGAGTAAATCGCTGAACCTTCACCTGGCCAAATTGATCGGGCAGCTTGAGCAAAATCCCGTCAGCGAAAAATAAACCAGCTACCCGATGCGTATTTTCAAACTTCGATTGTGGCCACGTTTTTCCCTGTGGTTTTTAAACCTGGTCTTATTTCCGGCATTCCTGTGTTCCGGTCAGCTATACGGAGAACCTGCCGGCAGTTACTTCGATTCGAGGGGAGAGCTGTATTTTTCTTTTGCCCATCCCGGTAAGGAGCAGATTAATAAGCTGATGCTCATTGTCTCGGTCGACTGCATCCGCAATGACTCTGTGTTTGCCTATGCCAATCATCAGGAGTTTGCCAGTTTTCTGGATTTTAGCCTCGATTATCATGTGTTGTCCGCCCCTGGCCTTGTTGATTACGATCTGAATATGAAATCCTGGGACGAACTGCAGCAGAAAGAGGAACTCGGTTGGGACTTTTATCCGACCTACGAGGCCTATGTCCACATGATGGAAGGCTTTGAGAAGGATTTCCCCCATCTGGTCAGCATTCACAGCATTGGAGAAACCCCCCTTGGCCGCGAATTGCTTTTTGCGAGGATATCCTCCAGACAGGATGGGGCGGCGGCGGTGCCAGCCTTTATGTATACGGCAACCATGCACGGAGATGAGACGGCCGGTTTTGTTCTTTCGCTGCGACTGATCCATCATCTACTCAATCAATATGGTGAAGATGAGCGCATTACCCGAATGCTTCAGAATACAGACATCTGGATATGTCCCAATGAAAACCCCGACGGTACCTACACCGACGACAACACGACCATTCAGGGGGCCACCAGGGGAAATTCCAACTTCATCGACCTGAACCGCAACTACCCCAATCCGGTCAGTGACCCCTCAGCGCCTATGCAGCCAGAGACCCTGGCCATGATCGGTTTTACCGATACCCTGAATTTTATAATGTCGGCCAACATGCATGGCGGCATTGAACTGGTGAATTTTCCTTTCGATGCCTGGCGTTCTTTGCAAAGGAAACATGTCGATCACAACTGGTGGCAGATGGTCATGCAAGAATACGTGGATACAGTTCACGCTTACGCCCCCCCGGGGTATATGACCGGGATGGGCAACGGGGTGACCCATGGCGGCGACTGGTATGTGATCTATGGCAGCAGGCAGGATTACATGAATTATTACCGGGGGTGCCGCGAATTCACCCTCGAACTGAGCAACGACAAGATCCCGCCACCCGAACAGCTGCCCGGCCTCTGGGAATACAATCACCGCTCCCTGATCAACTATATTTCGCAGGCAAGCTATGGCATTCGTGGCCTGGTATACGACAACGGCAGCGGGCAGCCTTTGGATGCCGGATTATTGGTGAGCGGGCACGACGAATATTACTCAGCCATTCGGACCTCGCCTAAAACCGGATTTTTTTTCAGGCCTATTGAACAGGGAGCCCATACCCTCGAAGTGACGGCTGAGGGTTTTGACACCCTGCTTGTCGGGCAGCTAGAGGTAGCTGACCGCCACAACAGATTTCTGAGCATCGGGCTTCCGGCAGCCGGGTCGGGCGATTTGACCACAGTGGAAATAGGGCGGGAGGGCGAGGGGGTGCTTACCCCTTATGAGGGCAGCCTTTTGCTCAATGAGGGAGCCAATCTTTTTTTGGAAGCCGCTGCCGCCGAAGGGTGGTTGTTCTCTCACTGGGAAGTGGACGCAGACAGTCTGCCCGATCCTTCGGTCATCGTTTCTTTTGATGAGGACGCCCGGGTTGTGGCATATTTCAAGCAAACGCCCCAGCCACAGATTGCGGTCTTGCCCACCGCTGTTGATTTCGGGCAGGTAGAAACAGGGCAGGAGCAGGAAAGTGTGCTGGAGATCTTCAACACCGGCAGCATTTTGCTGAGCATCGATGCCCTTAGTTTCGACAATCCTGCTTTTTTCATGCGGGAGGAACCGCCTTTTCTGATCGAACCAGGTACATCGCAGTATTTTTCACTGGTGTTTTTGCCCCCTGAAGAGGGGCGGCATACGGGAAATCTGAGCATTCTGAGCAATGCGGCCAATGAGCCTACACTGCGGGTGACCCTCGAAGGCGAAGGTCAGGATGCGGTGTTCGTGCGGCATCCCCCGGAGGACCATCAGGCCGTGATCGATGTGTACCCCAACCCCGCGGGAGCGGGCAGCCGGGCTTCCCTGCTGCTGGGATCGCCCATGGATGTCAGGCTCGAAGTGCTAAGCCTTTCGGGACAGGGAGTGACCGTTTTGTTTGAGGGTCTTCTTGACAGCGGAGAACATGCCTTTTCCCTCTGGGAGGCGATGCAGGGAAAAAGGGCAGGCATTTACTTCTTACGGCTTTTGGGCGCAGACAAGGTATTGTATAAACGTTTTGTTATCCTGTAAAAGAGCCTGTCATGACAGCTGACCCCGTCGGAGCTGCCTGAGTTGTTGCTCAATGACCCGTATCCTTGCCTCTGCATCCGACTGCTTCTTCCTTTCCATGTCCACTACCTTCGATGGCGCATTGCTTAGAAACTTCCCGTTGGAGAGTTTTTTCCTTGTGCTTTTCAGAAAACCTTGCTGGTAGGCCAGTTCAGACTCCAGGCTTCTGATCTCTTCGCCGGTATTGAGTTGCCCGGCTATGGGAATATGCAATTCAGTGGAACGGACAATCAGGGTATGGGTGCCTTCGGGCTTTTCCTGGACATAGCCCAGGTGGCTGATATTGCACAACTTTTTGATGATGCCGTCAAAGGTGATGTCGGGGGGCTGGTTGTCGTTTTTGCGGACAAACACCTCGATGGGTTCTTTGGGAGGGATGTTTTTTTCCTGCCTCATGTTCCGGATGCCCATAACGACTTCCCTGGCAAAGGAGAACCTGCCTTCCATGCTTGCATCGTATGAGGAGGCCCGGGGCATTGGTGCCACAACAATACTTTCCGCATCCTGTTCATCCCTGATATGGGAATAGATCTCTTCGGATATGAAGGGCATAAAGGGGTGGATCACCCGCATCAGTTTGTTCAGAAAGCCAATGGTGGCCCTGTGGGTGATCTGGTCAACGGGCCGCTGGTAGGGGGGCTTGACCATTTCGAGGTACCATGAGCAGAAGTCGTCCCACACCAGTTTGTAGACGCTCATTAATGCATCGGCTATTCGATATCTGGAGAAATGATCTTCGATAATCTCCAGCGACCGGTTCAGGTTTGCTTCGAACCACTGTATGGCGGTAGCCGATTCACCGGACTGGGCCATGTCCGGGACCATGTCCCAGCTTTGGGTTAAGCGGAAGGCATTCCAGATCTTGTTGGAAAAGTTCCGGCCCTGTTCGCACAAGGCTTCCTCAAAAAGCAAGTCGTTCCCTGCGGGTGAACTGAACAACATGCCAACCCTTACTCCATCGGCCCCGTAGGTCTCGATCAGGGACAGGGGATCTGGAGAGTTGCCCAGCGATTTGGACATTTTTCTCCCCTGCTTGTCGCGGACAATGCCGTGCAGGTATACATTGCGGAACGGGATTTCACCGCGAAATTCCAAACCTGCCATGATCATGCGGGCCACCCAGAAAAACAGGATCTCGGGAGCGGTAACCAGGTCATTGGTGGGGTAATAGTAGCGTATTTCGGGATTGAGGGGATGGTTGATGCCGTCAAATACCGAAATGGGCCATAACCAGGATGAGAACCAGGTGTCCAGTACGTCTTCGTCCTGACGCAATTCGCCGGCATTCAGGCCGGCACCGTACTTCTCCCTGGCCATGATCAGGGCTTCTTCGGCCGATTTGGCTACCACAAAGCGGCCATCGGGCAGGTACCAGGCCGGAATCCTGTGCCCCCACCAAAGTTGCCGGCTTATGCACCAATCCCGCACATTTTCCATCCAGTGCCTGTAAATGTTCTTGAACTTGGGCGGATGGAAACGGATGGTGTCGTTCATAACCACCTCCAGGGCCGGTTTGGCCAGCTCGTCCATTTTAAGGAACCACTGCAGCGATAGCCTGGGTTCGATCACCTCATCGGTACGCTCCGAAAACCCGATGCTGTTGGTGATCTCCTCAACCCTGGTCAGCTGTCCATTTTCTTTCAGGTCGCGGACAACCTTTTCTCTGGCCGCAAACCGGTCTTCGCCAATGTACAATTCCGCTTTTTCGTTCAGGGTTCCGTTGTCGTTGAAAATGTCGATACCGGGCAACCCGTGTTTCAAACCAAGCTGATAGTCGTTGATGTCGTGGGCCGGGGTTACCTTGAGTGCGCCCGTGCCGAATTCCCTGTCTGCGTATTCGTCGAGAATAAACGGGACAGGTCTGTTTATCAAAGGAACCAGAGCCTTTTTGCCAATAAGATGACGGTACCTGTCGTCTTCGGGATGAATGCAGATGCCGGTATCTCCCAGTATGGTTTCGGGTCTGGTGGTGGCGATCTCAATGGTTTCATCGCTGCCTTCGATCTGGTAGCGTATATAATAGAATTCAGACCTGACTTCGCGGTGTACCACCTCCTCGTCGGAGAGTGCAGTCAGGGCCCCCGGATCCCAGTTGACCATGCGTACACCCCGGTAAATAAGCCCTTTTTCATACAGCTCGATGAATACCCGGCTGACCGAATCGGACAACTCCTTGTCCATGGTAAAGCGGGTGCGGCTCCAGTCGCAGGATGCCCCGAGCTTTTTCAGCTGCTCCAGTATGATGCCTCCGTGTTTTTCTTTCCAGTCCCAGGCATGTTGTAAAAATTCTTCGCGGCTGAGGGTTTGCTTTTCAATGCCTTCTTCCTTCAGCTTGTTCACCACCCTGGCCTCAGTAGCAATGCTGGCGTGATCGGTGCCCGGCACCCAACAGGTATTGTGACCCTGCATCCTGGCCCGTCGTACCAATACGTCCTGGATGGTATTGTTGAGCATATGACCCATATGCAGCACCCCGGTAACATTGGGTGGGGGGATCACCATGCTGTAGGGGGTGCGCTCATCGGGTTCCGATCGGAAATACCCTTTTTCAATCCAGTGGGCGTACCATTCAGACTCTATGTTTTTGGGCGAATATTTCTTTTCAATTTGCATAAGGCTGGTCTGGGTAGATGAGTTAAAAAAACCTGTCAAAGGTAAAAAAAAAACCTCAGGGGGTCTTTCCCAACGACGGGCCTGCCGGTTGTTTTTTTTGCAGCTTCCAGCCTGTAAGCCTGTTTTTATTAAATTTGCAGTACCGGCATGACACCATCATTCAACCCCCCATGAACAGTCCGGAGCTTCATATGGATGCCGACAACCAACAAGTCCGGGAAGAAGTTGTCAAACAGGCATTGTCCGATCCTTGCTGTCTTGCCAGGGCCAGGGCGGTCAGGCAGATCCCCGACCAGAAGGTGCTCTCGAAGGTAGCGGCCACCGATCCGCATCATTATGTAAGGCAAGCTGCGGTCGAAATGCTGGAAGACGAGGTGGTGCTATCGCAAATTGCCTGCGAGGATCCCGATGATTTTGTGTGCATGGCCGCCGTAAGAAAGATTAGTGACGAGGCGGTGCTGGCAGCTATCGTTTTAAGGCGGGAGAATGATTATTATATCTGCCGGGAGTCCATTCGGCGTATGCGCAACAATCAACTCCTGGCCGAACTGGTTGACAAACTGCGCGACCGCGATATCAGATGCGCGGCAGTCGGGGCGATCTCCGACCAGGTTGTATTGGTGCAGATTGCCCGGAAAAACTGTGATTTCTATGTCCGTTCGCAGGCACTCAAAAGGATTACCGACGCGGAAGTGTTGTCTGAAATTGCCCGTACCGACAGTGATTTTTATGTAAGGGCACTGGCTGTGAGTCAGACAGACGACCAACAGCTGATCGGCGAACTCGCCGTCAACGATCCCGACTATTATGTCAGGAGACGTGCCGTTTCAAAATTATCGGATGGTCAGTTGCTCCGGGCCATCCTTCTCGGGGACGAAGACTTTGAAGTAAGGCAACAGGCTCTGCTCAGTATTACCAACCGGGAACTCCTGGAGGAGTTGCAGCAGGAAATATGCAACCGTTACCTATTGGATAAGTTAAGGTCTCATCTTGACCGCCTGAGGAATCAGCCATGAACATCTTTTCTCCGCCGACCACCGATCCTTATTTAAACCTGGCTATGGAAGAATACTTCCTCAGGCATTCCGAAGAAGAATTCGTGATGTGTTGGTGGAGTACCCCCTCCGTTGTGGTAGGCAAACACCAGAATGCCCTTGCGGAGGTGAATGTCCCCTTCGTCTTGAAAAAGAGAATACCGGTGATCAGGAGACTCTCGGGCGGAGGGACGGTTTTCCACGGCCCGGGCAACCTGAACTTCAGCTTTATTCGCAACGGATGCGCAGGCCGGTTGGTTGACTTTAGGAAACATACCGCCCCCATTATTGATTTTTTGCGCTCACTGGGTATTGCTGCCCGTTTTGAGGGTAAAAACGACATCCGTGCCAATGGGCTGAAAATATCCGGCAACGCCGAACATGTATACAAGAACCGGTTGTTGCATCACGGCACCCTGTTATTTGATGCCGACCTTGACATGCTCGGTGAGGCCATCCGGGTGGTGCCCGGCCGCTATACCGGCCGGAGTGTGCAATCGGTAAGGAGCCGGGTCGGAAACATCATTCGGCTGCCGGATCGTCCCATGACTTTTGATGGTTTCAAAAAGCAACTAGAAGCTTTCCTGAGTGAGCGTTTCGCCCACATTGCCAGGTATTCTCCTGATGAGAAGGAGAAAACCGGTATCCGGTCGTTGGCCGGCGAAAAATATACTTCCTGGGAGTGGAACTACGGATATTCGCCCCCTTATGAATTCAGCAGTGAGGCCGATGTCGGGCAGGGGCCAATCAGGTTAACGCTTTCGGTAGCAAACGGGGTGATCGGTATGGCCGTTGCCTGGGGAGTGGGGCGGACGCCTCCCTGGCTGGCTCTGGCAGCTGAACTGCCCGGGTTGCGACACCACCCGGACGATATCTTCGGCTTGCTCAAAAGGCATGGGTTGCTGCCGGAGAAGGCCGGCGAGCTGTCCGGGAATATGGCCCGGCTGTTCTTTTAGCCCGGCTGGGGACCAACAGTTACCACCATGCCTTCCTCGGCAAGCAGGGTTTGCGGAAACACGGCCCTGGCCTCTTCCCTGAACAACTCCATGTCTTTGTACCTGGCCGAATAATGCCCGAGCAGCAATTGCTTTACCCCGGCCTTTTTGGCCAGGGTAGCTGCTTCGACTGTGGTGCTGTGCATTTTTTCCCTGGCCACTTCCGCCTTGTCGTGCAAAAATGTGGCTTCGTGGTAGAGCAGGTCGGCACCCCGGATCATCCCAAGGAAGCTTTCGGTATAGTGGGTGTCTGAGCAATAGGCATAGCTGCGCGGGGGGGGAGGGTCGAAGGTAATTTCCCGGTTGGGGACAATCTGCCGGTTGTCGAGTTCCAGATCTTCGCCTTTTTTGATCATGGGCATTTTCTGATATGGAATGCGGTATTTTTTGATGTTCTCCTTGATGATCTTTCTTTCTCTCTCCTTTTCACTGAACAGGAATCCGAATGTGGGAATGCGGTGTTCCATGGCTATGGCCTTTATGCTGAGCTGTTTGTCTTGATAGAGCTCCTGTTCGTGTTCGCCAACTTCATGGAAATGGACCTCATAGGATGGCCTCAGCTGGGAAACCCGGTAGTGCAGCCCGATGATCTCCTCCAGCCCCGGTGGCGAATACACATGCAGGTCGTGTTTCCTGCCCAGGAGGTGGTATGAGAAAATCAACCCGGGCAGACCCAGGTAGTGGTCGCCATGCAGATGGGTGATGAATATATGGTTGACCTTCATCAGGGGCATTCTGAACCTGCGCAGCTGCATCTGCGTCCCTTCTGCACAGTCGAGCAGGAAGAACTTATTGTGGTGCATCAGCAACTGTGCGCTCGTATGTCTTTCGGAGGTGGGGGTAGCTGCCGAAGAACCAAGGATGCTGGTTTGGAATACGGGAAACATAGCATGCAATTAGCGGAACAGCCTCAGGATGTCATTGAGGTTAACCAGCAATATCAGGGTCAGCAGCAACAACATTCCGACCATCTGGGCATATTCCATAAATTTTTCCGGTGGCTTTTTGCCGGCAATGATCTCATAGAAGAGGAACATCACATGCCCTCCGTCGAGCGCAGGTATGGGCAGGATATTCATCACGGCCAGTATGATCGACAAAAACGCGGTCATGGTCCAGAAATGCAGCCAGTTCCAGGTGGGAGAAAAGATGCCTCCGATGGTGATGAACCCTCCCAGGCTGTCCCGGGCGCTCACCTCCGGTCGGAACAACAGCCCCAGGTCGCGGAAGTAATCCCTGGTGGTGGTATAGGCCCTGTTGATGCCGGCCGGAATGGCCGACAGCAGGGAATAGTCCTTTGTTTTGGTGTTCAGCATCTCAAAGGGGTCTTTCCTGTAGGCCCCTACCCTGGCCTGCTCGGGGATGGTGATGTCCAGTGTTTTGATCTCACCCTCCCTTTCGATGGTCAGCGTGGTTTCCTGCCCGGCATAATCACCGATGGTTTGGGCAAACTCCACAAAGGACCAGGTTTCCTGATCCCCGACGCCCCTGATGTGATCTCCCACTTCCACACCGGCTTTTTCGGCCGGGGAATCGGGTAAAAAGCCAACAACAATAAAGGGAAAACGGATGGAAATAAAATCCCCACCCCTGGCGGCGATCAGTTTGCCATAGAACCCTTCGGGCACATTGAGTGTGATCTCTTCATCATTGCGCAACACGGTCACGCTGTTGGCCTCTCCGCGGGCGAAAGAACGCATCAGCGACATCCAGTCGCCGGGGTCATCGCCGTTTACAGCCAAAATATGGTCGCCGGTCTCAAGCCCTATTTCCCTGCCAAGTTCCTCGGCCACAATGCCGTATTCCAGATTTTCTACCGGCAGGTATTCGTCACCGGTTGAGTAAAGCATAAAAACGTAAATCAATGCTGCCAGCACCACGTTGAAAAACACTCCGCCCACCATGACAATCAATCGTTGCCATGCCGGTTTCGAACGAAATTCGTAGGGCTTGGGTGGCTTCTTCATCTGTTCTTTATCCATCGATTCGTCGATCATGCCGGCGATCTTTACATAACCGCCCAGGGGAAGCCATCCCATCCCGTAGGTGGTCTCGCCATGGCGAAACTTAAAGAGAGAAAAGCCTGGATTGAAGAAGAGGTAGAATTTTTCTACCCTAATGCCGAAAAGGCGGGCGAACAAAAAATGCCCCAGCTCGTGAATGATGACAAGTATGGAAAGGCTCAGAAAGAATTGCAGGGCTTTGATCAAAATATCCATTGGTGGAGTGTGGTTTGTGTAAGTGATAGTGTAAGTGCTTTTTAATTAACGGGCTGACGGCGAAAATGTTCTCACCAGCCTGCGGGCATGCCGCCTGGCCTGTTTGTCTGTTTCTTTGATCTGGTCGAGGGTAGGTGCTTCAATAAATGGGATGTTGGCCATGCATTCGCCGATCACCTCAGGGATGTGCAAAAACCCTGCCCTTTTGTTCAGAAAAGCCCATACGGCAATTTCATTGGCTGCATTCATTGCACAGGGGATGTTACCACCTCTTTCCAGTGCTTCGTAAGCCAGTCCCAGACAGGGAAAGGCTTCTGTGTCGGGTTGTTCGAAAGTCAGGGTGGGGAAGTCGGCGAAGCTGAATCGTTTAAAGGCAGAGGGGATGCGACGGGGGTATCCCAGGGCATACTGTATAGGCAGCTTCATGTCGGGAAGCCCCATCTGGGCCTTCATCGATCCGTCCTCAAACTGAACAACCGAATGTATGATGGATTGCGGATGGATGATGACCCCGATCTGTGAGGCTGAGAGATCAAAAAACCACCTTGCCTCAATGACCTCCAGGCCTTTGTTCATCATGGAAGCTGAGTCGATGGTGATCTTTGGCCCCATGTCGTAGTTCGGATGGTTCAGGGCCTCCTGCCTGCTGACCCTGGCCAGTTCTTCCCTTTTCATGCCCCTGAATGGGCCGCCACTGGCTGTAAGGTAGACCTTTTCGACAGGATTCCGGGATTCCCCGAGCAGGCATTGGAAAATGGCCGAATGTTCCGAATCGACAGGAAGGATGTTCACCCCCCCCTGCCTGGCCAGGCCACCGATGATATGTCCGGCCACTACCAGGGCTTCCTTGTTGGCCAGGGCAATGTTCTTTCCGTGTTTGATGGCATGGATGGTTGGCTCAAGCCCCGAAAAGCCGGCCAGGGCTGTAAGCACTGTATCGAGGGAGGAGAACTCGACCACCTCTGACAATGCCTGTTCGCCTGCATGCACCTTTACCGGCAAATGCGACAGCGCCTCCCTTACCCGGGTATAATGCCTGTGGTTGCCTATGACCACGTTTGAGGGAACAAATTTGAGGGCCTGGCTGATCAGAAGCCTGGCATTATTCCCGGCGCTCAATACCTCGATCGAAAAAAGTTCCCGATTGGCATTGGCCACTTCCAATGCCTGACGTCCTACCGAACCGGTAGACCCAAGGATGGCAATCTTTTTCGGTGGAAGGGCGGTCATTGAAATGCGATATAGTCGAGGGGATTGACCGGGTTGCCATTGAACCAGAGTTCAAAATGCAGGTGGGTTCCCGTGGAATAGAAACCGGTGTCGCCGATGATGGCGATGGGCTCCCCGGCCTCAACAAAATTGCCTTGCTCCTTGAGCAGCCGGCTGTTGTGCTTATAGATCGATACCAGGCTGTTGCCATGCTGTATCCCGATGGTGTAACCCGTTTCCATGGTCCAGGCAGAAATAATGACGGTCCCGTCCAGGGTGGCCTTAATCACCTGGTCCAGTTCAGCCACCACATCCACACCATAATGCCCCGCTCCGGGATTGAAGTGATTGGTAATTATGCCGGTAAGGGGTAGGAAAAACAACGACATGCCCGGCTGCTGAACCATCAGGAATTCGTTTTGTGTCGGGTAGTGGATGTTGGATGTTTGCGAACCCTCCATTTCGGCCCTGAGCAGGGAATCCTCCCTGGAGCGGGGAAGTTCGTAGATGGCGAATGCTTCCGGATCTTCCGGGGTATCAGGGATCTCCTCGATCAGATCCCTCCCCTCGACAATGTTGCGTATATTCAGGATATACAAATCTTTCTGACGGAGGCTGATTTCGAGCGAATCGGCCCTGAGCGAGAGTTCCCTGAGCACCTTGCGGGTGTTGAAGTCGGCATACCCCGGAATGTACTCTCTCAGGGGGGTAAAGGCAATCAGGTAAATGGTCGCAACAACAAGAAAAATGCCCATGGTGGCAAAAAACAAAAAAACATTCAGGCGCGAAAGCCTGATGCTGAGTTTTTCCTCCAGGGTATCGTTGTGCATGATCACCAGGCGATACTTGTTGTGGAGTTTTCTGAAAAAACCCTGTTGTCCCTTTTTGTTTTTTTCTGCCATGTTTCAACGGCTTCTTCTGGCCTGATCCGGCAAAATTAATCATTTTTGCATTCATAAAATATTTCAGCAAATAGGGAGTTATACTTGTGGAATAAACAGCTGTGTTCATGCCCGACTTTTTTGTACGCTTCTCAAGGGCTTTCCTGTTGGTGGCCCTGTTGCTGCTTGCTCCCCTGTACTGGAGTTGCTCTACCCAGAAAGACTCTTTTGTGAACAGGGCCTATCACACCGTGAATGCCAAATACAACGGGTTCTTCAATGCCCGGGAGAGTTACCGGGAAGGGGTTTTGCGTTTGTCCAGGATGCATGTCGACAACTACGACCAGGTTTTGTCGGTGTTCAGGTATGGTTCAGAGCAGCAGGCTTCGTCTGTTGTCAGTTACATGGATGTTGCCTACGAAAAGGCAAGCCTGGTGATCAGGCGGCATTAGATGAACATTCGTGGCAGGGAACACAACAAATGGATAGATGAATCCTTTTTCCTGATCGCCCGTTCTCATTTTTTTAAAAGGGATTATACCCTCGCCATCCTCACTTTCGAATACATCATCAGGCAATACGACACTCCCCGCAGTGCCGAATCAAAAGTATGGATCGCCAAGTGCCACCATGCACAAGGGCGGGTCGAACCGGCTTTGCGCATGCTGGAAATGGCCGAAAGTGATTACAAGGATGGGCTTATGACCACCGAAGGTGCGGCCCTGTTCAGAAAGACCCGGGCAGACCATTACATCAGGAAGGGAGACTACGGCGCTGCTGCCCCACACCTTGAGGCGGCGGTTCAGTATGTGAAAAACAGAGAGGAGGAGGCCCGGCTTACCTTTATCCTGGCCCAGCTCTACCTTCACTCCGGAAACTATGCCATGGCCCAGCAAACCTACGCCAGGGTGCTGGACATGCGGCCGGGATACGATATGGCTTTCCAGGCCCGCATCGGGATGGCCATGGCCTTCGACCCGGATGTCGGCGGCGGCAGCAACATTCGCAGGGAACTGATGTCGATGTTGTCGGACGACAGGAACAAGGCTTATCTCGATCAGATATATTATGCGCTGGCCCAGCTTGCCATGCGCCAGCAACAGGAGAAAGAAGCCATCGGGTTCTATCTTGAGTCGGTTCAGCATTCCGAAGGCAATGAACTGCAGAAAGGTCTTTCTTTCCTGCGCCTGGGCGAAATTTACTTTGAACACCCCGATTATCTGCGGGCCAGTCTTTATTACGACAGCGCCACGACCTATCTGCCATCGGCCTATGATCATTACCACGAGATAAGCCAGCGCCACCGGGTGCTGTCGGGCCTGGCCCGGAATGCCCGTGTTATCGAGCACGAAGACTCCCTGCAACGACTGGCAGCCATGCCGCTGGCCCAGCAGGAAGCCCTGGCCCGTGAGATCATTGGTGCGATCAGGGAGCAGGACAGACTGGCTGAGGAGGAGGCAAGGGAAATGCGGCGGGCCATGGCCGAAGCCGGACGTTCAGCCAGACAAACCAGGGGCATGGGGGGGCAGGAAGGAGGTTGGTATTTTTACAATGTCAATGCCGTCAATCAGGGCAAGGCTGAGTTTTTCAGCAGGTATGGCGACCGCCCGCTCGAAGACCTGTGGCGCATCAGCAACCGCCGGATGCTGGCCGTTGGGTTTGAAGACGGTGATGAAGCCTGGGACGATGAGGCCGGGCAAGCCCAGGAAGCCGGCGATATATACGATATCAATACCTACCTGCGAAACATCCCGAATACCGAAGAACAATTCAAGGCCTCCAACCGGCGGTTGGTCGACGCCTATTACAACATGGCCATCATCTTCAAGGACCAGCTCGGGAATGCCGAAAATGCCCTGAGCTCCTTTGAAGCCCTGACGAGCAGATTCCCCGGCTCGGAAAGGGAGTTGTATGTCTACTATTATATGTATTTTCTCTACCGCGAAACCGGCCAACCATCAAGGGCCGAGGCAGTCAAAAACGCCCTTGTTTCGGGCTATCCGGACAGTGATTTTGCCCGCATACTTGGCGATCCCGATTATGCCGGCAACTTCAGGGAACGGCAGCAGCAGGCCAGCCGGATGTACGAAGAAAGTTACCATGCTTTTCTGTCGGGACGCTACGAGGTGATTGAACGGCATTTGCAGGCCCTTGACACCATGGAAGTGTCCAGAGAAGACAGGGCCAGGTTTGCCTATCTGCATGCGCTGTCTGTGGGAAGATCGAATGATGGTGAACGCTTTGCCCGCCAATTGAAGGAAGTGGTTTCCATGTACGAGGGTACCCCTGTTTACGGTCCTGCCACCATCCTGCTGGCCTCGCTCGAAGCTCAGCCTGCCGTTGTGGCGGATGCCACCGATGCAGGCTCTTTTGAGGATGAGGATGCTGATGAAGGGTCCGGTACCACTAAGCTCACCGATTCACCTTTTGAATATGATCCGTCAAAAGCCCACTTTTTTGTCTTGCTCGTAGGCGCGGACAATACAAATCCGAGGCAGTTGCGGGATGAAGTCACCGAATACAACCGTGAATCCCATCCCGAAGTCCAGCTTTCGGCCAGCAGCATCTTTTTTGAAGAGGGCCGGCAACTGATCACCATCACCAATTTTGACAACAAGGGAAATGGCATGGTTTATTACCAGCAAATTACGGAGTCGGCCTTTTTCAACCGGGTATCAGATGGGGTCATTGCTTCTTTCATTATTTCGGTAGACAATTATCCTGCTTTTTACCAGGATAAACTGCTGGAATCCTACCAGACGTTTTTCAGGCACTACTATTTGGAACCTTAAAGAAATCCTTTTGACCCCACTCTTTTTTGTACTATTTTTGTCGCATGGCAGACTGCGATGACAGCCTGCAACAACCAATGTTCTAAATGTTTAACCTCAGGAAAAATACCACGATAATGGCCAAACAACAAGAACCCGATCATTCAAGCATTAACCTGGTAGGAACAGGTACCACCATCAAGGGCGAGATCAGTTCAAAGGGAGATATCCGCGTCGATGGCAAAGTTATCGGCCAGATCCGTTCCGAGGGCAAGGTTGTGATCGGCAGCACCGGTGTGATAGAAGGGGATGTTTTTTGCAAGAACGCTGATTTCTCCGGTAATATCAAGGGCAAGGCAGATATTTCTGAACTTTTGACGCTGAAAGCTTCAGCTGTTTTTATGGGCGATATCATCACCAACAAATTATCTATTGAACCCGGTGCCAGGTTTTCGGGCACCTGTTCCATGGACAAGGAAGCAGTTCAGGAAAAACCTTTGCAGAAGAAATAAGTAAGTTTAAAAGTTTAAGTGTTGAAAGGTTTAAACCTTTGGTCCTTTAACTCTTAAACATTTAAACCCGTTTGGGGTGTCCCGGGTTTTAACTGTCGCACTGTCCGTGGGTTGGAATCATGGCTTTTTGTTCTTTCGACTTTTCGACGGTGCTGAAATAAAAAAATTATAAACACATGCAGTCCAGGCGTTACATCCGGCAACTGACGGCTTATGCAACATTGCTGTTTCTGTTGCAGCTGCTTTTTGTATGGCTGGTGCCGGGGCGTTTTGTGTCGGATGTGTTCTTTTGGTTTGTTCCGTTTTTTTACCTGCTCTCCCTTTTGTCGTGGATGTTTTTGTCACGGAAGATAAAAAGCAAGCCACCTGGTTTCAGCAGTGCATTTCTCAGCGTGACCCTCATCCGGTTTATGTTGTATGCGGGTCTGCTGCTATTCTATTCTTTTTCCTTTCCTGATGATGCCATACCGTTTATCATCACTTTTTTTATTTTTTATTTCTTTTTCACCATGCACGAAGTTTTCTCGGTCTATAACTTATTGCGCAGGAAATAAGCCCGGATTGACAAATTATTTGCATACATTTGAAACAGCCAAAGCCAATGCGGCAGTCATTTTGTTAAACCAAGGGGGCATGATCTTCCACGCGTTGATCTGCAGGAAATTTGTTCATACCTGTTTTGGGGGTGCTTTGCTGGTGGGTTTGCTGCTGGTTATTTTTCCCGGGCAGGGCCTTGGCTCGACTCATCTTGTACAGGTAGCAACCGGCGAAGAGGCCATCGGCATGGCTGCCAGGGGCGAGCTTGACCCTGAAATGGTGAAGGAGCATGCCTTTGATGCACGGACGATCATCGTCGACCATGTGCTGGACACCTATGACTGGCACCTCTTTGATGTGGGGCAGCGTTCCTTTTCCATTCCCCTGCCGATGATCCTGTTTTATGAAGGGAAACTTTACCTCTTCTCCAGCAGCCGCTTTGAGCATGGATATGCTGCCCACAGGGGCTTTCGCATTGCCACCGAAGGGCATTTAAAAGGACGTGCCATTCGGGTACTCAGCGATGGCATAACCCCCGACCCGGAGGCCTCCTACATCTGGGACCTGTCCATTACCAGGAATGTGCTGGCGGTCTTTCTGTCATCTGCCATCCTCTGCCTGGTGCTGGCAGGGGTGGGCAGGCGCTACCGCCGCTGCAACGTTTATACCATTCCCAAAGGCTTTCCGGCACTGCTGGAGCCATTCATTATTTTTGTCCGCGACCAGATCGCCCTGATGGCGATCTGGCCCAGGCATTACCTGCAATTTTTGCCTTACCTGCTGACGGTTTTCTTTTTCATATTCTTTAACAACCTTCTGGGCCTGTTGCCTATATTTCCCGGCGGATCAAATGTTACCGGCAACATCAGCGTTACCTTTGTGCTGGCCATGTTTACCTTTTTCACCACTCACTGGTTCGCCAACAGAACTTACTGGCAACACATGTTCAATATGCCCGGAGTCCCCATGTTCCTTAAATTCCCCATACCCATTTTGCCTGTGATTGAGGTGGCCGGGGCCCTGATCAAGCCTTTTGTGTTGATGATCAGGTTAATGGCAAACATTACCGCCGGGCATATGGTCATCCTCAGCCTGACCTCCCTGATCTTTGTACTGGGAACCGTCAGTATTTATATGGGGTATGCCATCTCCCCGCTAACGGTTGTCTTTTTAATCTTCCTGAATTTTTTAAAAATACTGGTTGCTTTCTTGCAAGCTTATATCTTTACCCTATTCAGTGCGTTCTTTTTCGGGATGGCAGTTCCCGAAACGCATCCTTGATCGTTGTTTTTAATTAACTGAAAGCCATGTCGTTATTATTTGTATTACTGAACAGTGTGGATATTATCCACGAATGGATCAAACTGGGTGCGGGCTTTACGGCGGTGATTGCCGTTTTCGGCGCCGCCTGGGGCATTGCCATGATCGCCAGATCCGCTATTGAGAACATAGCCCGGCAGCCGGAGGCAGGGAATGACCTGAGGTCGTCGATGGTGGTGGCAGCAGCCCTTATTGAGGGGATCACCTTCTTTGCCCTGGTTATCATCCTGCTCACCCTCTTTGTATAGTCAACAGATGGATTAAAGACAGGTGCAGGGCCAGTATCCGGTGCGAATAATGGTACTGTGCGAAGGGCGGGCAGGCTTCCGGGCCTGTAGTCAATAAGCCGGTATGTCAATGTAAATCCTGTGAAAGATGGAACTTTTAATGCCCGGTCTGGGCCTGATATTCTGGATGACGATCGCCTTTGGCCTGGTGGTCTATATTTTGAAGAAATTTGCCTGGAAGCCTATTTTGCTGATGCTCCAGGAGCGTGAACGACAATTGGTAAAGTCGCAAAGCGACGCCAGGCGGATTGAAATGGAAATGACGCAACTTTCCCAGTTAAGGGCCAGGAAACTTGCCGAGGGCGAAAAGCTTGTTGAGCAAATGACCATCGAGGCCCATTCAAAAGCGGAGGCCATATTGGAAGAGGCCAGGGAAAAATCCAGGGAGGAGGCAAGGATAATTATCAGCAGGGCCGATGAAACGGTGGAGGCATTCAAAAAAGAGGCCATGCAGGAAATCAGGGCGCAAATTTCCAGTCTGTCGATCGATATGGCCGAAAAGATTCTGGAAGACGAATTCAGTGACAGGGACCGCAATACCCATTATGTGGATATGTTGCTCGACAAACTTGTACTCAATTAAGGCTTGTCCAACCAGGTACTGATCATGCAATATTCCAGCCTCCGCTTGTCGAAACGTTATGCCAGGGCATTGTTGTCCCTTGCTGTGGAGAACCGCATTCTGGATCGTTCCTACAACGACATGAAACACCTCCACGAGGTATGCAGTACCCATAAAGAGTTGAAAGTATTGTTGAAAAGCCCGGTTGTCAGGCTATCGAAGAAACACAGAGTACTGGGGCAGTTGTTCGGTAAGCGGGTACATCCGCTGATACTCCGCTACATGGAGATCATTGTGAAAAAACAAAGGGGGCATTTGCTCGAAGGCATCGCTGCCGAATACCTCAGTGCCTGCAAGGAATACCTCGGCATTGAAGTGGTCAGGCTGACCACCGCCCTACCCCTGAATGAATCGGTGGGTTTGAAAGCCATGGAAGCGGCCCGAAAAATGACTCCGAAAAAAATTGAGTTCGATGAGTTTGTCGATCCCGCAATAATCGGCGGCTTTGTGCTGAAAATGGGCGACCGGCTCTACGATGCCAGCATTAAATACAGCCTGATCAGAGTGAAAAAGCATTTGGGAATACACTAGAGTACAAATCCGGTAACGATGTCTGAATTGAAACCTTCTGAAATATCTGCGATCCTGCGGCAGGAAATGGCCGGATTCGATTTGTCTGCCAGGCTCGAAGAAACGGGAACCGTTTTGCAGATCGGTGACGGGATCGCCCGAATATATGGTTTGGGCAATGCCTGGGCGGGTGAGATGGTCCGCTTTAACGACGACGGTCTGACCGGGGTGATACTGAACCTTGAGGAAGACAATGCAGGCATTGTGTTGCTGGGCGATTCGCGCTGCATCAGGGAAGGGGATATTGTCAAGCGAAGCGGCCGGATGGCATCCATCGGGGTGGGAGAGGGGATGCTTGGACGGGTAGTGAACACCCTGGGCCAGCCCATCGACGGCAAGGCCAGGCCTGCCGGCCCGCACTATGAGATGCCCCTGGAGCGGAAAGCTCCCGGAGTGATTTTTCGGCAGCCTGTAAACCAGCCCCTTCAAACGGGCATCAAGGCCATTGATGCCATGATCCCCATTGGCCGGGGCCAGCGGGAGCTGATCATTGGCGACCGCCAGACAGGAAAGACCTCCATTGCCATCGACACCATCATCAGCCAGCGCAAGGAATACGAAAAGGGCCAACCCGTCTATTGCGTCTACGTATCTGTAGGGCAAAAGGGGTCTACGGTGGCCAATATAGTCGGACAACTCGAAAAATACGGGGCCATGCCCTATACGGTGGTTGTTGCTGCTTCGGCCAGCGAGCCGGCAGCCATGCAGTTTTTTGCCCCCTTTGCCGGGGCCGCCATCGGGGAGTTTTTCAGGGATACCGGCCGTCATGCCCTGGTCATCTACGACGATCTCTCGAAGCAGGCTGTATCCTACCGCGAGGTTTCCTTGTTGCTTCGCCGGCCGCCCGGACGGGAGGCTTACCCGGGCGACATCTTCTATTTGCATTCGCGCTTGCTGGAAAGGGCAGCCAAGATCATCGGGTCGGACCACATAGCCCTGGAAATGAATGATGTGCCCGATTCCATCCGCCACATGATAAAGGGCGGAGGCAGCCTCACCGCGATGCCGATTGTCGAAACCCAGGCCGGAGATGTGTCTGCCTACATCCCCACCAATGTGATTTCCATTACCGACGGGCAGATCTTTCTGGAATCCGGTTTGTTCAATGCCGGCATACGGCCTGCCATCAATGTGGGGGTATCTGTCAGCCGCGTGGGAGGGAATGCCCAGGTAAGTGCCATGAAAAAAGTGGCCGGGACAATGAAAATTGATCAGGCGCAATACAGAGAACTGGAAGCATTCTCCAAATTCGGTTCCGAGCTGGATCCCGCCACCCAGGCGGTACTCGACAAGGGAGCGCGGAATGTGGAGATACTCAAGCAACCCCTGTTCTCGCCCGTTCCGATCGAAGAACAGATCTCCATCCTCTATTGCGGCAGCCAGGGCTTGTTGTCAAACATCCCCGTGGACAAGGTCGGGGCTTTCGAAAAGGAGTTAATCCGGTATTTGCGGCAATCCCAGCCCGATGTCTTGCGAAGCCTGAGCGAAGACAGCTTCGACCAGAAGGTGGCAACGGCCCTGGAGGAGGCCGCGAAAAAAGTGGGCCAGCCTTTCAGGCAGCAAACGGAAACAAACCACTGAAGCCTGTTGTTTGAAACGAAATGCCCCCCATGTCGAACCTGAAAGAAATCCGGACCCGCATTGCCTCGATCCGGTCGACAAGGAAGATCACCAGCGCCATGAAGATGGTTTCCGCCTCCAGGCTTCGCAAGGTGCAGAATTACATTGTTCACCTGAGGCAATATGCCATTTTGTTACGGGGTATTTTGGATGAAGTGACAGCGCAGCTGTCTGCGTCCCGGAAAGGTATCTACCTCAGTTCAAAAAGTACCGGTGATGCCCTGGTGATTTGTATCGGTTCATCCAGGGGCCTGTGTGGCACATATAACGGCGTATTGGTCAGGCAATGCCTGAAACGGGTGAAGGAACTTTCGGAAGGGGGGCTCAGGGTGCAATTGCTGGTGTTGGGCAAAAAACCGGCTTCTTTTTTCAAAAAACGCGGTTTCAGTATGCTTGAAGCAGACCACGACCTCATCGATAAGGTAAATTATGGCTCGGCCTCAGAGTTTGCCCACCACCTCATGGAGCTTTTCCTGAAGGAGAATTTTGAAAGCATAGAGGTAGTGTATTACCGTTTCCGGAATGCCGTTGTGCAGGAACTGACCGTTGAGCAGTTGCTTCCCTTGCCCGGGGATGAGGGTTATGGGGGTGAGCAGGCAGATGAGGTTTCGGACGAAGATCCGGTGATCATGGAACCCAGCCTTGAGGATGCCGCCGGATACATGATCGCCCAATTCGTCAGCTACAATGTATACCGCATATTGCTGGATGCCTCGGCCTCCGAGCATGGCAGCCGTATGACGGCCATGCATCAGGCCACCGATAACGCCGATGAAATGATCAGGACCCTCACCCTGCACTACAACAAGGCCCGCCAGGCTTCGGTGACCCGCGAACTCATGGATATTGTCGGGGGCAATAACAGCAGCTACTCTTTCTGAACGGGCCATAGCCGGGCCGGCCTATCCCTGTGCCGGTTCAGTTGTTTCTGTGCTTAATGAGGGAGGCCAAAATGCTGACAGCTATTTCGGCCGGGGTTTGTCCCCCGATGGGAATGCCCATGGGGGATTCGACCTTCCGGAGGGCAGCTTCTGTGGCACCCCTTGCCCTGAGGTTGGAAAAGATCTTGTCTGCCTTGTTTTTGCTTCCGATCATGCCCAGGTATTTCAGTGGCATGCCCAGCATTTGTTCCAGTATCATCTGGTCGCTGCTGTGTGATACCGTCATGATGCCAACATAGGAAGAATGCGGGTGTTGGATATAGCTGGCCGCTGCCCGGTAGTCGATGTGTTTTTTCTGGTGTGCAACCTCGTTGACCTCCATGGTCGGCAGGCCTGGGCGGTCGTCGAGGACTACCACCCTGAAACCGGTCAGGCCGGCTATCTGGCTCAGGGACAAGCTTATATGGCCTCCTCCAAATAGGTAGAGAGTGTCGGGCGGGCCAATGTGTTCTTCGTACCAGATTTCTACTTGCTTCAGCGGCTGACTGCTGCCACTGCCTCTCTGAGGTTTGAAGGTGATCCCTTTGTCCGAGAGCAGGAGTTTGCCCTGCTGACCCTGATCGGCAGCTTGTCTGATCCGGGATATTGCATCGAGATCTTCCGGCCCCAGTGGGATAAAGGCCTGGGTTTGCTCACCGGCGCAGATCAGCCCCGATGCATCCTCTTTTGCGTGTGGCGAATGGATCTGGCGTTTCAGGAAGGCCTCCCTGCTTTCACCGGCCAGCAATTCCAGGGCCAGCTTCACCAGGTTGTATTCCATCAGCCCACCCCCGACCGAGCCCCGGCTTTCTCCGTTTGCCAACACGGCCATCTTGAAACCCTTTCGTCCCGGACTGCTTCCCTTTATCTGGGTGACCACGATCAGTACCAGGGTCCTTCCGGCACCTATCTGCTTTTCGATAAACGGCCATATATCCATAGGTGTTTTTTTTTGATGTGGCAACAGGCAATGGTAAAAGTATGGAAAATATCGGAGACCGGCAGTCCGTGCCATGCAGTTGCCAGGCTGCCCCGCCCGTTTATTCAGGGATTGCATAAAATATGCTATCTTTAAGGCGGATAAAAAAAAAGAGATGGATCATCATATAAATATCAGGGAGCTTGTAAATATCAGGGAGCTTGCAGCGAAATACAGGGACCAGACTGCCCTGAACCTTTCGGAGTTGATCAGGTGCAAATCTCTCAGCATGGCTGAAAAAGAAGTTCAGCAGGAGTTGATGCGTCAGATGCGGGAAGCGGGTTTTGACGAAGTGCGGATGGACGGGCTTGGAAACGTGATTGGTCGTATCGGGCATGGCAGCAGGGTGATCGCCTTCGACGGGCACATGGATACGGTCGATTTGGGCAACCCCGGGCAATGGGATTTCGACCCCCTCGCAGGGGAGATTTCCGGTGGTTTTGTCCATGGAAGGGGCAGCGTTGACCAGAAAGGCGGTCCGGCGGCCTTTGTCACTGCCGGCAGGATAATCCGGGAGATGGGATTTGACAGGGATCTCACAGTGCTGTTTGTAGGCAGCATCATGGAAGAAGATTGTGATGGACTTTGCTGGAAATACCTGGTTGAGGAAGAGGGAATCCGCCCGGAGGTGGTAGTGGTAACCGAACCAACCAATCTGAACATATACCGCGGCCACAGGGGACGCATGGAGATTCAACTGAGCTTCAACGGCCTGTCCTGCCATGGCTCTGCTCCCGAACGCGGCCGCAATGCTATTTATATGGCCTCCAGGGTGGCCCTGGAGATCGACAAGCTCAACCAGCGTTTGCCAGGTGATGATTTTTTGGGTAAGGGCAGTATTACGGTTTCAGAATTCAGTTCCGGAAGTCCTTCGCTCTGTGCCGTGGCCGATTATGCCCGTCTTCACCTCGACCGGCGGTTGACCTGGGGAGAGACAAAGGAATCGGCCCTGGCCGAGATCGGGCTGTTGCTCAAAGGGATGGATGCCACTGCCGGGGTGGTCACCTATTGTGAGGAATCCTTTACCGGAATCACTTATGGGATGGAAAAGTATTACCCCACATGGAAAATACCCGAAGACCACCCTGTTATACAAACCGGTGCAAGGGTTTTTGAACAGTTGTTCGGGGCAGCCCCCACTATTGGCAAGTGGACCTTTTCTACCAACGGGGTGACCATCAACGGGCTCTATGGCATTCCGGTTATTGGCTTTGGGCCGGGAAACGAAGAACTGGCCCATGCTCCCAACGAAAAAATACCCATCGACCACCTGGAAAAGGCCGCCGCTTTTTATGCAGCCCTGGCTTATTCGTTGTAAATTAGGTAAGTAGTAGGTAGTAGGTAGTAGGTAGTAGGTAGTAGGTAGGAAGAAGAAAGTTGAAGAGTTGAAGAGTTGAAGAGTTGAAAAGTCCTTTATTCGTTCCTTCGTTCCTTTCGTTCTTTCGTCTTTCTGTATTCAACCGTTCACCTTATGCAAACAATAAGTACCGATACATGAACAAAACACTGCTGGAACAGGCGGAAGCTCTCGGGGCAATGCCCAATGGCTTGTATGCAACCGACTTTTTGCTCACCTGGGAAAAAAGCACCCAGGATTTGCAGCTGGTGCTTAAGGTGGCTCTGATGCTAAAGCAGTTGCGCGATCAAAACCTGTCGGTACGGGTGTTTGATTCCGGTCTGGCTGTTTCCAATTTTCGCGACAAATCTACGCGCACCCGTTTTTCCTTTGCTTCTGCGGCCAATTTGCTGGGTCTTGCCATACAGGACCTCGATGAGGAAAAATCACAGCTTTCGCATGGGGAAACGGTAAGGGAAACGGCTTGCATGATCTCTTTCCTCAGCGATTTCATCGGCATCCGCGACGATATTTTTCTTGGCGAAGGCAACCGGTATATGCGGGAAGTGGCTGCCTCACTCGACGAATGCCATGCCAGGGGTGTTTTGCCCCTGCGTCCCGGCCTGATCAACCTTCAATGCGACATGGACCATCCCACCCAGTCACTGGCCGACCTGTTGCACCTTCAGCAGGTGTTCGGATCGCTGGAGGCACTGCGCGGGAAAAAGATGGCCATGAGCTGGGCGTATTCACCAAGTTACGGCAAGCCCCTTTCGGTCCCTCAGGGCATCATTGCGCTGATGACACGATTTGGCATGGATGTGCATCTGGCCCATCCCGAAGGTTATGGGCTGATACCCCAAATTGTGGATATGGCTGCTGAAAACGCCCGGCAGAGCGGCGGAAGCTTCAGGGTGAGCCACTCCATGGAGGCGGCTGTGAAGGACGCGCATATTGTCTATCCGAAAAGCTGGGCCCCGTTCAATATCATGGAGGCCCGCACTGCCCTGCTGAAAAGGGCCGATGTGAAAGGCCTGGAATTGCTTGAACGGGATTGCCTTGCGCAGAATGCTGAATTCATGGACTGGACCTGCAATAGCAAGATGATGGAGCTCACCCGGGAGGGCGCCGCCCTGTACATGCATTGCCTTCCGGCCGATATTTCGGGCGTCTCCTGTCCCGACGGTGAGGTGGATGCAGGGGTGTTCGAGCGCTACCGCCTGAAGACCTATCTTGAAGCGGGCTACAAGCCCTATGTTATTGCGGCCATGATGCTCGCCAACCGCTTTGTTTCTCCCGCGGAGGTTCTCCGGGAGATTCTGCAAAACCAAAAACCACGTGTACGGTATGCCAAATAGGGATTTTTTCAACCGATGGATGCCTGTGGCGCTTTTGCTGCCGGCTTTTCTGCTGGGGTTCACCTTTGCCCGGCTTGACGACGACTTTAGCTTACATAATGTGAAGGAAGCGGCCCGGGTACTTGGTCTGCCGTTTTCCGGCCCTCAACTCGAGCAAATGATGCCCCATCTTCGGGTTCACGGCCAAAGCACCGGGGCGCTCAGGTCTTATGGGCTGGAAAACGCTGTGCCTCCTGCCATGGTGTTCAACCCCCTTCCCCGGGGGTTTGAAATGCCCCCGAAGGATGGGGGGAGTATGTGGCAAATCCCTGATGATGTGGCCCTGCCTTCCAACAGGGATGAACTGGCTTTTTACAGCATCCCCCAGCTTGCTTCGCTGCTCAGGCAGCGTCTGATCACATCCGAAGAGCTCACCCTGTTCTTCCTCGACCGGCTCGAACGCTATGCCGACACCCTCGAATGCGTTGTGAACCTCACTCACGAGCGGGCCCTGGAACAAGCCCGGCATGCCGACCAATTGTTCGATGCCGGCAAAGTGCTGGGCCCCTTGCAGGGAATTCCCTACGGAGCCAAAGACCTGTTTGCCGTGCAGGGATATCCGACTACCTGGGGGGCCATGCCCTTCCGCGATCAACAGATCGATTACACGGCCACGGTGATCAGGCGGCTGGATGAGGCCGGTGCCGTGTTGGTAGCCAAAACGACCCTCGGAGCCCTGGCCATGGGCGATATCTGGTATGGAGGACAGACCAGGAACCCCTGGGATTTGCAGCAGGGTTCAAGCGGCTCCTCGGCAGGGTCGGGAGCTGCTGTTGCTGCAGGCCTGCTGCCTTTTGCCCTGGGTACCGAAACCCTGGGAAGCATCGTATCTCCTTCTACCCGGAACGGGGTAACCGGTTTGCGCCCGAGTTTCGGGCTGGTTAGCCGCGACGGTGCCATGGCCCTTAGCTGGAGCATGGACAAGGTGGGCCCGATGGCCAGGAGCGCCGAGGAATGCGCGATGGTGCTCGATGCCATCCACGGGCCCGACGGACTCGACCAAAGCCTGATCCATGCCGGCTTTGCCTACCGGCCGGGCACCGATCTGAGCACCCTGAAGGTAGGGTATATTGCATCGTTCTTTGGCGACGATCATGTGGGCGATGACCCCGACCACCAGGTGCTGGCCGACCTCCGGGCCATGGGGATCATTGCCGGGCCGGTCGAATGGAACTTCGAACTCCCGGTCAATGCGCTCAGGGTCATACTCTATGCCGAGGCCGCCGCCGCATTCGACGAGCTGACCATTTCGGGCAGGGACAGTTTGCTGGTCAACCAGGGCATGAATGCCTGGCCCAACCTGTTCAGGGCTGCCCGCTTTATTCCTGCCGTGGAATACATCAATGCCCAGAGGGTCAGGCAACAGCTCATCGCCCAGGTTCACCGGCTTATGTCGGATTACGATGTGATCGTTACCCCTTCTTTCGGCGGAAACCAGTTGCTGGTGACCAACCTGACAGGCCATCCCTGCCTGGTGGCACCCAGCGGGTTTGACCAGGCTTCGCGCCCGGTCAGCATCTCCTTTATCGGCAATTTGTTCGAAGAGGAAAAACTGGTGGCTCTTGCCCAGGCCTGGCAGGATTACAGCATGCACAACAAGCAACGTCCGGAATTCTTTGATCCCTCTCTGAACAACAACGGGAAGTAAAAAAACGAAGATCATGCAAACCAAATATCCGCTCTATATCAAGGCCCCAATGGTGCTGCTGACCATTGTGCTGGCGGTTTTTATCATGATCACGGCAAAAAGCGTCCTGGTGCCCCTGATGGTATCGGGTTTTTTGGCCGTCCTGATCAGCCCCATGGCCTCCTGGCTCGAAAGGCGGGGTGTGCCTGCCTTACTGGCGGCCTTCCTGAGCCTGGTGGCCCTGCTCGCTTTTATATTTGGCCTGGCTTATTTTTTCTATAATCAGCTTCTGGGGTTTGCCGATGAGCTGGGCATGCTTGAGCGGAGGATGTCGGAGTTGCTCGAGCAGCTTAATGAGTTCACCCAGCGGCATATCGAGGGGGCAGTGCCCATTTCGCTTGAGAATATTCAGACCATTATTTTCAACTACATCTACGAGAACATGGCCAGCCTCACCCACGGGGTCATCGCCACGGCCACCACATTGACCATTATCGTCATTGTGCCCATTTACGTATTTCTCTTCCTTTATTTCAGGCGTTTCCTGATCCAGTTTATCCTCAGAGCCTTTCCCTACCGCAACCGCGACAAGGTACAGCGCGTCATACACAAGGTAAAGAATGTGGTTCAGAACTACATTGTCGGGATGTTCCTGGTGATCATCATCCTGGCCATCCTCAACAGCATCGCCCTGTACAGCTTTGGCCTCAAGCACGCCCTTTTGTTTGCCGTATTTGCGGCCTTGCTGAATGTAATCCCCTTTTTGGGGCCCTTTATCGGCGCCACCTTTCACATTGTGTTCGCACTGCTGACCACCGACACATTATGGGTGCCCTTCGGCATCTTTTTGTCGTTCTATGTGATACAGCTGGCCGAAAGCAACCTGTTTACCCCGAAGATCGTAGGGGGCAAGGTGGCCATGAACCCTTTGCTGACCATCCTCACCCTTTTTGTGGGCAACTTCATATGGGGGCTCTCGGGTATGATCCTGTTTATCCCGGGCATGGCCATACTTAAGGTCATATTCGATGAAATACCCGGTATGGAACCCTATGGCTATTTGCTTGGCGATACCCGTTCCCCCAAAAAAGCCCGGAAGCGCCGGGAACGTTTGCTGAAAGGCCTGGAGTCGGTAAAGGAAAGGCTCAAACCCTAGGCCCCACCGGGTAGGGGTATTCAATGTCTTCGAGGAAGAGTCCGCAGGCCGGGGCTGAAAGCCCGGCCTTTCTGCGGTCGCCCTGCCGGATGATGGCCTCGAGTGCTCCGGGGCTCATTTTTTTCAGCCCGACATCCACCATGGTGCCCACCATGGCCCTGACCATATTCCTCAAAAAACGATTGGCTTTGATGCGGAAGCAAAGCAGGTCGTGGTCCTGTTCCTGTTCCCATTCGGCCAGATATACCGTGCACAGATGGGTCTTTACCTGGGTGTTTGACCTGGCAAAACAGGAAAAATCCTCATGGCGGGCAAGCAGCCCGGCCGATTGTCGCATGGATTCCACATCCAGGTCTCTTTCCAGAAGCCATACCCTGCCTGCGCGGAAGGGGTCTTTTTTTCTGCCGATATAATAATGATAGGTCCTGCTCAAGGCATCGAAACGTGCATGGGCGTCCGGGGCTACCGGAAAAATGCCTTGTATGGCGATGCCTGGAGTCAGCATCCGGTTGAGTTTGAACACAAGGCGGTCTGTGTCGGGGCTGCCTGGCTGATGCCCGGAGTCGAAGTGTGCGTAAAACACCCTGGCATGTACCCCGGTATCGGTGCGGCCCGCACCGGTCAGGCGGACATTTTCCCTGAGCACCAGGCCCATGGCTTCTTCCAGGGTCTGCTGGATGGTCGGAGCGTTCGGCTGGATCTGCCATCCATGAAAACCGGTACCCAGATAGCTCAGCCTGATAAAATAACGCTGTGTTTGCTCGCTCATAACAGAGGCTTTCCCGCAAAGATAGGGAAAGCGGAAGACAGAAAACGGAAGACAGAAAGAAGCAAGTTGAAAAGTTGAAAAAGTAGAAAAGTTGAAAAGTTGAAAAGTTGAAAAGTTGAAGTATTATATATTCAAGCTCTTAAGCTCTTAAACTCTTAAACTCTTAAACT
>PWJC01000005.1 GCA_003560165.1 Bacteroidales bacterium
AAGTTGAAAAGTTGAAAAGTTGAAAAGTTTAAGTGTTTGATATTAAACTCTTAAACTCTTAAACTCTTAAACTTTCTTCTTCCTACCTACTACCTACTACCTACTACTTACTAACTTCTTCTTTCTACCTTCCACCTTCTATCTTCTAAACTTCTAAACTTCTAAACTTATAAACTTTCTTCTTCCTACCTACTACCTACTACCTACTACCTACTACCTCCTCCACCCTCGCCATTGCATGCACCAGATAGGACCGGCGGCTTTTCAGGCAGAGACAGCGGTAGCGTTTTCTCAGTTTTTCTTCCTTGCGGAACAACCTTCCGCTGGGAGTTTGAAATACTCCCTGTTGCGCAACTTCGTCGAGAAACAGCCAGGGACGGTCCAACGGGGCTCTGTCAAAAGCCCTCAGCAACTTCGCCAGTTCCATATTGCCCACCCCCGAAGCACTGACCTGGTACGAATACTGAATCAAAACTTCTTCCAGGCTGGGGTGGAAATGCCCCCCGGCCACAAAATCGCGGATCAACTCGCCGTAATGCCGACGCCATTCCAGGCCGTGGGGAAGCCGCGGCGGAGCGGTCTCTTCGTGCACTTTCAGGTGGGCCAGTTCGTGCAAAAAAACCAGCAGGAACTCGAACACATTCAATCCTTGGTTCACCGATATCTGGTGGGCGCTGCCCTGTTTGCCGGGCCGGAAGTCACCCAGTTTGGTCAAACGGGTCCGGGCCACCCTCAACTGGATGCGGTGGGTTTGCAACAGCTTGGCTACATGCTCAACCGCCGTTACAGGCACAAAGGCTGCCAGGGTTTCATCGAGCGGTTTTCGCATTGCTATTTATTGGATCATGGTTGGTGACATTCAAACCGCCCCCTTTGCCGGACCCGCCGTCACGATAACTGTAGGCAGGGCAGTTGCAGTCCCTGCCGCGAAAAACAGCACACGAACCCATCAGCAACAAAAGCAACAGCATGGGAATAAGCAGGACAAGAAACGTTTTAGTCCGGGCGAAAGCTTCCGTCATACAGGAGTCATTTTAAAAGGGAATACAAAACTAATAAAATAAAAGACGCCCCGGAGCCCCGATCAAACAAGGCTCTACCATGAAACGTAAATTATCTGTAATTTAGCATACGGAATCAATCAGTCGGATGAAGCTTTTATATCATATAGGCAGGTATTTTATCCTGATGGGGATACTGCTGAGGCGTCCGGAAAAAGCTTCCATGTACCGGCGAAAGATCGTTGTCGAAATGGATCTTCTGGGCCTCGAAAGCCTGGGCATTGTGGCCATCATTTCGGTATTCATGGGCGCGGTGGTCACCATCCAGACCGCCTTCAATACCGACCATCCGCTGCTGCCCATTTATGCCGTTGGCTTTGCCACCAGGCAAGCCATTATACTGGAATTCTCCCCCACCATCATCAGCCTCATCCTGGCAGGCAAAGTGGGTTCACGCATCGCTTCGGAGATCGGCACCATGCGGGTAACCGAACAGATCGATGCCCTGGAGATCATGGGGGTGAACGCCGCCGGCTACCTAATCCTGCCCAAGATCATCGCGTCCATGATCATCAACCCCGCCCTGGTTGTCATCAGCATCTTTTTGGGGATATTTGGCGGATGGATGGTTTCGGCCGCTACGGGGGTGGTCTCTCTCCACAATTATATTTATAGCATACTGTTTGAGTTTTCGTCGTACGACGTCATGTACGCCATCATCAAGACCGTGGTATTTGCCTTTATCATTGCTTCGGTCTCGGGCTATTTCGGTTTTTACACCCGCGGATCGGCCCTGGAGGTGGGCAACGCCAGCACCAAGGCGGTGGTGTTCAGCAGCATTTACATCATATTGTTCAACCTGATACTGACCCAACTGTTGCTTATATGATCAGGGTAGAAAATGTTTGGAAGTCATTTGATGAGCAGCCTGTGCTAAAGGACATCTCCCTGACATTTGAAAGGGGGAAAACCAATTTGATCATTGGTAAAAGCGGTTCGGGAAAAAACGTGCTGATGAAATGCCTGGTGGGTTTGCTCGAAGCCGATCGCGGCAGGATCGTATACGGCGACCTCGACTTCTCGGCCATGGGATATAGGCAACGCAGGGTAATACGCAAGGAGCTGGGCATGCTTTTCCAGGGGGCTGCATTGTTCGATTCGATGAGTGTAACCGACAATGTCATGTTCCCCTTAAGCATGTTTACCACCATGAGCCGCAAGGAGAAAGAAATGCGGGCCGCTTTTTGCCTCGAACGGGTAAACCTGCATGGAGCAGATCACCTGCAGCCCTCCGAACTCAGCGGAGGGATGAAGAAAAGAGTGGCCATCGCCAGGGCCATCTCCATCAGCCCGAAATACCTGTTTTGCGACGAGCCGAATTCCGGCCTCGATCCACCCACGGCCATCCTCATCGACAAGCTGATCAGCGAGATCACCGAAGAATTCAACATCACCACCGTGGTAAACACCCACGATATGAACAGCGTGATGGAGATCGGCGACAAGGTGGTCTATATTTACCTGGGGGAGCTCTGGTGGGTGGGCAGCAGGCATGAGATCCTTCATACCGGCAACAAAGAGCTTAATGATTTCGTTTACGCTACCGAGTTGATGCGAACCCTGAAAAAGTGAAACTGCCGTGCTACATACCCTCATACTTATTGCCAAACTCATCAGGGAGAGTGCCCTGTTCGCCTTGACCTCCATCGTGGCTAACAAGCTGCGAACGGTATTGACCCTGCTTGGCATCACCATCGGGATTTTTGCCATCATTTCGGTATTTTCGGTAGTCGATTCGCTGGAGCGGCAGATCCGGGAGAGCATCAGCGCCCTGGGCGACAATGTGGTGTACATCAAGAAATGGCCCTGGACCTTCGACACCGACCTGCAGTGGTGGCAATACGCCAACAGGCCTTCTCCCCGTCTCCGGGAGCTGGAAGAAGTGCAGCGACGCACGGGCAGCGTTGAGGCAGCCGCTTTCCTGGCCTCTACCCGCAGACGGGTGGAGTATCTCACGACCAGTGTGGAAAGCGTTTCCATCGCCGGGGTTTCGGCAGATTACGACCAGGTGCGGAACTTTTCACTGCACAGCGGAAGGTATTTTTCACAAACCGAATCGAGTGCCGGAAGGAATGCGATCATTTTGGGATACGACCTGGCAGAGAACCTCTTCCCGAACACTGACCCCATAGGGCGCAGCGTAAAGCTCTTCGGACACAACATGACCGTGATCGGGGTATTTGAAAAGGAGGGCCTGGGGGGATTTGGCGACACTCACGACGACTCGGCGGTGATCCCCATACAAACCCTTGCCCAGTTTATCAATGTCGACCAGGACAGGTATGGTCCCTTCATCATGGCAAAACCCCATCCGGGCATCACCAACGCCGAACTGATCGACGACCTCACGGGGGTGATGCGCTCCATACGCCGGCTGCCCCCGGTGGCCGAAAACAACTTTTCGCTCAACGAGACCAGCCTGCTCACCGAGGGCTTTGACGAGCTGTTTGCCATCATCACCCTGGCCGGCTGGATCATTGGTGGCTTTTCGATACTGGTAGGGGGATTCGGGATCGCCAACATCATGTTTGTATCGGTGAGGGAACGCACCAGCATTATCGGCATCCAAAAGGCATTGGGGGCCAAGAATTACTTCATATTGTGGCAGTTTTTGTTCGAAGCCGTTCTTCTCAGCCTCATCGGCGGAATCGTGGGCCTGCTGCTGGTTTTCGGGGGTACGGCCATTGTGGTCAGCGTTTTTGAGATCGATTTTCTGCTGAGCGCATCCAACATTTTGCTGGGGGTGAATGTTTCCATTGTCATCGGGCTGGTGGCCGGATTCCTTCCCTCCTGGTCAGCTTCCCGCATGGATCCGGTAGTGGCCATCAGGAGTACCGCCTAGGCGAGGCATCGCAGGCTGGACGTTTGCCCCCGGAAGCCAGGGAGCCAGATCGTATCCGGGAATATTCTATCCATACAAGTCAACAAACTAAGTATATTTGCATATGAACAACAAGAAAGTGATGCTTGTCATACTGGATGGATGGGGACAGGGCGACGGAAGCCAGGCCGACATCATCAGCCGGTCCGATGTGCCCTTTACCAAAAAACTTTACGACAACACCCCCCATTGCCTGCTCCGGACCTCTGGCCAGGACGTAGGCCTCCCGCCGGGGCAAATGGGTAATTCGGAAGTGGGGCACCTGAACATGGGTGCCGGCCGCATTGTGTACCAGGACCTGGTGAAGATCAGTAAGGCGGTAGAAGACCAATCGCTTTTTGAGAATGCGGCATTGAAAAAGGCATTCGTCCATGCCCGGAAAGAGAGGAAAAAGGTCCACCTGCTGGGCCTGGTGTCCGAAGGCGGGGTGCATTCGGCCATGGACCATCTGTTCGGGCTTTGCGACATGGCCAGTGAAAACGATTTCAACAACCTGTTCATTCACGCCTTTACCGACGGCCGCGACACCGACCCCAGGAGCGGGAAAGGATACATCGACATGCTGGAGAAGCATCTCCGGCAATCTGCGGGCCGCATCGCCAGTGTTTGCGGACGGTATTATGCCATGGACCGCGACAAACGATGGGAGCGCATCAGGCTGGCCTACGAACTGCTCACTGCCGGCAAGGGCGAGCCTTACGATAGCGCCGCCGAAGCCATACAGGCATCCTACGACAAGGGGGTTACCGACGAATTCATCAAGCCGGCGGTGATCCGGGGCCCTGAAGGAAAACCACTTGCCACCCTGGAGGAGGGCGATGTGGTCATCTGTTTCAACTTCCGCACCGACAGGCTCAGGGAGATCACCATGGTGCTTACCCAGCAAGACATGCCCGAACTGGGCATGCACACCCTGCCCCTTCATTACGTAACCATGACCGAGTACGACAAGTCGTTCGAAGGGGTTGAGGTGGCCTTCAGGAAGGAAGACCTTAAAAACACCCTGGGCGAGGTCTTGTCGCGGGCAGGAAAAACCCAGTTGCGCATTGCCGAAACCGAAAAATACCCCCATGTCACGTTTTTTTTCAGCGGGGGGCGCGAACAGGTATTCGATGGCGAAGAAAGGGTGATGATCCCCTCTCCCAAAGTGGCCACCTACGACCTGCAGCCGGCCATGAGCGCCCCCGGGGTAAAGGACGCCGTGATCCGCGAACTGGAGTCGGGCAAACACGATTTTATCTGCCTGAATTTTGCCAATGCCGACATGGTCGGGCATACCGGGGTGATCTCCGCCATCCAAAAGGCCCTGGAAACCGTCGACGCCTGCCTCAGGGAGGTGGTGGAAGCCGGACTTTTCAACCACTACAGCATCATCATCACCGCCGACCATGGCAATGCCGACTACGGGCTGAATCCCGACGGTTCGTCCAATACGGCTCATTCCACCAACCCTGTCCCCTGCTGGCTCATCGACACCGATTACCAAAAGATCGACAACGGCCGGCTGGCCGACCTGGCCCCCACCATACTGCATATGATGGACCTGGGCATACCGCCCGAAATGGAGGGAAAGATCCTGGTGGAAAAGTCATAATCTCCGGAGATGGATCAGCAAGAAGGAGTTACGGTCCGGGGCCCTTGAGTTGCCCCTGAACACATTGACCTGAGTTTGTTGAATCATTAAAAACCTGCACTATGAAAAAGAAGGTATTGATATTGCTTGAAGACCTGGTAGAGGACTCCGAATTTCTCTATCCTTACCTAAGGATGAAAGAAGAAGGCTTTGAGGTGGTTTCGGCAGGCCCCCCGAAAAAGACCTTCGTGGGCAAGAACGGCATGCTGTTTACAGCCGACAAATCCATTGCCGATGTTCAGGGTCAGCTTTTCGATGCCCTGATCATTCCGGGGGGCTATGCCCCCGACCGCTGGCGGCGCGACCCCGACATTCTGGACCTGGTAAAGGAGCATTCCAGACAGAACAGGCTGATCGCCTCCATATGCCACGGGCCCTGGCTGCTGATCTCGGCGGGCATTGTCAAAGGCAGGAGAGTGACCGGCTTCCATGCTATCAAAGACGATCTGCTCAATGCCGGGGCCGACTACCGGGGCAATGACATGGAAGAGGACGGGAAGCTGCTTACCGCCACCAACCCGGCCACCATGCTGCCCATGATCCGCCGTCTTATCGAAATACTCCGGGAATAATTTTCCAGCAGGAATTTTTTTTTTTTTAACTTTGATAACAAGCGATCCATAACCAACCTAATACATGTGCATTATGACAAAATTATTTCAACGCATGCTTCCGTTGCTGCTGATGCTTCTGATGAGCGCCATGGCATTCGGACAGAGAGGAACGGTGACCGGGGTGATCAGTGACCTGGAAACAGGCGAAACACTGCCCGGCGCCAACATCGTGATACAGGGCACCACCACCGGAACCATCACCGACATTGACGGGGCCTTCACCCTGGGGGTACCTGCCGGCGAAGTGACCCTGGTGGCCAGCTTCATCGGATACGAGCCCATGATCAGGACCGTTACCGTGGGCGAGGGCGAAACCATCAGCCTCAACTTCGAATTGATGCGCGATATCGAGCTCCTCGAAGAGTTTGTGATCATCGGTTACGGTATCCAGCGCCGGGAAGACGCTACAGGAGCTATTTCTGTGGTAGGCACCCGCGACTTTAACCGTGGGAACATCACCACCCCGGGCGAACTCCTGCAGGGCAAGATGCCAGGGGTGCAGATCACCTCGGCAGGCGGTGCCCCCGGCAGCGGCTCCACCATCCGCATCAGGGGAGGCGCTTCTCTCAGCGCCAGCAACGATCCCCTGATCGTGATCGACGGAGTGCCCATCGAAACCGTGGGCGTTCCCGGCCTCAGAAACCCGCTTTCATCCATCAACCCGAACGACATCGAATCCTTTACCGTGCTCAAAGATGCCTCCGCCACGGCCATTTACGGATCGAGGGCATCCAACGGGGTGATCATCATCACCACCAAGAAAGGGCAAAGGGACGTCCCGCTCAGGCTTAACTACACGGGTTCTTACTCCCTGTCGTCGAATATCCGCACCGTAGACGTACTCACAGCCGAGCAGCACCGCAACCTGATCCAGGAACGCTACGGCGACCGTCCGGGCATCATCACCATGTTGGGCGATGCCAGCACCGACTGGCAGAATGAGATCTTCCAGGACGCCATCGCCCACGACCACACCCTGAGCGCTTCGGGTGCCTATGGCAACATTCCCTACAGGGTATCTCTCGGATACAACTCCCAGGAAGGGGTGTTAAAAAGAGACCAGCTGCAGCGGGCTTCCCTGGCATTGAACCTGAATCCCATACTTCTCGACGACAACCTCACCATCAACCTCAATGCACGGGGGGTGAACATAGAAAACCAGTTTGCCAACGAGGGCGCCATCGGGGCGGCCGTGATGTTCGATCCCACCCAGCCGGTAAGGGTGCCCGGCGGCAAGTTCGGTGAGTTCTTCACCTGGGAGGAAGGCGGAATCCCCAAAGGGGTGGCCACCAACAATCCCGTGGCCCTGCTCGAGCTTACCAACAACGAATCGACCGTCAACCGCTTCATCGGGAACGTCCAGTTCGATTACCGCCTGCCCTGGCTACCCCAACTGAGGGCCAACCTGAACATGGCCTACGACTACTCCAAATCGGAAGGCACCAATTTCACCCCCGACTATGCTGCCTGGGCTTATGTTTCGGGCGGATCGGACGGCATATACGAGCAGGAAAGAAAGAACCAGCTTTTCGACTTCTACCTGAATTACGCCAGCGACATCCCCGCCATCGACAGCCGCTTCGATCTGATGGCCGGTTATTCGTGGCAACACTTCTGGAACAGGGGCTCGTCTTATGTGACCAATATCGAAGGCAACAGGCGCGGCACCGACTTCAGGGTGTTTGAAGATGTCGAATATGCTTCCGAGTATTATCTGATCTCCTTTTTCGGCCGGGCTAACTTTTACCTGCTCGACCGCTACCTGTTCACTGCCACCCTGCGCAACGACCATACTTCGAGATTCTCGCCAGATACCCGTTCCGGCCTCTTCCACTCACTGGCCTTTGCCTGGAGGTTAGACCAGGAGCCCTTCATGGCCAATGTGGACTTTCTGAACGAGTTCAAGCTGAGGCTGGGTTACGGGATCACCGGTCAGCAAGAGATCGGCGTGGGCAATTATCCTTACCTGGCCCGCTACACCATCAGCCGGGAAGGGGCCCGCTACCCCTTTGGCATCGGGAACTTTTTGAACACATGGAGGCCAGAGGGTTACGACATCAACATCAAGTGGGAAGAGACCACCACCTACAACCTCGGGTTCGATTACGGGCTTTTTGAAGACAGGTATTACGGCTCGCTCGATGTGTATTTCCGCGAAACCCGCGACCTGATCAACTTCATCCCCATCCCCGCCGGCACCAACCTGACCAACTTCATCCTGACCAATATCGGCAACATGGAAAACCGGGGGGTTGAATTCTCCATATTCACCCGCCCTGTTATCCGCGAAGACATCAGGTGGGAACTCGGGCTCAACGCTACCTACAACGAGACCGAGATCACCAAACTCTTTGCCGTCGAAGACCCCACCTCCCCGGGCGTCCCCACCGGCGGCATATCGGGAGGCGTGGGCAACAACATCCAGATACACAGCGTAGGGCATGCACCCAATACATTCTTTGTGTACCAGCAGATCTATGATCCCAACGGGAATCCCATCGAAGGCCTCTACGCCGACCGCAGCGGTACCGGCGAGATCACTTCGGCCGATCTCTACCGCTTCAGGCGCCCTGTTCCCGATTATTACCTGGGCATCACCTCCGATTTTCAGTACAAAGAATGGAACCTCGCGTTTGCCGGCCGTGCCAATATTGGCAATTATGTATACAACAACGTGAGTTCGATGAACGGTGAGCTGAGCCGGCTGCACCGCCCCGAAGGTCCCTACCTGAGCAACATCACCACCGATGCCCTCGACATCCGTTTCAACCAGGCTCATTACCTGTCGGATTTTTACATCCAGAACGGCTCCTTCTTTAAAATGGACCACATCACCCTGGGCTATAATTTCTTTGATGTAATGAACACCGGCGCCAACCTCAACCTTTCGGCCATTGTGCAGAATGTCTTTATGATCACCAACTACAAGGGGCTGGATCCGGAGGTTGCCAATGGAATCGACGACAACATCTATCCGCGTCCGAGGATTTTCGTACTGAACCTGAGCCTTGATTTTTAGAAACCATTAACAGCCATAGATATTATGAAAAAGTTTCAGCTTTTCGCCATAATCAGCGCAGCCCTGATCTTCGCACTGCCTTCGTGCATGGACGACCTGAATACCGTCCCCCTCGACGATCTGGAGGTCACCGCTGCCGAAATCTTTGAAGACCCGGAATCTTACCGGCAGATCCTCGCCAAGCTGTATGCCGGGCTGGCCATTTCCGGACAGCAAGGCCCGGCCGGCATGGGCGACATCAGCGGCATTGACGAGGGGTTCTCCCAATACCTTCGCGGCATGTTCTATCACCAGACCCTCTCCACCGACGAGGCCGTGATCGGATGGGACGACCAGACCATCAAGGATTTTGTTTACCAGAGCTGGGGACCCACCGATGTATTCATCGCTGCCATGTATTACCGTATTTTCTACCAGATATCCCTGGCCAACGAATACATCCGTCAAACAGCCGAAAACCTGCTTGACGACAGGGGCGTGGACAATGCCCTGCGCAACCAGATCGCCGTATACAGGGCCGAGGCCCGCTTCCTGAGGGCATACAGCTACTGGCACGCCCTGGATATGTTCGGCGACGTTCCCTTTGTCACCGACGCAGACCCCATCGGGGCCTTTCTTCCACCCCAGTCCGAAAGACAGCAGCTCTTCAGCTACATCGAGACGGAACTCCTCGACATCCTGCCCGCGATGAATGCTCCCCGCACCAGCGAATACGGCCGTGTTGACAGGGCTGCCGCCTGGATGCTGCTGGCCAAACTTTATATGAATGCCGAGGTATACATCGGACAACCCAGGTATACCGAGGCTCTCACCTACCTGAACCAGATCATTGGAAGCGGGTATTCGCTTGAGCCCGAATACCAAAACCTGTTCAATGCCGACAACTACATGGTCGACAGCGAGATCATCATGCGCGTTCCATACCACGGCATCGAAACCCAGACTTATGGGGGTACCACCTTTTTGATCAAAGCGGCCATAGGCGGAGACATGGAAGTGGCCGATTCGGGTGTCGACGACGGATGGGGCGGTTTGCGTGCCACCCCCAATTTCGTGGAGCTTTTCGATGAGGACGATCCCCGCGCCCTGTTCTTTACCGAAGGACAAAGCCTGGAGATCACCAATTTGTCGGATTTCCAGAGCGGCTATGCCGTGCGCAAATTCACCAACCTCCGCCGCGACGGCACCCCGGGAACCAACCTCGAGTTTCCCGATACCGATTTCCCGGTATTCCGCCTGGCCGATGCCTACCTGATGTATGCCGAAGCCGTTTTGCGGGGGGGAGCAGGAGGTGACCTCTCAACGGCGCTTACCTATGTCAACCAGATCAGGCAGAGGGCTTTCGGCAACGAAACCGGCAACATCACCACCGCCGGACTCACCCTCGATTTCATTCTCGACGAGCGCGCAAGGGAATTATACTGGGAAGGCCACCGCCGGACCGACCTGGTCCGCTACAACCGTTTCGCGGGCGGAGCCTACATCTGGTCGTGGAAAGGGGAATCGCGCGATGGCCTGGCCACCAACATGAGGTACAATCTCTTTCCCCTGCCCGATGCCGACATTACGGCAAATCCCAACCTAGTGCAAAACCCAGGTTACTAAAACCATAAAACAGTATACTTATGAAAAATACAGTCATCCTATTTGCCTTTATTCTCGGGGTCAGCCTGCTTAATTCGTGCGAGAAAGACGACCCGGAATATGTGCTGGACATGGACGAGGCAGTCGGCCCCCAGTTTACGAACCCAGTAACCGGCGGATCCTGGGAGCTTTCGGAGGAGGAAGAAACGAACGTGCTGTTCGCTTTCGAATGGAGCCCGGCCGACTACCAGCTGGCTGCCGCCCCCGATGTCAGGTACCTGTTGCAGGCCGACCTCACCGCCAACAACTGGGAGAATCCTGAAACCATTCGCGACGTGGTCGAAACCAGGGCGAACGTTCATGAGATCACCGTGGGCGGTATGAACCGCCTGCTTACCCAGATGGGCATCGAACCCTTCGACACCGGGGAGGTGTCTTTCCGCCTCCGCGCCTTTTTGACCGGGGCATCGGAATACACCTGGTTGTACTCCACCCCGATCAACCTCAGTATAACCACCTATGAGCAGCTGGTGGACCCCGACATCCTCTTTGTGCCGGGCTCCTGGCAGGGATGGGATATCGATAACACCAACACCGTGCTCTATTCGCCCGACAGGGACGATCTGTTTGAAGGCTACCTCTACTTCAGTGAGCCCGATACCGAGCTCAAATTTGCCACCGAAGAGGGCTGGGCCGAAAACTGGGGCGATGATGATGGCGACGGCACCCTCGATCCCGACGGAGCAAACATCCTTGTCGCAGATCCCGGGGTATACCGGGTCAACGTCAACCTGAATGCCCTTACCTATGCCGTGCGCAAAACCGAGTGGGCCCTCATCGGCGATGCGGCCGACGGCTGGGACACCGATGTGTTCCTGGAAGTGGATGAAGAATACTTTGCTGAGACCTGGAAAACCCGGTACAAGATCACCCGGCAGATGGTGCCCGGCTTCTTTAAGTTCAGGGCCAACGCCAACTGGGACCTGAACATGGGCATCGACGAAGATGCCGACGAAGAAGGGGTGCTGATGTATGGTGGATTCGGCAACGACATTCCCATAGAAACTGCCGGCGAATACACCATCATCTTCGATCTGAGCGGTCCGCTGTATACCTACGAGATCATCCGCGAGTAGGCAGACCCTTCCGGAAAGACCCATCATGTTGTTTTACCAAAAAAAGCTGCGGGGGCCCTGCTCCGCAGCTTTTTTATTACCAGCCCGGTGCAGGCTGTCTGTGAAACATCAGAACGGATCTTCAATCCGGATGACCTGGTATACCTTATCCCCCCTTCTGACCGCCGCGGGGACCAGCAGGGAGCAAACATCGCCCTTGACGGCTGTTGTCACCGGTTTTTCGGCAACCCTGATCTCCCTGGCTTCGAACTCCATCACCCCGGTGGTGGGGCCGGTGATCATGACCGGCATACCGGCCGGCAACGAGCCGGTTTCGATGCCGACCTCGGCCACGCCAGGGCGCGAAAAATAATTGCTCACCCGGCCCAGATAGCTTTTCTTCCTGGTAGCCTGCGACCCGTAACGTTCCGACCACTCGCCCATGGTACGGCCCAGGTAGTACCCCTCCCAGAAACCCCGGTTGAATACCCCACGCAGGCGTCCGGTCCACATCTTCACCTTTTCGGCCGAATAGCTGCCGTCGAGCACAGCCTCCGTAGCCTCTCGGTAGCAGGCAGTTGCCGTTTTTACATAATCGGGGCCACGACCCCGGCCTTCGATCTTGAACACCCTCACCCCGGCCTTCATGATCTTGTCGACAAAGCCGATGGTACACAGGTCTTTGGGCGACATGATGTATTCGTGGTCCACATCCAGCTCATAGCCCTCTTCCTTGTCGGTGACCAGGTAAGATCGCCGGCACAGCTGCAGGCAGGCTCCCCGGTTGGCCGAATGATTCATGTTGTCCAGGCTCAGGTAGCATTTTCCGCTGATGGCCATGCACAGGGCCCCGTGCACAAACAGTTCGACCTCCACCCGCTTGCCCCCGGGCCCCCGGATGTCGTCGCGTTCAATTCCGCTTACCAGATGATGTACCTGCTCCAGTGTCAGCTCCCTGGCCAGCACCAACACATCGGCGTAGCGGGCATAAAAGCGGACCGCTTCCAGGTTGCTGATGTTGCACTGGGTGGATATGTGGACCTCCACACCCTGGCGGCGGGCGTACTCCATCACGGCGATATCTGAGGCGATGATGGCCGAAACACCGGCTTCCCTGGCCTGGTCGACCGCCAGACGCATCTCGTTGAGTTCGGCATCGTAAATGACCGTATTGAGTGCCAGGTAGGATTTCATGCCGTGTTCGCGGCAGGTGGCCACTATGTGGTGCAGGTCGTCGAAGGAGAAATTTTTCGAGGAGCGGCTGCGCATATTCAGCCTGCCCACCCCGAAATACACCGAATGGGCCCCTCCCTGAATGGCCGCCATCAAGGCTTCGGGCGAACCGACCGGCGACATGATCTCGATGGGTGCAGAGGCAGCAGGCATGGGGCTTTTTTTTTTGCAAAGATACGCATAAACAATATTCCCTTAATTTTGCAGGTAAACGCCAAACACGTGAAAAATAAAACCGTAGTTTTTGAAGACCTGGGGCAGATCGGCTACAAACAGGCCTGGGATTACCAGGAGGTGTTGTTTCAGCGGGTCATCGACCAGAAAATGCACAACCGTGCCCAACCCGCCCAGGCGCAACCCACGCCCAATTACCTGCTCTTTTGCGAGCATCCCCATGTGTATACCCTGGGCAAGAGCGGTTCGGAGAACAACCTGCTGGCCGACATGCTGCAATTACAGAAGAAAAAGGCCAGCTTTTACAAGATCAACCGCGGGGGCGATATCACCTACCATGGTCCAGGGCAGATCGTGGGATATCCCATCCTCGACCTTGACAATTTCTCACCCGACATCCACCAGTACGTTGCCAATCTGGAAGAAGCCATCATTAGGGTAATCGGGTACTACGGACTGAAAGGCGAACGGCTGAAGGGCGCCAGCGGCGTATGGCTCGACCCGGCCAAGCCCGACAGTGCCCGGAAGATCTGTGCCATCGGCATACGCAGCAGCCGCTGGGTGACCATGCACGGCTTCGCCTTCAATGTAAACACCGATCTGTCGTATTTTGAGCTGATCAACCCCTGCGGCTTCACCGACAAAAAGGCCACCTCCATGCAGGCCGAACTCGGCCGCCCCTTCCCACTCGAAGAAGTCAAGGCCAGGGTGAAACAGGAGCTGGGAGAACTATTCGGGATGCAATACGACAACTAGGGCCAAACACAGCCAGCCCCTGCCAAACCCTCATTCCTTTGCATGGGGGGCATTGCGGAGCACCTCCAGGGTAAGGTCCCAGAACTTCTGTACCGTGTCGATCTCGATGGCCTCATCGGGCGAATGCGCTCCCTTGATGGTCGGGCCGTAGGAGATCATGTCCATGCCCGGATACTTTTTGCCGATAATGCCGCATTCCAGGCCGGCGTGAATGGCCAGCACCTTCGGGTCTTCGCCGAAAAGGTCCTTATAGGCCTTTCGGGTCACCTCCAGAATGGCAGAGTCCATATCGGGCTCCCATCCGGGATAACCGTCGCCCTGCTTGATTTCGGCCCCGGCCAGGGTGAAAACAGCCGACACCATGTCGGCCACATCCCTGAGTTCGCTGTCGACCGAGCTGCGCTGACTGGTCACCACGATGATCTCTTTGGGATTCATCCTCACGGAGGCCAGGTTGGTGGATGTCTCGACCAGGCCGGGGATGTCGGGCGACATGGCCATTACCCCGTGGGGGCAGGCATACAGTGCGTTCAGAAGGTTTTTCTGTGTCTTGTAATCCATCAGGCATTCAGGCATCACGGCCTCCCTGACGTCAATGCGCAAACCGGGCTCCTTGGTTTTGAGGGCGTTTTTGATCTGGCCTCCCAGTTCAGCAATCAGCTGCCCGAAGGCCGCCTGATGCCGCTGCGGCACGGTGACCGTGGCAAATCCCTCCCGGGCAATGGCATTGTGCAGATTGCCCGCCTTGATCTCAGCAATGCGCAACTCGAACATCTTCTCTGCATTCCACAACAGCCGGTTCAGTATCTTGACGGCATTGCCCCGGCCTTTGTGGATGTCATCGCCCGAATGCCCGCCCCTGAGGCCGGTAACCGATAACGTAAAGCCGGTGTGGTCGGCCTCGGTATTCACCCTTTCGTAAGGAAAGATCATCTTGGTGTCCAGGCCTCCAGCACAGCCGATAAACAGTTCTCCGTCATCTTCCGAATCGAGGTTCAGCAGGTAGCGCCCCTTCATAAAATCGATGTCGAGATTGAATGCCCCGGTCAAACCGGTTTCTTCATCCACGGTAAACAGGCATTCGATGGGACCATGTTGCAGCTTGTCCGATTCAAGGATGGCCAATTGTGCGGCCATGCCGATGCCGTCGTCGGCACCAAGGGTGGTGCCGCTGCCCTTCACCCAGCCACCTTCAATGCGGGGGCGGATGTGGTCTATGTCGAAGTCGTGATCGACCCCTTCGTTTTTTTCGCACACCATGTCGACATGGCTTTGCAGTATCACCCATGCCCGGTCTTCGTATCCGGGAGTGGCCGGTTTGCGGATCAGGAGGTTGCCGATCTTGTCCTGTCTGTATTCGAGTTGGTGCTTTTTGGCGAATTCAATCAGGAACTCCAGGATGCGGCCTTCCTTTTTTGAGGGACGGGGCACCTGGCAGATGTCTTCGAACAGTTCCCACACCCGGGTGGGTTTTAATGCTCCCAATACGCTTTCCATAACTTTGGTTTTACAAGGCTATCATGAATACTCGGGCAATCAATCACGAAGATACGAATTAATTACCGCATGTTTTACTACATTTGCCCTGGCCGTGATGCCTGTTTTTAGGTGATCACGGAGTGAACCCAACCACACTTTTTATGGAGGGATTGATCATAGTTACCGGGTTTTTGCTGCTGTTCGCCCTGATCGCTTCCAGGCGGTTTATCATGCTGGGGAAAATGGCCGATGAGGCCCTGACTCCCTGCCTGGAAGCCGGCAGGCAGAAGTACCGTCTATTGGAACAACTGGTCGATGAGCTGTCAGACCCACAAACACCGGCATCCCTTTCAGAAACCCGGGAGTTGAAGGCCTTAAAAGAGGCCCTCGGTGAGGTCTCGTCGCCAGGGCTGCCGGCCCGCGAGCAGATCGAGCTCGAGAACCGCATAACGGCCCTTACCTCCCGGCTCACCGGCCGCATGACAAATGAAGCCGGCTCCGAAGCCGGAATCCGTCAACTGTCCGAACTCCTTGAAGCGGAAGAGGCAAAACTGTTGGCCATGAAAGAACACTATAACCAGATTGCCACCCACTACAACAATGCCGTATACCTTTTTCCCTCAAATGTGTTTGCCCTGTTTTTCGGGTATAGGATGCGGAAACTTTTTACCACGAAACAGGAAAAGGGAACAGAGAAGCCTTAGTATTTGATCGGATCGAAACCCTGGCCGTACACCCCCATCACATTGGAGACCGATATGAAGGCGTCGGGGTCGAGCTCCTTGATGGTCCTGAAAACCAGACTGGCCTCGTAACGCCTGACCACCACCATCAGCACCGGGCTTTCCCTCTTGCTGTACCAGCCTTTGCTGTTGAGCAGGGTGATTCCCCGGCCGATCTCACTGGCAATGCGCTCGGCAATAAGTTCATGTTTTTGCGAAAAGACGAACAACTGTACGCTGCGACGGTGTCCCATCAGCAGCATATCGATCGAGTAGGAGGCCACCGCCATGGTCACATAGCCATAGACCATCACCTCCAGCGACTGGAAAACGAAGTAGGAAGAGGAAATGATCACCAGGTCGAAATACAGGATGATGCGCCCGTGGCTGATATTGCGGAATTTGTTGATGATCATGGCAATGATGTCGGTACCCCCGGTGCTTCCGCCCTGGGTGAACACCAGGCCTACCGAAGCCCCCGCCAGAATCCCCCCCAGAATGGCCGACATGAAGCGGTCGTCGACAATGGGTTCGGTAATCAGTGGCTGGAGCACGGCCAAAAACACCGTCAGCACCACCACCCCGAATACGGTTTTGACACCAAAGCCAAAGCCGAGGCTCCTGATGCCCACAGCCACCAAAATGCTGTTGATGACCAAATAGGTAATAGCCACAGGGAATCCCGTGGCATAGTAAACCAGGGCGCTGACCCCGGTGATTCCCCCACCGACAATTTCGTCAGGGATCAGAAAAACCGTCCAGGCCACCGCATTGATCAGAAGGGCGAAAGTGATGATGCTGTAGGTGCGCAGCACCGACCAAAAAGAATGCGGTTGAGTTTTTGTTGTCATACACGGCAGGATTTAATGGAAAAGGAAGAAGCAAAATTACGGAAAATTCGCAGGAAGACGGAGGACGGAGGAAGAAGGTAGTAGGTAGTAGGTAGTAGGTAG
>PWJC01000023.1 GCA_003560165.1 Bacteroidales bacterium
CGGGTATGCTTGCTATTTTTGGCTTCCCATTTCCTCAAAGATCGTTCCCATTCCCAAATCCCGAAAATGGATTTCCCCGCTTTGGGGAGTGCAAAGATAAGTAGATTTTTATTTATGGCAAGCTTTTTCTTTGCAAATTGTTTTAAAGAGCCACTTGCCACCCCGCTTTTTAAAAAAGCCGGACTATAAAGATACTGCTTTTCTGCAGAACGGACAAGAGAACGGTCGTAAAAAAACCTTAAAAAAGAAGCCGTCCTTATTTAATATCCGGCAAACCAGGGCAATAAGGCCTGATTTACAACAGGTCTATGCTGCGCTGTATAAAGCGGGTCAGCTGTTCGCCCTTGAGCAGGTTTTTCGACAGCAGGGCCAGATCGATAAGTTGCCTGATCTGTTTCTCCTGCGCCTTCACGTCCTCGTTCTGGGGCAGACCCGCAATGATGGGGTGGTTGCTGTTGACCACCAGCATATAACTGTCGGGCAATTTCCCCATATAGTGCATCCCTCCCATTGCCGACATGTCTTTCATTCGTCGCATGAATTCGGGTTCGGTGATGATCATGGGCTGCTCGCTTTCGCTCAGGTTTTCGAAGGCGATTTGGAAGCTCTGTTTGTCGAGATGCTTTTCCAGCAAAGCCTTCAGTTTATCCTTTTGCTCATCACTGAGCTTGGAAGGGAGTTCGTCGTCTTTCCTGATCAGCTTATCGGTCACCTCGGCATCTACCCTGGCAAATGACACATTTTCAAATTCGGTTTCCAGCATGTTCACAAAATGACTGTCGATGGGCGTATCCAGCACCAGCACATCATAGCCCCTTTCTGTGGCTCCTTCTACGAAACCATGCTGGGCTTCCTTATCGGTGGCATACAGATGCACCACTTTGTTGTCTTTGTCTGTCTGCAGCCCTTTGATGTGGTCGCGGTATTCCTCAAGGGTAAAATACTTGCCCTGTGTGTTTTTCAGCAGGCAGAATTTTTTTGCGCGCTCCCTGAACTTCTCATCGGAAATCATGCCGTACTCGATAAAGATCTTGATGTCGTCCCATTTCGACTCGAAGTCTTCCCGCGATTTCCTGAACAGTTCGTCGAGCTTGTCGGCCACCTTCCTGGTAATATGCCCGCTAATCTTTTTCACACTGGCATCGCTTTGCAAAAAGCTGCGCGACACATTCAGGGGGATATCGGGTGAGTCGATCACCCCGTGCAGCAATGTCAAAAAATCGGGAACGATCCCCTCGACCGAATCGGTCACAAACACCTGGTTACAGTATAGCTGGATCTTGTCGCGCTGCACCTCAAAGTTTTGCTTTACCTTGGGGAAGTAAAGTATTCCGGTCAGGGTAAAGGGGTAATCCACATTCAGGTGGATGTTGAACAGGGGCTCGTCGAAGGTCATGGGATACAGTTCCCGGTAAAACTCACGGTAATCTTCGGCGCTCAGTTCGCTGGGGCGCTGTGTCCAGGCTGGCCGGGTGTTGTTGATGACCCTTGGCTTCTCTACACTGACTTCTTTTTCCTCCCCTTTTTCGTCCTTCTGCTTTTTGATCTGCGTATCGGTCCCGAAAACGATCTCGACCGGAAGGAATTTGCAGTATTTTTTCAGCAATGCCAATATTCTCGATTCTTCCAGAAACTCGTCAGAGTCATCCTGCAGGTGCAGCACCACATCGGTACCCCTCTGCTTCCGGGGCTTGTCCTCAAGGATGAATTCGGGAGTCCCGTCGCAGGACCATTGTACCCCCTTGCTGTTCTTTTTGTAGGAGCGGGTATGCAGATCCACCTTTTTGGCCACCATGAAAGAAGAATAAAAGCCCAGTCCGAAATGCCCGATGACAGGGGATTTTTCTGCAGCCGACTGGTATTTGCTTACCCATTCTTCGGCGCTGGAAAAAGCGATCTGATTGATGTATTTATCTACCTCTCCGGCGGTCATCCCGATGCCGCGGTCGCTGATGGTGATTGTACGGGCCTCCTTGTCCAGTTTTACCTCGATCGAGGTGTCGCCCAGCTCGCCCTTGTACTTCCCCATCGAGGAGAGAGCCTTCAGCTTCTGGGTGGCATCTACGGCATTCGATATCAACTCTCTGAGGAATATCTCGTGATCCGAGTAAAGGAACTTCTTGATAATGGGAAAAATGTTCTCCGTTTGAACGTTGATCTTTCCTTTTTGCATTGGATGGATTTTTTATGACATGGGTTGAACTAGCTGTTCTTTTCTGTCCCTGCCTGCGCAAAGGCCGTGCCAGCCCCTCAGGGCTGACAAATTGTCGGTTAAGGAGAGTCCGGGAAACCTACCAGCAGTCCGCTGAGAAACCTATTCCTGGGCCATGGAGATCTCTTCGAGGGTCTTTCCCTTTGTTTCAGACACATAGCTACGCACAAAGAAAAAGGCCAGGATGCCGAATGCGGCATAGATGCCATAAGAAATTCCCAGGCCGATGGAAGCCAATAGAACGGGGAAGGTGATGGTGATCAGAAAATTTGTTAACCATTGCGCCAGTCCGGCCACAGCCAGGGCGGCCCCACGGAATTTATTGGGGAACATCTCCCCCAGCATCACCCACATAACAGGCCCCCAGGTGAAGGCAAAAAATGCGATGTAGGCATTGGCGGCCAACAGGGCCATCACGCCGCTTCGCCCGCCCATCTGGATTCCCTGGGCCGCATCCTCGGCACCCACGGCAAAGATGATGGCCAGCAATCCGAGCGCAACGGCCTGTCCGAGAGCCCCGATCATCAGAAGGGGTTTGCGGCCGATGCGGTCAACCAGATAAATGGCCAAAAAGGTGAACGCAATGTTCACACTGCCGGAGATCACATTGGTAAGCAGGGCATCGGCCTCGGTAAAACCAGCTGCCTGCCACAGCACCGCACCATAATAAAACACCACGTTGATTCCGGTAAACTGCTGCAGGGCGGCCAGGCCTATGCCAACCCAAACCACAGGATGCACCTTGCGTCCGCCCTTCGTCAAAATATCCGACAAACGGGGGGTGCGTTCGCGAAACACGGTCATTCTGATCTGTTCGACCTGCCTTTTGGCGGTTTCCAGATTGGTCAGGCTGGCGAGCACCTCTACCGCCCTTGCCTCCTTTTTGGCCGCCACCAGGTATCTTGGCGATTCAGGAATGAACATCAGGCAAATGAAAAACAGACTGGCCGGGATGAGTTCCATCCAGAACATCCAGCGCCAGGTCTCGAAACCCCACCAAAGCACTTCGGAGGCACCCCCGGCATGGGTGGCCAGCTGATAGTTGCTGAAAAAGGCAAAGAACAACCCGAGCACAATGGCCAGTTGCTGCAATGAGATCAGACGGCCCCTGATCCGGGCCGGTGAGATCTCGCCTATATAGGCAGGTGAGAGTATGCTGGCAGCCCCCACGGCCAGCCCGCCCAGCACCCTAAAAAACACGAAGGTAGATGAGGTATCGGAAATACCCGAACCCCAGGCACTGATCATAAACGCAGCCGCAGCGCTCACCAGCACATATTTGCGGCCAAAACGGTCGGCAAGGTTGCCTGCAAAAAAAGCCCCTGCGGCACAGCCCAGCAACATCGAAGCCACATTAAAACCGGTACCCACGGCATCTGAATCAAAAGCCTGTTGCAACGCATGTACGGTGCCATTGATCACCCCGCTGTCGAAACCAAAGAGAAAACCGCCAAGGGCGGCAACAACCGATAGGAACACTACCCGCGACAACTTGTAGTCGTCTGCAGGGCCGGTGACAGTATTGTTCATGAGGGCTGGATTTAAGTTTCTGTCCGGATATTTGCAGGATAAAAGTAAGCTTTTTCCCAACATCCCCTGACGGACTACTTTTGCAGAATTAGCGAATTTTTTATTAAATTTTAAAACTTTTTGCTACTTTGTATTACATGGTACTGTTTTTGTGTTATTTTTGCATAACATCTGTAACAAAACCGGAACCTCATGAACCTGGAAAACACAAAGGCCCAAATGCGAAAAGGCATCCTCGAATACTGCATATTGTCGGTGCTGTCGAAAAACGAGGCGTATGCCTCTGAGCTGATACAGAAACTCACAGAGGCCGAATTGCTGGTGGTCGAAGGCACCATTTACCCCCTGCTTACCCGGCTCAAGAACGACGGATTGCTTACCTACCGGTGGGAGGAATCTACCGGGGGGCCGCCGCGTAAATACTATATGGTTACCACCCTGGGATTGAATTTTCTGGCCGAACTAAAAAAAACCTGGGCCGCCATGGTGGCTTCGGTAAACCGGGTGACCGGCAGTGAGGGAGAAGGTAGAAGGTAGAAAGTAGAAAGTAGAAAGTAGAAAGTAGAAAGCTAAAAGCCAAAAGCCAAAAGCTAAAACCCAACAGCCAATAGCCAAAATCCAACAGCCAATAGCCAAACAAAAATCATAAACCATGAACAAGACAATGACAGTGAATATCAGCGGCATCGTATTCCATATCGATGAAGATGCCTACGACAGGCTCCACCGCTACCTGCGGGCGATCCGGGTTCATTTTGACAGCGAAGCGGGCTGCGAGGAGATCCTCGCGGGCATCGAAGAACGCATCGCCGAGATGCTGCGGCAAAAGAAACCCGGCGAACGCCAGGTAGTCAGCCTGGAAGATGTCAGGGAAACCATCACCCAGCTGGGTGA
>PWJC01000088.1 GCA_003560165.1 Bacteroidales bacterium
GTTTAGCGATGTACTGTTTGAAATGGATCGTAACATATATGAGGATCTACTGGGAGATATAGAGTTAAACCAGCCCGAGTTTCATGCATCGATTATGGAGGAACTTCAACCTACCAATAATGGAAATGTTATGTCTATGGCTTTATTGTTACAGGCTATGGCAGATGTGTTAGAACGAGATACTTCGGGCATAGTTAAAAGAATGAGTCTTGTAGATGAAGATGAGAGCCAGTTAGCGCAGTACTATGACTCCACTTTCCGGAAAGCCCGGAATAATCTCAATGTTTTTGCGGTCACGGCAGTAGCTATTACTGCTGGATCCCTTCGTAACAGATTCTTTAATGCAAATAGAGATCATATACGAGGGTTTCAGTATGTGGCAGTTATGGATAACAGGACTACTCCATTATGTCAATCTCTACATACTGGCGTATGGTATTACGATCAGCCAGAGAATAGTACACTTCCTGGAGAATATCATCCACCATTACATCCAAGATGCAGGTCAACAACTATACCCATCTTCGTGGGAGAGACGGCTGTTGACATGCCTACGTATCAAGAATGGTTCAACAACCAGCCAGAGGGTGTACAGAGAGAGGTTTTAGGTCCAGCACGTTACCAGATGTATGTAGATGGCGACATTTCGTTCGATCAGTTCTACACCAATATGGGACGTAAATTAACCTTAAATCAATTACGAGAGATTATCCAAAGATAAAATTAAATACTAATAGCCTTTTTTAGCCTTAAATTGTTACAGTTTAAGGCTTTTTTTATTTCTATAAGTAATACAGAAATAAAATATGATATAATACCAATTAAATAAAGGGTAGGTGTACTCAGTGAGTATATCTTTTCTACACAACCATCCGGTCGGTGACATGGATGTTACGGAACACAATTTTACAAAGAATCGGAGATTCATTATGACTACACAGGAACTACAAGATAAGATCAAACCTTATCTCAAAGACGACGTTCTCAGCGAGGACAGCAAAGTATGGGACGAGATTTCTCAGGATGTTGAAAAAGTGGTTAACGCCTCTATCAACGGAGTTATCGAAAACAAGGAAAAGATTCTAGGCGAAAAGAAGAAGCTTTCAGAAGAACTCGACAAGATTCGAGAAAAGGCACAGCCCTTCCTCGACAATGGCGTTTCTTACGACCAGTTCAAAGAAGCACAAGCAGAGCTTGAAGAATTGAAAGCAAAGGGACTCGCAGGTGCTGGAGTTGATATTAACAAAATCCAGACTGAGTTCTACGAACAGGGTAAGAAGCAGATGCAGCAAGAACTTACACCTAAACTGAAAGAATTCGAAGAATCCCAGAAACTACTTGAAAAACAGAAAGAAGATATGTACGCAAAGTATCGTAAGACTCTCAAGCGCAATGCTCTTGAGGAAGCCCTTTCCGGACTCAACCTTCAGGTTGACAGTTATTGGAAAGACGGGTTTTATGCCCAGGCTGATGACGAATACATTGAGGCAGAAGACAAAGTTGTTATTCAGGTACCTAATCCCATCGAACCAGACGGACCTAAGATTCCACTGAATGACTGGAAGAAACTCTTTCCCCAGTCTGAACTCGGTAAGAAACTTATCAAGGCTCCGGCTTCTAACGGAAGTTCAAGTGTAGGTAGTGATGGAAAGCCGACAGGAAATCAAGATATTGGCGATTACATGAATAATATGTTCGGCGGTCGTCGTTAAACAAAACTAAAATCTAATGGAGGATTTTTATGGCACTTAATAACACTTTTCGTGAACTGGCGATTTCGCTCAGTCCGAAGCAGACTCAGTTGGTAGACTACACTCTGGAGGATTCTCCTGTACTGGAAATGATTCCGTTCCTGCCTACCTCGAATGGTCTCAACCACGTCTACGAAGAACTGCTTGATGTAAGCGGTAACGGTATGGTAGACATGGACTCGGAGCTACCTTACCTGGACGCTAACACTGAACTGAAACAGACTTCGGTCAGCGTACTCGGCGGTCAGATGGAAGTAGGCGAAGACAAGGCTCGTCAGTTCGGCGGTCCTGGAGCTTATTTTCAGAGCAAACTCCCAGTCATTCTCAAGAAGTCCGGTTCTGATACCGAAACTTCTATCTTGTACAACAGCCTTCGTGCTGGAGCTATCGCTGCTGCTGCTAACACTAAGCTGGTTGGTCGTACTGATCACCTGATTTCTGCTGGCGGTTCAGATAACACTAACTACAGTATAATCGCTGTACGTTGGGAGCCAGGCGCAGTAAACGGTCTGTATGACCCTGCTGGATTTGGTAACGGAATGTTCTACGACATGGAAGCTATCAATGGCGGCGAACTCTACCCGACTATGAAGTCTGCTGGTAAGGTTCTTGGCTATGGTATGCGTCTGAAACAGTACATTGGTATGCTGGTTGCTAATCCACGCAACGTCGCTTCTATCGTTAACATCGATATTTCTGACGCTGATCCGGACAACTGGGACCTTCCTACTGCTAACCAGATTGACGACATTGTAGCTGCTGTTCGCGGAACCACTGGTGGATCCACCATGCTGTTGATGCACCCGAAAGTTAAGACTGCTCTTAACGAGTTTAAGGCTTCTCGTCTTCAGACTACTGTTGAGACCACTAACTTTAACCGGACCTACGAAGCATGGAATGGTATTCCGATGGTAGAAACCTATAACTTCAAACGTGGTGACGAGCCGAACGTAACTGTTTAAGTCTACTAACCGCCCCTGAGTAAGGGGCATATACTTTTAACTTGGAGGTTAATTATATGAGTATTGCAGATAAAACTTTGAGCAAACCAATTCGGTCTGGTCAGGATTACATTTTTCAGGCAGAAACAATCCCACAGGACGACGAATTGCTCAGTGATGAAGTCCTTCTGGGACGTACACAGAACGCTCTCGAACTGGTTGTGGAACTGGATGAGGACACCGACATTGCCGCTGATGAAAGCATTACGGTAGAGTACATGCACGGCGCTGACTTTGATCAGGCTATCGAACTCTATAGTGCTGAAGGAGCAACCACTACTGGTTCGACTCTTGATGCCGGAGAGCTGGCTCGGTTTGTACCGCCTTCTAAGCTGGTCGAAAGTCCTGCTAAGATTAAGGTTACTACTACTGATGCCGCTATTGATGGCGAGGTAACAGTATACGCAAATCTGATTTCACGATAACGGAGGGTTTTGTAGATGAGTAGATACATTGACAACAGTAGTGGTCGATGGTTTGATACTCTCGCAGAATTGAAAGCATTTCAAAGGGGAGAGGCTTCTGTCTCTCCCCAAGTTGTTTCTAAGCCCAAGAAGGCTGAAACACGTTCTGACGTAGAGGAAGAGCCAAAGGTTAAAGAAACTAAAGAGGTTTCAAATGAGCAAGAAGTACAAGAAGAAAAAGAAACGGAAGTAGAGAGAAAGTTAGAAGCGTCTGACAATAAGATCAGCTTTAATCTATCTTCTGAAGAAATGAGAAAACAGCTAAAAGAGGCCGGGATTGACGGACGGACGTTACGAAGAAGTGACGAAGAGTTAGCCAAGTTGTATGTAGAGTTTTTTAATAAGAGGGTGTAAATATGGCATTTCAGTTTATTCCAGAAACCGGAGAGGGGATCCAAGGAGCTAACTCCTATCTAACTTTGGAAGAGTTTTATGACTATTCCGACCTCTATGGCTATGACTACAGTAACATCGATTTACAAGAAATTGAGCAAAAACTCATCAGAAGTTCTTCGTTTCTGGATGCTGAATTCCGATTCCGTTACCCTGGAGATAGACCAAAAGGTCAGGGGCTTGAATGGCCCCGAGAAGACGCTGAGTACATTGACGGGGAGGAAATCCCTGAAGATGTAGTTCCTAGTGAAGTTAAAGCAGCCACTGTAGAGATGTTTTACGTAGTAAACCAAGGGGTTAATATACAACCTAATATCTCCACTGAAGGTATTGTAAGCATGGAGCGAGTCAAGGCAGATGTTATTGAAGAAGAGAAACGATATACTAATGGAGGTGTTCGTTTATCTCGCACTACATATACTGCTGTAGAAGACGCTTTGAGTAGGATCACTGGAGGCTTGGCTTCCTTATATGATTTAAAAATAATTAGAGTTGGAGGATATACCTAATGAGTTATGATTATGCTGCTTTAAGAGATGATACGGTTTTCCCGTTGATACAGCATTATGGTACACCCTTGACATTAAGCCGTATCGAAGATACGGCTATTTTTGTAAAGAGCTATGACCCTGTTCAAATGGTAATGATATGGACTAACCAAAATACAGGTGAGGTTGTGTACACAGAACCTGAATCAGTTGTTAAGACATATCAAGGGGAAACTATTATCACTCGATATAGAAATGAAGAAATTGATGGCACCACTATTAAACGTGGAGATAGAAGACTACTTGCTATAGGAATTCCAGAACCGAAGTCTGGAGATATACTTACAGTGAATGGTGTAGAATATAGCTACATTTTCTCTGACCCTATCGCTCCGGGAGGAGTGGCTGTAGCGTATAGAATACAAGTAAGAGTATA
>PWJC01000115.1 GCA_003560165.1 Bacteroidales bacterium
GAGCTGGAGCGATTCAGGGAAAAATTCTCTTTTTCTTCACACAACTGACCGCCTGTTTGCCGGTGTTGCCCCTGCGGGAGCGGGTGGGTGCTACATCAGCATGAACCTCAGACTGAAGCCCCCATGGCTGTTGGTGTTGGGAAACTGGTTCGAAACAAAGGGGTTGGTGATGGTGCGGTCGAAGAACAGCCTGAAATTCACCCTGGCACTGATCTGGTATTCGGCCGAGGTGTTCAGGGCAATGATGCGCTGCCCGGCCGAGATGATGTCGGTTTCTTCGAGCAGCTTGCGGAGCACCGTCCTGTTTTCGCGGATGGCCAGGTCGAAACGCAGGATCAGATCGCTTTGGACGCGCTGCCTGCCCCCTCCGGCCTGGGTGATGTTGAAGGCCAGATCCTGGAAACGGTAGCCCGAGCCGATAATGATCTCCCGGCTGTTCACGTCGGTGAGCTGGTTGTTGGCAAAGCTCAGGTTGATGTCTCTCGACCGTCGGTATTCCACACGCGTCATCAGGCTGTTCTGCCAGGTAACGTCGATATTGATCAGCGGATTGAACTGTTCGTTGATCGAAACCTGGGCAATCTCGTATTCCGGGACGAAGTTCTGGGAAGCGTTTTCCCTTGCTGCCTGGTAGCCGTCCAATTCCTGGTACCTGAGGTCGGTCTGGAAGTTGCCAATGGTGAAGGTGCTCCTGTACCCGTGACCTATGGTGAACGACTGGAAGATCCGCCGGAAGGCAGGTATTCTCGACAGGCCGTCGTAGGTGAGCCGCCAGTTGGGCATGGGCAGCCTGCCAAAGGGGCTCAGCCTGGAGTCGGAGGGGTCTGACCCGGCGTAGGCCGACATGAAGGAGGCGATCAGTACGTCCTGGGAAGTGGGCCCGTAGCCTAGCGGGAAGCCGGTGGTGTCGTTTACTTCCCCTGTCCAGTTTGGGTTTTGTTCGGCAAGCCGCATGGCGATCACCAGGCGCTGTTCCTTGAAATTCTCGAAATTCGCGGAAGTGTGCAAGCGCTTGTCGATCGATTCGAATGTGGTGCGAAGGGCCAGGAAGGACACGCTGAAAGATCCCCTTTCGATTGGGTTGAACGATCCGAACTGCCCCAGGGTGTCGGCCTTGAAATATTCGCTGTGGGTCCGGGAGTAACTTCTCTGGGCGGTGACCTCAATGCGGAGGTCGCGGACGGGCTCCACCTGCGACCTGGCGGTGAGGGTGTTGTTGTGGCTTTCTATGTAGGGGATGTTCAGCATGGGGTCGGTGGTGATCCAGCCTTCCCTGGCCGCCTGATGGCGGATGTCGGCCTGGCTGCCGAAGAGAAACCCAGTGCCAGGTGCCATCAGGTCCCAGTCCTGACCCAGCAGGCCCGGAGTGGGAGTAAAGCCGGGCATGCGGATGCCGTTCGTTTCGCTGTAATTGAGGGTGATATTCCGAATTCCCATGATGGCCCTGAGGCTGGCTTCCAGTACCTGCCTGCCGGCACTGCGCTCGTCTTGCTGCTGCTGCTGCTGCTGGGCCTGCTGCAGCGCTCTGCCCGGTTGGGCACCGCCCCGCTGGGGCCGGCGCTGGTTGATCTGCTGCAGAAAGCCGATCTTGTTGTACAGGTTCACCAGGTTGGCGTTGGCGTTCAGGCGCAGGGTCTGGCTATTCTCTATGGTGTTGCCCAGTTCGGTGGCCGCCAGCGGGGCTGTGATCCAGTCGAAGTCGGCCGCATAGACCGCCGTGGCGTTTACCCAGTCGAGCATCGGCAGCTTATTGATGGGTACATTGTAATTGAGGTTTACCCGGTGGGTGTAAAAGGTGGTGCGCCCGAAACTTTTTATGTTGTCCCATATCTCCTGCCTTTTCTGGTCGTAATCGTCTTCGTCGGGGTGCAGGCGGCCTCCGGGTTCGTCGATGCGGGCCAGGTTGGTGGCTGAGAACTCCAGTCGCAACGAAGTGGTGAGGTCGAAGCGGAGGTCGTAGATGCGATCCCAGTCGAAGGATTTCACGAAGTTGGGTTCAAGCAGTACGATCCCTGTGCTCTTAGCCCGCATCAGCGATTCGCTGTAACCGCGGTCGATGCTGCTGCGGAACGAAAGGGAGCGGGGCATATAATAAAAGTTGAAGTCGCGCAACAACCGAAGGGCGTTGTTCTGGAACAACGACACATTCGAAAAGGGGGTCACATTCGTGGGCGAGGTGCTGTAACTGTATCCCATGGCGCCGCGCCAGTGCTGGCGGCGGTCGAACTGGATGTCGACATTTCTTGCGTAGAGCTGGGTAAAGGCGTAGGTGAAATCGAAGTTTTCGGGGCTGTAGATCCGGTTTTCGGCCCCCGGCCGGTTGATGGACACATTGGTGAAGTTGAGGCTTTTCCGCCTGACCAGGTCCTGGGCCAGCCTGCGGATGGAGTCCTGCTCGGCCCGGGTTTCGTACGTATCCAGGTCGTCTTCAAAAAAGATGTCGGGGTTCAGGGGGTTGTACAGGGGGTTGCTTACCGATTCGGAATAACTGAAATGCATGGGGATGCGCAACCCGAAGTTGTCGGGGAACAACCGCCCCAGTTGCAGGTTGGACGCCAGGTCGTAGGTGACGACCTCTTCCTGCTGCCGCTCGTTCACCTTCTGTTCGATCCCTCCAAAGCCGGGGGTGCTGATAAAACCAGCCAGGGTGATGTTGCCCAGATCGGCCAGGTTGGTATTGACCCTGGCGTTGGCGGCCCATCCGCCCCGGTCGTTGAAATCGTAGAGCCTGAGTTCATTGACCCATACCTCTGCAGACTTGGGCATCCCGTCGTCGCCGGGGTTGCGGCTGGTCTTTTTCGGGTTCCTGACCCCGATCATGATCACCTGGATATTGCTCAGCGTTGGGTTCCCGACAATGGTCATCCTGTTCTGCCCGTCGTTTTGGCTGAAGGGCCTGGTGATCGAAACTCCCGAGCCCTGCTCCCTCGACATGGAGTTGCGCAGCATTTTCAATTCCTGAAGTTTTTCAAAGACCAGGTCGATGTTGTTCTCCTCGGGCCAGATGTCCTCCCGGTTAAAGGTCCGGGGCAACCAGGGGGTGACCTTGAGTGGCACCTCGTATTCGTAATAGTTGCCCGAAAAGTCCGACCCCAGCCGGATGAATACGCTGATGTCGCCGTCGCGCAGGTCTTCCTCAAGCGTGGTGGCCTCGGCATGGGCAAACATTTTCAGGCGGCGGTACTGCCTTACGTCAAGGTTGGAGGTTTTGTAAACAGCCCGGGCATCGCCGTCCTGGAGGTTGGCCACCCTGAGGGAAAGTGACTGCTCGTTGCGTTGCTGCATGGTGGTGGTGCCCAGGTCCTGTTCCCGCTCAATGCCGGGGGGCAGCACATAGGGGATGGGTTGTCGCTGCCCGTTTTCTTCGATGTTGACGGTAAACACCTCGAAGGTGGTTTCCTGGTTGTCGATGGGCACGTATTCGCCGGGGCTGCTGAGATCCCTGTCGAAGGTTCTCCAGTCGCCCCTGATGAGTTCCAGGGTGGCAAAGCGGCATATAATGGGTTGTTCGAAACCCTTGAAGAACATCCGCATGAAGCGGATCGAATTAAAATCCTGTATATTGCCGACAACCTGGCGGTTGGGGTCGCGCAAAGGAATCTTGAACTGGTACCAGCGGATGGTTTCCACATCGCCGTTGGCCAGGCGCACATTGGCCTCCATCACGTCGGTGATGTAGTTCTGGCCCGGCTCCATGTCCTGGGGCCGGAGGCTTACCCTGTACTGAAAATACCTCTCCGATTCATTGAGGGTGCCGTCCTGGTTGATGTCTTCGGTATTGGGGATGTTGGAGGCCGAGGTGGGGTAGGGCTCCGGCGACTGCTCGGCTGTGGCGCTGTTGCCTTCCAGGCCGTTGTAGCGCTTGTACCTGTCGAGTATGCTCACCTCATTGGCATCCAGTTCGGTTCCGCGGTAATACTGGTAATTGTCGGCCGAAGGGTCTGCCCAGGCTCTCTGGTATGCCTCAGAACTGGTTCCGTACATGTCGGCAAGCACCTGCAGGAAGTTTTCGTTGAAAAAACTCCTTTCGTCTTCGGTGCTGAGCCCGTCGAGCCCCACATCCTGGTATTCGCGCGACTCGGGGTTATTGTCGAAGGCATTCACCACGGCCTGTATCGTGGGGACCCGGCCCCAGATGGTGGTGTCGACATGGATCACCTGCTCAGATATGGGCAGGCCGTTTTCGAAAGACTTCCTTCCGTCGCGAAGCACGTCTTCAGACACATCGCCCAGGTTGATGTAGAGGTCGCCCCCCGAATGATCCGGGGTGTAAACAAAGGGATCCATTACCCAGAATTCAATGTATTCGATGTTGGCGGCCTCAAAGTCGGTGTTGGGCAGCCCCCGCATGACACCGCCCCATCGCGTCCGGGGTTCGTTCAGTAAGCCATCCTGGGCTTTGCCTTTGCTGTAAGGCGAAGGGGCTGCGTCGTAGTTGTAGGGCCCCCTTTCACCGGGATAGAAGGCCATGTTGAGGATGGGGATGGGCGATGGGATGCCGGTGGGGCTTTCCTTGTTGGGCCATATTTCGGTTTCCAGCACCTCCCGCACAAAATGGTTCGACCGCTGGCCGGGGTCGTTTCGGATATGGGAAGGAGTCAGGTTGTTGTTCCTGGTGAACAAGGGATCGATCACATACCATGCCAGTCGGGCTACATTGTATCGGAAGGCAAGACCGGTAGCCGGTGCCCCTTCGGGGAACATGCCTGGAGTGGTCTGGTGCTGGGGGGTGCTGGAAATATGCCAGCGCTGTACGTTCTTGAGGTCAATGGCCGATTTGCTACCCTCAAAATCGTCGATGTAGGCGGTTCCGGCACTGCCGATATGGCGCGAATGCCCGGGGATCAGGTGGGCGAATTCTCCATTGAAGGTAATCCGCGTGGGGGTATTGGTCTGGTAAAAGGGCAGCCGGTCGAGGATGCGGGTAACCAGCATCGATTCGGTCGAATAGGTGGTGTTCAGCCCCCATATGGTATTGGCAATGGGTTCGTCGCCGTAGTTGACCTTTTGGGTCAGCGGGCGTTCGGACAGCCGCATGATGGTCCCCCCCACATTGAAGTTGTCGCTGATGCGGTGATCCACGTGGGTCCCTATCAGCGTCTTGGTCTGCAGGCTGAAGAGGCTGGCGCTCTCGAGCGAAATGCGGATGGGGGTGCCCGAGTTGAGGATGCCCTCGTTGATGATCCGGACCCTGCCAAGCATATAATCGACGGTGTAGTCGACGTTCTCGGTGAGGGGAACGCCCCCGGCCGTAACCACCACAGAGCCCTGTGGAATGTTCATGGCGTTCAGTGGTATTTCGGCTCCTGCTGCCGACTGAAAGCTCCCTTCGAGCAGCCAGCGGTTTTTTTCGGGAACCTGCTGTGCCCGGTACCTGGTGGTGGCATACAGGGAGTCGAAGGCGTATTTGTCGCCCAGGGCGGGGTCTTCGAGACGGCTGCGCAGATGAGACCCGAAGGGCTCCACCACCGGGAAATAGACCCTTCCGTTCTCGGCCTGAATGGTCCCCCCCCTGGTGGCCGCATTATCGATAAAGTCGAACACCCCGTCGGGTATGGGGTCGAGCTGAGTGTTGAGGCGGTCAAGCCCCATAACGCGGATCAGAGGCTGGCCCTGTACGGCCCCCTCGTCGAGGTAGCCCACCTGGACCCCCAGTTCTTCGCTTTCGTACAAGATGTTCAGCCTGAACTGGTCGCGACTGATCTGGAAGCTGCCCAGGTTATAGACGTTTTTCATCATCAGGTCCCATATGGGCAGCCTGGTGTCGGTGGCCGTGCTCTTCAGCATCTTGACGATGAGGCCCCCGGGAGCATTGACCTCGTTGGAGAATTCCCCTACCTGGTAGGTATTGGGATCGCCGATAATGGTGTACTGAAAGGCAATCCCAAGTACCTGGTCGGGGCTGATGGTGCGGTTGAGCGAAATGAAGCCCAGCTGGGCGTTGAAGGTGTATTCGTTGCTTCTCAGCAGCCTGGCGTTTTCTACATTTTCGTAATCGGCGCCCGAGGTATAGCCCTGCCCCGACAGGTAGCTGTTGACCTGACTGATCTCGCGGATGGGCGAGCCGGCCATCATCTCATACAGGTTGTTCGAACTGTTCCGGGGAGCCCGGGGCCCGCTGCCGCTGACCAGCTCGCTGTGGGGGTCGGCCTCGCCCAGGTCGGCAAAGGCCACGATGTTGCGGTTGTTCTGGGTGGCTGCACCCACATTGGTCACCCACACCTCGATGCGACTGATGTTGATGTTGGAGGAGACCACCGGAAGTGTCGACAGGGCCTGATCGTAGCGGTCGCGAAAATATTGTGCCAGGAAAAAATGCCTGTTCTCCTCGTACTGGTCGGCACGGATCTCGAACTCCGTGCGTTGGGCTCCCCCCGAGACCTCGATGGTCGATGTTTCGGTTTTCTGTTGCGAGAACACACTGGTTACCGTGGTGTGCCCGAAACGGAGCTGGGTCTTGAAACCGAACAGCCCCTGGGTTCCCCTGATGAGGCTGCCTGTGAGGGGGAGGGTCACATCGCCGGCCTCGATCAGTTGAACGATCTCGTCTTCGGTACCCCGGTACTCCAGCTTCATCCTGTTCTCGAAGTCGAAGGTCGACTCGGTGTTGTAGTTGGCCCCCAGGCTTATCTTGGTGCCGATATTGGCCTCGACGGCCAGTTGTATTTTTTGCTGGAAGTCGAAGTTGGTGGTGCGGCGGCGTTTCTCATCCAGGGCGGGGTCTTCGCGGTAGTTCGACATCACACCGAAGATCAGCTCGGCCGCCCCGCTGGGACGGATATCGATGGTGCTTCCGCCAAAGATCCGGTCGAAGAATTCACCACCGATATGGATCTCGGGAATCAGGCCGTCGCGACGTTCAAAGGCCTGGGGTGTGGATTTCTCACGCCAATAGTGCTGCAGCCGGCGGTCGAGGTCGTACTTCAGGTAGTCTTCGAAGGGGATGTAGACGGGGGTCCCGATCACCATGTCGCCGATTTGCCGGGTCCTGACGTAGAGGCCCGATTCGGGGTCGTACTCGTAACGGGTGGAGATCGCCGCCGGATTGGTCATGGAAAGGCCGGCTACCGGAAAACGGTTAAAGTCGTAAATAACGGCGCTTTCCATCGGAAGCCCGGCCCGGGGCAGAATAGGAGCAGCCAGGGTGTCATTGGCAGACGCAACTCCGGCTGCCAGGGCTGCCGGAAATAGCGAGGCGAGAAAACAGAAGGTCAAAAAGCCTGGCAGAAAAGAAAAAAAACGCCCTGGTCGCACCAAAAAAAGTTTAATAACCCAGATCAGAAACTCTTCAATGCCTCCTTTACAAGAAATTCGGCGCTGACCTCAGCGCCCTGATTATTTTTCAGGATGGTGGCAATGGCTTTGCGGGCTCCGTTTTTGTAGAAGCCCAGCATAACTAAAGCAGATAACGCTTCCTGTTGGATAGTATTGTTTGCCGGTTGCAAAAATTCCTCCCTGCCGGGGCCTTCTTTTTCGAGGCGGTCTTTGAGGTCGACAATGATGCGCTGGGCCGATTTGGCCCCGATGCCCTTGATCGACTGAAGCGCCCCGATATCCCTGCCCACGATGGCCGCCCTGATATCGGCTGCCGACATGGACGACAGTATCATCCTGGCTGTATTCGGCCCCACCCCGCTTACCGAGATCAGGTGGCTGAACAATTCCCTTTCGGCAATGGAAGCGAAACCGTATAGCAGGTGGGCGTCTTCGCGAATCAGTTGCAGGGTGTGTATGCGTACTTGCCCGGTATCGGGGGTGGCCTCATAGGTCTGCAGGCTGATGTGCACAAGGTACCCGACCCCCTGGCAGTTGATTACCAGGCAGGCCGGGTTTTTCTCTTCGATGAACCCTTCGATGAATGCGATCATTTCCGTACTGCTTCCAATGCCGCTTCCAGCGCTTCATTCAGCATGCTTTGGGGAGGCGAGGCGATGAAGCCGTTCTCGATGAGAGATTGGGTGGTGTCGCGGGCATGGTTGATATCGGCTTTGGCCTGGTCATAGGCTTCCTGCCAGCTCATCTCCTTGCGTGCCACCCCGTCTTTGATGGCCTGCATTGCCACGTCGGCGGCTTCGAAGGGGAATACGTCCGATTCGCTCATCTTGGCGATGATGTCTTCGGTGTGGATGCCTCTTTTTTCGGAGAACCTGGCGATGGCCTCAGCAGCGGCAATGGCCATGTTGTCGGTGATCTTTCTGGCCCTGACCAGCAAGGCGCCTTTCAGGATGCCGGGAAAGCCAATGGAATTGTTCACCTGGTTGGGGAAGTCGCCCCGGCCGGTGGCCACAATGGTGGCACCTGCCTCCTTGGCTGCATAGGGGTATATTTCGGGTACCGGGTTGGCGCAGACAAACACAATGGACTTGTCGCCCATGGCCTGGATCCACTCCTTTTTCACCACATCGGGGCCCGGTTTCGAGAGGGCGATCAGTACGTCGGCACCCTTCATGGCTTCTTCCATGGTTTCAACCCTGCCGGGGTTGGTGACCTGGCAGAGTTCCCATTTCCGGTAAAACCGCTTGTCGTCTTCAATGTCTCTGCGGCCCTTGTGCAATGCCCCGGTCGAGTCGAACATGATGGATTTGGCCGGATCGGCCCCGGCGGCATTCACAATGCGGGCGATGGTGGCATTGGAGGCCCCGGCACCGAAATAAACGATCTTCACATCTTCGATCTTTTTGTCTACCAGCTTCAGGGCATTGATCAGCCCGGCCAGTGTCACGCAGGCAGTGCCCTGGGCGTCGTCGTGCCAGACAGGGATGTCGCACTCTTCCCTGAGTACGTCCAGTACCCGGTAGCAGTTGGGCTGTGCAATGTCTTCGAGGTTGATGGCCCCGAAACTGTGCTGAGCCATTTTGACAAACTCAATGATCTTTTCGGGGTCGTTCCTGCCATCGGCCCCCCTGCTGTCTACACAAAGGGCAATGGCATCCACCCCGCCCAGGTACTTCATCAGGAATGCCTTGCCTTCCATCACCCCCATACCGCCGGGGGGTGTGCAGTCACCATCGCCGAGTACCCGGGTGGAGTCGCTCACCACGGCCACGATATTGCCCCGGTTGCTGAGCTCGTATGAGGTGTCGTTGTCTTCGCGTATGCTGGTCGAGATCTTCGACACCCCGGGCGTATACCATGTGTTGAACCAGTTGAATCCAATCACGGGTGCCTTGGGGAGGGTCTGCATCTTGCCGCCGTAAAAACGGTGGGCCCGCACCGCAAGTTCCTTGTAAAACAAGGTTTTCGCTTTGGCCTTCTGTTCCTGTGAAAAGGATTCGGGGATCAAATCTTCCAGGTTGTCGAGTGTGAGATTGAGGTTTTTCATAGCTGCTGCTGTTTTGGTTTTATGGTTTGAACGGATCTTATCGGGCAAATGGGGCATCAGTGCTGATGCCCGATGATCTCAAAGAGCTCGTCGAGCTGTGGGGTAAGGATGATCTCTGTACGTCGGTTCTTCCTTCTGGCTTCGGGGGTATCGGCCGGGTCGACGGGATGGTGTTCTCCCCTGCCGGCAGCGATTAACCTCCTGGGGTCGATCCCGGTATTGTTGAGCAATATTCTGACAATGGCGGTGGCCCGCAGCACACTCAGTTCCCAGTTGTCTCTGATGGGTCCGCCGGGCCGGAAGGGCACATCGTCGGTATGGCCTTCGATCATCACGTTGATGTCGGGATGCCGGGCCAGAACTCCGGCCAGTTCGGTCAGTGCCCTTTCCCCTTCCCTGTCGACGCTGGTGCTGCCGGTGGCAAAGAGCAGGTTCTCTTCCATCGAAACATACACCTTGCCGCCTCTGATCTCGACACTCAGTCCGTTGTCCTGAAAGCCCAGCAGTGCGCTCGATACGGTATGCCTGAGGTTTTCAACGATGGAGTCCTGGCGCTGGAGTACCTCTTCCAGTTCCACGACCCGGCGTTCCTTTTCCTGCACCTCGGCCATCAGGATGTTCAATGCCCTTTCCTTTTCCTGCATCTCACGGGTAGCGGTCATCAGTTCGTCTTCCCTGCGCTGGAGGTCTTCCTGGGTCTCCTGCAAACGAGCCAGGATCTGACGGGTTTCTTCGGTTTTCCCCTCCATGAGTTGTGACGTCTGCTGAACATATTGATCGTAGTTTTCCCGCATGCGCCGGAGCTGACGGCCCAGCTGGGTGGTGTCTTCTTTAAGCCTTGCAATCTGCCTGCTCAAATCCCCGATTTCTTCTTCCATCCGGGTGTTTTCGCGGCTGACAATTTCCAGCCTTTCCGACAGGTCTTCGTTTTGGGCTTCGGCACGCTCAAAACGCGCTTCCAGTTCCTCAAACTGCCGCTGGGGGACGCAGGAAACGGCCGCCATTAAGCTTATGCCCGCAAGGAGCATCAAAAGTCTGTTGTTCATGGGGTTATTGGCTTTTGGATTTTGGATTTTGGCTGTTGTCTGTTAGCTATTGGCTTTTGGCTTTTGGCTTTTGGCTGTTGGCTTTTGGCTGTTGGATTTTGGTTTCTACTTTCTATCTTCTATCTTCTATCTTCTATCTTCTATCTTCCACCTTCCACCTTCTACCTACTACCTACTACCTACTACCTACTACCTACTACCTACCGTCCTCACCTCACCACCTGGATGCGTTCGGTGATGACGCCCGAGTCTGTTTGTATCCTGACAAAATAAATGCCGTTGGGCAGGTGTCCGGTATCTATCTCGACATACCGTCCGGAGGTGTTTCTGGTAAATACGGTGCGGCCCACCATGTCGATCAGCTGCAGCTGCCTGATCTGTTTTCCGCTGGCCTCCACATGCAAGGTAGTCCGGACAGGGTTGGGATAGACCCGGATGCTTTTTTCTTCTGTTTGTTCGGGCCTCCTGCTGTCAAGGGGCACCCCATGGTCGGGGAAGGCGGTGGTGGAATACATCCGGTATTCGCCTGGCTGCAAAACGATGGGCTGATTGACGTTGGTTACCTCGAGTTGCTCCCGGCTAAAGAATTCGTGCCAGGTGCCGGATTCCTGGAAATTGGGGTTTATTTCGCCGGCGGTGACCCCGAAATTGCCGATCACCGTTACCCGGTTTGTGGGGTGGTTCAGGTGAATGCGCTTCATGGCCCCGCCAAGGCTGAGGTCGTAATCGGTGGTGCGGAACACCTCCTGTGTGGTCTTTACATTGGCCAGCATGGCATATATGTCGTAAAGCCGCTTGCGCCGCCAGTCGTCGAGGTAGTCCCAGCGAACGGGCTTGGGGTCGGTGCGGCATCCGGGATCGATGCTTCCGTCGGGGCAGTGGTTGATCGAGTAATCGTAGCCGAGCTCTCCGAACTGCCAGATCATCTTGGGCCCGGGAATGGGGAAATAGAACGCGGCCACCAGCTCGGCCCTTTGCAGGGCGATGCCCAGGTCGGTTACCGGATAAACGGGATTGGCGGTGTTGCCAAAGCTGCGGTTCTTGAATACGATGCGTTCTTCATCGTGGCTTTCCATATAGCCCAACAGGTGGGGGTCGTCCCAGCCCCTTTCCTGGTAAGAGATCCACCCGAAGTTGCTTTCGTCGAGCCAACCCATCGAGGCTTCCTGGTAGGCATGGGTGATGTTTCCCCACAACAGCATCCCGTAGTCGGACAGTTCGCGCTCTTCGTTGTTGGCGGTAAAATGCTCCAGGATCACATAGGCGTCGGGGTTTGTCTGCCATACATGGTCGGCAATGCGTTTCAGGTTGGCGATCCGGGCTTCGTCGTAGTTCCAGCCCTGCCCTCCCGTCTGTTCGTTGGTAAAGCCCTTGGTGAAATCGAAGCGAAAGCCGTCGATGCGGAACTCGGTGAGCCAGTATTCGGTGATGCGGTCGAAGAGTTCGCGGGTGTAGGGGCTGTTCTGATCGAAGGTATTTCCCCAGCACCAGGGCTCGTGGGGACAGTCTTCGAGGTACCAGGGATTTTCGGGAGCGGGTTTTCCCCAGGCACCGGCATCGGGGTCGAAATACATCTGCACCATGGGAGAGAGGTTGAAGCTGTGGTTCAGCACGATGTCGAGCACCACGGCGATGCCCCGCTTGTGGCATTCGTCGATGAAGCGCTTGTAGTCTTCGCGGGTTCCGTAGGCCTTGTCGGTGGCAAAGTAGAAGGAGGGGTTGTATCCCCAGGAAATATTCCCTTCAAACTGGTTGACGGGCATCAGCTCGATGACGTTCACCCCCAGGTTCTGCAGGTAGTCGAGCGAGTCCATCACGGTTTTGATGGCGCTGGTTCCGACAAAGTCGCGGATGAGCAATTCGTAGATCACCAGGTCTTCGACATCGGGTGGGGTGAAATCGTCCACTTCCCATTGGTAGGGGGCTCGACCGGGATGCATGATGGAAACCATGCCGGTTGTCTTTTGGTCGGGATAGGGTTTCAGCCCGGGGTAGTTAAAGCTGTCGATCCAGGGATCGTTCCATGGGTCCAGTACCTTGTGGGTATAGGGGTCGGCCAGGCGCAACTCCCCGTCGATGTAGTACTGAAACCCGTATTCGATATCGGGTTCCAGTCCGCCGATGGTCACCCAGAACCGGGTTCCGTCGGGGGTGCGGTTCATGTGCACCTCATCGCTCAGCTGCCAGTTGCTGTGGTCGCCAATGGCAAAAACGTATTCTTTCAGGCCGGGCGGATCGTGGAGCACCAGGGTCACCGTGGAGTTGTCGATGTAGTTGATGCCGTTGATGACTCCTTCGGGCAGCTCGGCCACCTTGACTTCGGGCCGCACATAGATCGGAGTTTCGGCTGTGGCGGTTTCGCCGTCACTTCCGTAAGCCACCACCTCAAAAAGCTGCTGACCGTATGCATCGGCCACCCAATCGTATTCGAGAAGGTCGGTGGTGGTCGAGAAGCGGTATGCTTCATTGATGAAGAGGGCGATGGAGTCGGATTCGTTGGCCGGGGCCACCACCGGTACGGAGTCGCCCAGTTCAAAAACCGGTTGGAGCCCCGCCGGCGACAGAATGGCAACGCTGAGCCCCTCGGGCACCACGGTCACAAACAGGTCGTCGGTTTGGGGCGATCCGCCCGACGCGCGAAATACAAAGTGCATCCCGGTGATCTCTTCATCCTGGGGCACGCCGTAAAATTCGCGGATGGCGGGCCCGATCTCGAGTTCGTACAGGTCGGTTCCGATGCGGGTGAGCTGTGGCTGAACGTTGTTGTCGTTCCATTGTCCGATCACGTACTGCCAGGGCGGGCCATCGAGCAGCGACACTCCGGTATGGGTATATACATCGCCCGTATAACCGGCCATTCTGCCGCTTCCCTGTGTGGCATCGAAGGTGATGGTTACGGGGCTGCCTGCAGTGGGTAAAAGCGGATCGGTGGAGATCTGTGCCACAACGGGGAGGATGGTGATCAGCACGCTTAAAAAAGAAAGAACATGGCGGTTAATGAGGTGGTTCATGTTTTCGGGGCTTGGTCTCTATCTTCAACAAAGTTAATCAAAAAGGGCAAATTATGTAACTGCGCCGGCTTTTTGCCTGCCATGGCCCTGCACTGTCTTTTTTTTATTAAATTTATATCAGTGCAGCGAAGCCAAAGAGATAAAACCTGTCGACAAATGATAAAGAACATTTTAAAAGGATTGGGCATCTTTTTCCTGATATTGATTGCCCTGCTGATCATCCTGCCTTATGCATTCAGGGGGCGTATTGTCGAATACGTCAAACAACAGGCCAACGAGCAACTTGATGCCGACGTGGATTTTGGACGGACAGGACTTTCTGTTTTCCGGAGTTTCCCCGATATGACCCTCAGGGTCGATGACCTCAGCGTGGTGAACCATGCCCCCTTTGCCGGAGATACCCTGGCGGGTATCGACCGGCTGTTCGTAACCATCGACCTGCGCAGCCTTTTTGGCCGCGACGCATACGAGATCAAGCGCCTCCGCCTCGACTCCCCCCGTTTTGTGTTCAGGCTGCTCGACGACGGCACCGCCAACTGGGACATCATGAAGGCTGTCGAGCCTGACGACGAGCCGGATCCTCTCGACGAGCCAGCCGATTTCGATTTGACTCTTCAACGGATCTCGATTGGTAACGGGAGCCTGATGTATCACGACGACAAATTTCTGACCTATGTCGACCTGACAGGCCTCGACGGAGTTTTGCGGGCCGACCTGGGCATGACAACAGGCTATTTTACCACCCGCGATACCCGCATCGGGTCGTTCAGCTTGCGCTACGACCGCTACCCCATTCTCAGCAATGCTTCTGTTGAACTGGACGCAGAGGTGGATGTCGATCTGGAGCAGTGGGTATTCCGTTTCCACGATAATCGCTTGCTGGTAAATGCCCTGCCACTGTCGTTCGACGGCATGGTGGCACTGCCCGATGCCGGTGGCACCCTGATGGACTTTTCCTTCGAGGCCAGGCGGTCCGGCTTTGCGGCCTTCCTTTCTCTGGTACCGGCCCTGTATGCCCGGGAGTTCGACGAACTGGAAACCGGGGGTCAGATGGCCCTGAGGGGCCATGTAGACGGACTGCTGCAGGGCGACTTTATCCCTGCTTTCGACCTTCTGCTGGAAGTTAGTGAGGGGATGTTCCTGTATCCTGGTATGCCGGCAGCCGTGTCGGGGGTGAATGTGGATGCCAGCATCAGGAATCCGGGCAACACCTTTGACGAGGTGGAGATCGACCTGCCGGTGATCAGGATGGACCTGGGCGGCAACCCCGTGGAAGGCCGTTTTTTGCTCCGCACCCCCGAAAGCGATCCCTGGGTCGACATGGCCCTGCTTGGCCGCCTCGACCTGGGGGAGCTGCAGCAGGTCTTCCCGCTCGAAGAGGGAAGTTTGTTGGAGGGGCTGCTTGAAAGCAACCTGGAGGCCCGCGGCCATCTTTCGGACCTGGAAGCCGGTCAATACCAGCAATTCCATGCCGCCGGGAGCCTGACGGGCAGCGGAGTGAGGGTGACGTCGCCCATGCTGACGCAAGTGATCGAACTGGACCGTTTCGAGAGTGCCTTCAACCCCGAATATTTCGAATTGACAGCCTTTGAGCTGAGGCTGGGCGAAAGCGATCTTTCTGCCACAGGCCGTATCGACAACCTGCTGCACTATGCACTCGAAGGGCAGCTGCTCACCGGGGCTTTTGACGTGGTGTCGGAAGTTTTCGACCTCAACCAGCTGATGGAGCAACTGCCCGAGCCCACCGGCGAGGATGAGCCCATGCAGCTGTCGATGATCCATATCCCCGCCAACATCGATTTCAGCCTGCAGTCGGCCATCAGGCAGCTGCACTTTGGCGAGATGCGGCTTCGCAACGTGGGAGGGCGGATCAGGGTGGTCGATGAGCGCGCAGAACTCGACCCCCTGCGCATGGACCTGTTCGGGGGCGAATTGTCGCTGAGCGGTTCTTACAGTACGGCCGGAGACCTGCCTGATGTATCGTTCGGCCTTGATTTTACTTCCTGGGACATCGCAGAGGCATTCAATACCTTCCACACGGTCCGCATCCTGGCTCCCGTTGCCGGGTTTGTTGAAGGAAGGCTTTCGGGCAGCCTTTCGCTTAATGCCCGGTTGTACGAAGACCTGCAGCCTGTTCTGGAAACCCTTTCGGGAGGCGGGCGTTTGCGCAGCGCCGGTGTGGTGCTGAACAATCATCCTGTGCTGGTCAGCCTGGCCGAGCGCACCTACCTCGACATGTTCCGTGAGCTGCCGGCACGCGACGTATCCCTCGCTTTTTCCTTTGCCGACGGAAAGGTGGACATACCTCCCCTGGAGCTGAACCTCGGCCGTACGACCGCTGCGCTTGAAGGCACCACGTATTTTGACCGGAGGATCGATTACGCCATGAGGGTCGAGGTGCCCAGGGATGAGTTCGGCAGCCGGGCCAACCAGATGCTCGACAACCTGCTCCGGCAGGCGGCCGATGTGGGCATCCGGCTCGACCCCGGCGATTATGTGCCCCTGGATGTGCGCATTGAGGGTACGGTGAGCAATCCGGAGATCCGGGTAGCCATGCCGGGGGTGTTTGAGGATGTGGACGACCGCCTCAGGGGCGTTGCCCGGCAGATGGTGCGCGATGCCGAAGAGCGTGTACGGGATGAGGCCGACAGGCTCAGGGAGGAAGCTGAAGAGCAGCTGCGGGAAGCTGTTGACGAAAGGCGGGAGCAAGTGCAGGAGGAGTTGGATGCCCGCGCCAGGGCCCTCGAAGAGGAAGCCGAACGCAGGGCTGCTTCCATCCGCCGTGAGGCTGCTGCTGCGGCCGAAAGGGTGAGGACGGAGGCCCGCCACCAGGCCGAACGCCTGGTGGAAGAAGCCACCAGTCCTGTTGCGGTAGCCGCCGCACGCAGGGCCGGCGAGGCCCTGATCAGGGAGGCTGACCAGCGGGCAGCGCAGATGGAGGCCGAGGCCGACCGCCGGGCCGACCAATTGCTCGAAGAAGCCCGCCGGAAGGCAGAGCGAATACGCAGAGGAGAAGAGGAGTAGGTCAGGACGCAGAAGAGTAAGAGCTTAGAAAAGTCAGACAGTCAAAAGGCCGAAAGATCTGAAATGTCGAACCGACGTTTATCCACTGTCCGCAGGCAATGTGTCAGTTAAAATCCGGGAAAACCCCAATTGGCTTTTGGATTTTGGCTGTTGGCTGTTGGGTTTTGGATTTTAGCTTTTGGCTTTTAGCTTTTAGCTTTTGGTTTTTTCTTTCTACCTTCTACCTTCTACCTTCCAC
>PWJC01000069.1 GCA_003560165.1 Bacteroidales bacterium
CAGTTGCGGGCTTGCGTTGTTTTCTCAGCAATATGCCCGAAAGGAGGATGAGGCCGCCCCCGATGATCATGTTCGCGGTGATGGCTTCGCCAAAAAAAACTGCCCCGAAAAAAACGGCAGCCAGGACCTCCCAATAGGTAAACAGCGAATAATGGCTCATTTTCAGTTTTCGCAACGCCAGGAAAAACAACAAAAAGGCCACAATGCCGATCAGAAATCCATAGAGCGAGGCCACACTAAACTGCAGGAGGCTTGGGGGTGGGGTGTTGATGAAAATAAAAGGCAAAAAGACCAGGGCGCCGATCAGGTTTTGATAAAAGATGGTTTCCGTTCTCGAATAGTAGGTAAGCTTCTTTTTAAAGATCACGGCGGTGATGGCAAAGATCATGGCAGAGAACAGCATGGCGGCCATGCCGATAAAGTCGCGGTTGCCAAGGCTTATTTCCTTGTCCATATACATGACGACAATGCCGGTAAAGGCCAGTCCGATCAAAGTTGCCGTACGGACCGACACCTTCTCCTTCAGGAACATTGCGCTGAAGATGGCGGCAAATATCGGCCAGGTAAACAAAATAATCACCGCATTGCCGATGGTGGTATACAGGTAGCCGATAAAAAAAAGGAACATCCTGGTGGCATTCAGTCCGGAAGCGACCAGCATGATGCCGTAATGGCCCCTGAATAATCTTGTTTTGTTCAATAAAAAATACACTAGCAACACGGCCACCGGAACAAACATCCTGAAAAAGGTGATGGAGGTGGCTGGCAGATCCAGGAGTTTGATGAACACCCCGCTGGAGCCCCCGATGGTGGAGGCAAGGATAATGGCCAGGTAGGGATTGAGTTTCATCGGCAGTTTCAAAGATAGGCAATTCGTGAAGTTTCACAGGATTGTTTGCTGCAGCCGGTGACTTCTCCAACATGGCATAATCCGGAAATTCCGGATGCTGCCGTCAAGCTTTGCCACGAAATACAGGGCATCGAACACCGGCCTGGGTCCAGGGCTTCCGGTCTCCTATCTGCTGCGATGTACCCGCGACATACCCGAAGTACTGACCCTGACGCCTGCCTGACCTGAAAGGTACAGGGTCGACATGCCCGACAGCCGGCCCTTTACCCCGTCGTGGGCCTTAAGCCTGGCCGATGAGGTTCCGCTGAGCCTGACCACAACATGTTCGCAGGCAAACTCTTCTCCTCCGAAATTGGACATTCCGCTGTTGGTCAGCAAAGCAGAGTGGGCATAACCACCGAAATGGACCTTCGATGTCCCCGAACTGATGACTTCCAGCTCAGACAGCCAGGCATCCACATAGACCCGGGCGATCCCGCTGGTGTTGACAAGCAGCTGTTGCTGATCCAGCGGGGTTTCCACATAAACTGAACTGGCCCCCGACGCCCTCACCGAAGTCAGTTCCGGCATACTCACGTGCACATGGATTTTGGTGGCCGGGCTGAAATTAGTCCCGCCAATGGTTTCCAGCCGCAATGCATTGCCCGACACACGGACATTCAGGTACTGATGAATGTTGTCGTCGGCAGTGACCTCCACATGCCAGTCTTCGCCGCTGCGGACAAATACCTGGAATATGCCCCCCGCCCGGATTGCGTCGAACCCATCAAGGTTATGGATCTCGCTGGTCACCTGCCCGCTACCCTTTATGGGGCGGACATTGTTCGTGTTCCCGGCAGTAAGGGTAAAAAAGGGGAACAAAAGAAAAACGCTCAGAATAATTTGTCTTGTTTTCATTTGATTATCATTTTTTGTTTTGGTAAAGCAGGAAAGTCAAAAAGTCAAAAGGCCGAAAGGTCGTTTATCATCTGTCCGCAGGCAGTGCGTCTGTTAAAACCCAGGTAATCCCAAACAGGTATAAGCGTTTAATGGTTTAAATGTTTAACGTTCATCTGTTTATAATTTGATGAATATGGCCAGATGGAGCTCGCCACGTCATAATCATTCGCCCGCAAACTATGCCACGACGTAAAACGGGCATTCATTTCACACAAGCATTATAACAGCACGTTGTATGCCACAGATTATTAACTTCTCATAATCAATACATAGCAAATCCGGACACCCAAACAGAATGTTCCAAATCGTACAGTATTTGTACGATTTGGAACAGGTGTCGTTGCGGGGCATCATTCCCCGATCTTTTTATACGGCTACATCTTGCTTGCCTTCCCTTGCCGCGAACAGGCATGTTCGGATAGGAGGGGTTCGATCCACCCTGCAACATCCTTCAGCGAGCCAACCAGGGCTGAAGGCAAGCCCTCGAGCAAATGCAGGCTTTGGTGACCGTTGGCCACGATCAGGCAGTCGCATCCTATTTCATGGGACACCTCATGATCGTGGAGGGTATCGCCGATCAGCAATATTTCGCGGGGATCCAGGTTCAGATCGCTTAGCAGGGCTTTGCCCCTGTCCACCTTGCTGTTTGCGTAATGGTCGGTTAGTCCGGCCACTTTGCTGAAATAGTGCGCTATCCCCAGTTTTTTTATACTATCTGCCAATTCCTGTTCGCGCGATGCCGACAGTATCGACTGACCGATCCCCAAACTGTGTATGCGGTCAAGAACAAATCCGGCATCTCCATGAAGACTGAAACGGTATTTGTCCGAGGTAAACTCATGGATATATTCTGCTGCCAGTTGCTCGAAAGGCTCTCTTTCAAAATCGAAGCCCAGACGGGCATAATACGATTTTACCGGAAAGGTAAAAATACGCCGGTAGGTTTCACGATCAAGCCTGGGCAAACCCCGCCTGCCAAGCAGAGTGTTCATGGCATCAATAACGATATCGACATCGTCGAGCAAGGTGCCGTTCCAGTCCCAAATTATATGACAGTACCTGTTCACTGAACGCTTCATCTTGATAGTGAGCTGCTCATCGGACAGCAGGTGACAGCCCCCGCCTTGCTGGCTGATCCCGAAGCATACTCCGTCATAACCCCACGGTATTCGGGCAATGCTGTTGTCATTACGGATTATTCAGGACGCAAGGGGCTATAACTGATACCATCTGGCTCTCTTCCGGCATCAAAATGGCCAACAATGCGCATGCTTTCCAGATCGATGATGCTTACCGCATCCGACCGGGTATTGGCCACATAGGCCCGGCTGTTATCGGGTACTACCAGGCCAATGGGGATTGAGGTGCCCTCAAACTCGGCAAAATACCGGGTTTCATCGGCGCCTTCGGGCACGGGAGGAGTCAGCCTGATGCTGGCGAGCTGTTTTCTGTCCCCGGTGTCGAACACGGCAATATCTCCCGAACGGGCATTGCTCACAAGAAAATAACGCCCGTCGGGGGTAAACTTTGCCCGGATGGGAAAGTCTTCGCAATCCAGGACGTCAAGTACTTCCAGGCTTTGTGTATCGATGATGGTGATCGTGTTGTCGGCCCTGTTGGTCACCCATACTTCATGGCCGTCCGGATGCACATCGATACCTTCTGCGCCCCGCCCGCTATAAACCTGGGCGATCAGATCACCGTTCTCCAGGTCAAACACCGTTACGTTCCCGGTTCGTATACTGGGGACAAAGGCCAGCCTGAAATCAGGTGTTGCCGCCACCATATGCGACACATCCTGCTCTGTATAAAAGGCATTCACCACTTCAAGGCGAGTTGCATCGACCACCAGAAGACTGCGGCTGCCCTCGGCCGTGACGAGTAATCTGTCGGTACCGGTAATCCATTGCATTCCGTGCGGACGGGTATGTTCACCAAGATCAATGACCCCGATAAGACGGCCTTCAGGCACATCATATACCGAAAGGGTATTTCCGGCTTGCTCACGGTCGCCGTAATTGCTGACCACTGCAATGCGGCCGTTATCCGACACCTCCACTTCATGGGGCTCCCTGCCCGAGGGAAGGATCAGCATGACTTCACCGCTCTGCCGGTCGATAAAGTACACATCATCCCCGCTTTTGCTGGCAACGATCAGTGTTCCGGCGTTGTCCCCATAGCCGGAGGGTTGGTTGCTGCCGCATGAAAATGACAACAGCAGGGCAGAAAAACTAACCAGAAATACAATCAATTTTTTCATAGGAACTTTTGCATTATGTTTGACATTTATTGAACTGCCATATAGGGAAGACGATGGAACGAATGAACAAAAAAGTTGAAGAGTTGAAGTGTTTAAAGGTTGAATAATAAATACTTAAACTTTTAAACCTGTTAGGTGTTTCCCGGGTTTTAACTGTCGCACTGCCTGCAAGCAGATGATAAACGACATTTCGACATTTCAGACATTATGACCTGACAACCGTCCTCCTTCCCGAAAAAATTCGTTTCCATTAATCCATTGGACGCAAAGGACAAAATAAAAATAGACTAAATTCCCGAAACCGCTGCCGAGAATGGATTTTTTTTAAGCTTCGTTCAGGCGGATGGCAGTGTACGCTGAACAACGCGATTAAATTTTTGGTTAAAATATTTGTATATTCGCAGCGCCAAAATTCCCAGCGCTGCACCAAACCAGGCCCATCGGGCCCGTCTTTGTGCTTTGGGCATAAAGAATTGTACGCATAATCAGGATCTATGCCATTACCAAAAAACGAACGCATTGCAGCCGATCATCTGGCCGGGCTGTACCGGAAGGCTGCCGAACGCTTCGAATCCCTGCCTGCCTTTGCCACCCGCGAAAAAGCCCTGGCGTGGAAACCGGTTTCGTTCCGCGAATTATACGAGCAAGGCCTTGATCTGGCCACCGGTCTGATCGATCTGGGAGTGGAGGCCAGGGAGCATGTGGGTTTGTTCAGCGATAACCGTTTCGAGTGGATGCTCACCGATTATGCCGTGCAGTTTTGCGGGGCAGTAGATGTTCCCCGGGGCAGGGACGTGTCTGACCCCGAACTGGAATACATCATTGAGCACGCCGGCATCAGGGTATGCTTTGTCGAAACCGAAGTGCTGCAAAACCGTTTGCTCCGCCTCAAAAACAGGCTGCCGGGCCTGAGCCGGATCATTGTCCTCGATCCGAAGGCCAGATTGAAAGAGGGCGCATCATCCCTGCAGGAGGTCATGGCTGACGGCGCACGGCTGCGCAAACAGGGCGACAAGCGGGTTTTTGACCGTATAGAGAGCATCCGGCCCGACGACCTGTTTACCCTGATCTACACATCGGGTACCACGGGAAGGCCCAAGGGGGTCATGCTCACCCATGCCAATATGACCAGCCAGATCAGGAACCTGCCAGGGATACACAACCCCAACGACAGGATCCTTTCGGTTTTGCCCATCTGGCATGTGTTCGAAAGGGTTATCGAGATGTACACCATCAGTTTCGGGGGCTGCACCTATTATTCGAACATTCTCACACTGGGAGAAGACATGAAAAATGTGGAACCCACCTTTATGGCATCGGCCCCGAGGCTCTGGCAGAAGATCCACGAAAAGATCATCCAGGGTGTGAAGGCATCCCATCCGGTCAGGCAGGTCCTGTTCCATATCGCCTACTTTTTGTCCCGGCAATACCGGGTTTCGGAATACTTCCTAACCCGGAAACAATTGAAAATAAACAAAACACCCCGGTGGAAGCTGAGCCTGCTCTACCCCTTCCATTTGCTTCGCTGGCTCATTGTTTTGCCCTGGTACGGATTCTTCAATGCGGCCGTGCTGGAACGTATCCGACTGAGTGCCGGAGGTTCCCTGTCGGCAACCATTTCGGGTGGAGGCGCACTGCCCATTCACATCGACCGGTTTTTTAACTATGTGGGGATCCCGGTGCTCGAGGGCTATGGACTCACGGAAACCTCACCGGTAATTTCGGTGCGTTCGAAAAGGAACCTGGTGGTGGGCACCGTCGGCCCCCCGCTGCCCGAAACCAGATTAAGGATAGTGGATGTCGAAACCGGGCAGACCTTGTTCCCCAACCGTGAGCTGGACCACCAAGGCAGGTCGTTGCGGGGAGAGATCCAGGTTCAGGGCCCCCAGGTTATGAAGGGGTATTACCGGGAAGACGAACTGACGTCCCTTGCCTTTGAGGACGGGTGGCTGCGTACAGGCGATCTCGGGATGGTCACCCACAATGATTGCCTGAAGATACTCGGACGCTCAAAGGCCACCATTGTTTTGTCGAGCGGAGAAAATGTGGAACCCGAGCCCGTCGAAATGAGATTGCAGCAAAGCCAGTACATCGACCACTGCATGGTGGTGGGACAGGACCAGAAGTCATTGGGGGTTTTGATCGTGCCGGCGCTGGAAGCATTCAGGCAAAACGGCTCCCCAACGGCTACCCTGGCCGACCTGGCCCAAAACGACAAGGCCAGGGAGATCATCCGCCGCGAAATACGCAGTTTGATCTCCATATCCGGGGGTTTCAAAAAGTATGAACTCATCAGGGATTTCCGCCTGCTCGGCCGCAGCTTCAGGGTGGGCCACGAACTAACCAATCTGTTCAAGATCAAACGCCATGTGGTAAACCGGGAGTTCGAGGGCGACATTCAGCATTTGTTTAAAAACCAAAGCAAAAAAAGCCGTTAATCATATGGAATTTCCTTCCCAGCTTTTGTATGCCCAGGACCAGGCACTGCTTGCCGTTATGATCTTTGTGATCATGCTTGGCATGGGGGCCAGCCTGACACCAGATGATTTCAGGGCAGTGGCACGCAGTCCGAGGGGCGTTTTCATCGGCTTTTTGTCGCAGTTCGGACTAATGCCACTGATCGCACTTGGCCTGTCCATTGTACTGGGCCTGCATCCGGCTTTTGCCATCGCCCTGATCCTCATTGGCTGCCTCCCCGGCGGAACCACCTCCAATATGTTCACATATTTTTCGAGGGGATCTGTGGCCCTTAGCATCTCAATGACCACCGCATCCACGGTGGTTGCCCTTTTCATGATGCCCATATTGCTGACCCTGTACACCGGCAGGTTTACGGCTCAGATATCGGAAACCATGCGGGCGGCTGGAGCAGAAACCGACTTTGTCATCCCTACCGGAAACATCATCAGCTCCCTGGTGCTGGTTCTGGTCCCGGTGATCCTGGGGATGATCCTGAGGAAAAAGTCGCCGGGCTGGGCCAAAACTGCCGAAGATACGGCAGGCTTTGTGGCCATCATGGTAATCCTCTACCTCCTGCTCACCGCTTTTATCCGTCATGGGAGCCTCTTTCTCCAGACACCCATCCAGGTCTATATTGCCACTATAGGACTTGGCATGGCCGGGTTCTTTTTCGGGTACTGGTTCTCGAGGCTGCTGGGCATGTACCCCCTGTTCCAGAGGGCCATTTCGCTCGAAACCGGCATTCAGAACGGCCCGGTATCCTTTGCCATCATCCTGCTGAGCTTCAACCAGCCGGTACAGAGCCAGATGCTGTGGCTGGCCATCTTGTATTCGACCTTCATTGTGATGACCTCTTCGGTCATCACCCTTTATTTCAGGCGCAAGGGCAGGTTCGACTGGGATATCTACAAAAACACCCAGATCCATAACCGCTTGTTTGGCAAAAAATTCGTAACCAACTACCCCGAAGGCTTCCTGCCCCACCGGCTGAAAACGGACCCCAGCCAGGGGACCTCCCCGGTGCAGAAAAGAGAATGACGCCCCCGGATAAATCCCTGATTTATTCACTGATCATCAAACCCACGGGGGCATTTGAAAAGATCTCTGCGGCCGGAATGCTGCCGCTGAACGCCCGGCTCTCCGAAGTAAGCAGATTTTTCCAGCCGGTTTGCAATTGTGCCGGCAAGGCAATGCGTGTATTGCTCCAATCAATTTCGGAAAGGTATTCGCCCTCCTGTTTTTGTGATAACCCTCCGGTGATAAGGGGAACAGCAATGATCAGCCGTTGGCTGTGCCATTGCCGGGCGAACGCCAGCACATGCCGCCTGTATTTTCCCTCCACTTTCAGGGGGAGATAGGCTCCGTTTTCAAACAAATCCGGATTTTCCCTGCGGAGTTTCAGCAGGGTATGTGTCAGCCAGAGTTTAATCTTTCCGTCAAAAGGTTTCCGGGAAAGCGACCGGATCATGCCGGCAGCTCCGGCCCGATGATTGTTTTGCATTTCCTGCAGAAGCCTGAGGCGCTCATGGTAATCCACCTCTTTGCGATTATCCGGATCCACCAGGCTCAGGTCCCACAGTTCGGTGCCCTGATAAATATCCGGCACCCCCGGGCAGGTGCATTTCAGGGTGAGCTGGGCCAGAGAGTTTACCACACCCCGCCAGGCCACTTTTTGCTGGAAGGGCAGGAAGGCCCTGAGGAAGTCATGTTTGGGATCCAGCATGTTCCACACAAAGCTGCAAACGGCTTTTTCGTAGACCTCATCGGGGTGACGCCAGCTAACCTTCCGCTTGGCTTCCCTGAGGGCTTTTACCAGGTACTGGTCGATCCTGTCTAGGTATTCTTCATCAGCCCTGCCGTCAAACGGGAAAGTACCCAAAAGGGTCTGGTAAATAAAGTACTCCACGCTTAGCGAGGGCTCCAGCAATCCCGAATCCAGCCTGGTCTTCAATTTCTGGTTCATCTGCATCCATCGGTGAACATTCGATTCCCACTCACGGGTCAGCTCACTTACTACATTGAGGCGGGCCCGCACATCTTCACCCCGTTTGGTATCGTGGGTGCTTGTGGTGTTCATGGTCAGGGGCCAGTTTGCCTGCCTGGCTTTCATCTGGCGGTGAAACTCCGATATCGGGATCCCCTTGGCATTGATGGCATCACCTACTTCATTGTGGGCAATAAAGGAGTTATACTGGTACATGGAGGTATCCTCCACGCCCTTGGCCATCAGCGGACCGGTGTACTGCATCAGCCGTCTGAAAAAAGACCCCACCTTGCGTATGTTTTCACCGTCTGTCCTGTTTTTTGAGAACAGAACATCAGCCAGCTTATCCAGTGCAGGGACAATCCCTGGGTTCCGCTGTTTCGCCTGCCGGATAATCTCCCGTACCAGTTTCCTGTTTTGATTCCGGATGGGGAAACGGCGGGGATAAAGCCGGTACACCGGGCAGGCCAGCATAAATTCTCCAATGGCTTCTTTTATCTCCTCTTTTGTGACGCCCTCCTGTTTGTAATCCAGCAAGCCCAGCCGGTCAAAGTATGCTGTAATGTTGTTCCACTCTCCGTGCATCCGGGTGGTGAGAATCATTTTTTTATTCTGGTAAATCAATTCAACCGGTGGTGTTCTGACCTGGGTAACTTCTTTGAAAAGGTTTTTCAGCCGGGGGGATTTCCGAACATCAGTCAGCAGATTATTGACCATGGCCAAAAAATCATAGCCTGTACTTCCCTGAACGGGCCAGAACTCCGGAAGGTCTTCGTCCTGCTCCAGGATCTTTTCCGCAACAATATATGCTTCCCTGCCTGATAACCGGCGAAGCTGCTGCAGGTAACCGTTGGGATCGTTAAGACCATCTATATGATCGATCCTGAAGCCATTGAGGTGGCCTTGGTGAAGCAGTTGTGCCACAAAGCGGTGCCAGGCATGAAAAACATTTTCGTCTTCCATGCGCAAACAGATCAGCCCGTTGACTGTGAAGAAGCGGCGGTAGTTGATCCGTTTTTCGGTTTCCTGCCAGTGGCAAAGTGTAAAATGCTGTTTGTCAAGGACCTCCTTTAATTTTGTCGGATCGCTGTTGTATTTTTCCAGGATGCCTTCGACCAGGTCTTTGCCGGGCTTCGTGCCGGCCCGGTCTTTTACAAGGTTTGAAAAAGTATCGGGACTGCATGGATAAACATGATCGAAATACCGGATGCAAAAATGTTGATTTTCCCATCCCAGTTTGATCTCCCCCCTGCGAACGGCCTCCTCACGGCTGCTGCCAAGGAAGGGAAGCATAAGGGGGTTGCCGGGGCCGGGCACGCCCGGTTCGAGGTCAAATACATGATGGAATGGCGAGCGGCTCCCGTTTTTCAGGACGTCCATTAGCCAGTCATTCTTCGGATGATACGCCATATGATTGGGAACAATGTCCTGCACCCATCCAATCCCGGCTTTCTGAAATTCTCCGGTGAGGCTTTTGAAATGCTGCAGCCTGCCTGTTTCAGGATTCATTTCAAGGGGGTTGATCACGTCGTATCCGTGCCCGCTCCCGGGAACGGCCTTCAGCAGAGGTGAGGCATAAATGGTGCCCGGGCCCAGCAGGCTGAAATACTCAAGGTGTGCCTCCAGTTGTTTCAGGGTAAACCCTTTATGGAACTGGATCCTGTAGGTGGATATAGGATCATACATGATAGTGTCAGGTGACTTTAAAGATGACAATCGACTTTTCCGCTGCTTTTACAGATAATTTATCTCCATCAGAAACAAAGGGAGGCAGGTCATTATCTACAGGGCCGCCCCATTTTTCATGGGCAGAATAAAGAAGCAGGTTTGTGTTTTCAGCAGACAGCCCGTCAATGGGTACCACAATGCCCTCATCGGCGAAATTCATGATGGCCACCAGGGTTTCTGCCTCCCCTTCTCTGCGAAGCAATATTGCTTTGCCGGCAGCAGCTTCCTCTGCACGGGTGGCTGATCTGTCACCCGGTTTCAGCAGGGGTTCCTGTTTCCGCAGCGAGATCAGTTCTTTGTAGAATGACAGCATCTGCTGTTGTGCGGGAGATCCATCCCAGTTCCATTTCAGCTTCGATGCTTCAAAGGTTTCTTCGGCCGCAGGGTCGGGGGGATCCGCATCCTGGATAAAATCCCGGAATTCCCGTTCTCTTCCTTTGCGCGTCTGATTCAACAAATGGTGGTCGCCGTAGTTAATGAAAAACAAAAACGGGCTGTCTTCCGCAGTTTCTTCTCCCATAAACAGCATGGGAATGAAAGGGCTGACAAACATAGCGCCGGCAGCCAGCTTCCGGCTCCCGTGATCCAGCATGGCAGCAAGCCGGTCGCCCTTCATCCGGTTGCCCACCTGGTCGTGGTTCTGGGTGAATACCACAAAGCACTTCCCCGGCTGGCCGATGGTGGGCGTGCCGAAGAATTTCTTACGGTGGGAAGAAAAAATCCCGTTATACACCCAGGCATGATTGAACGACTTGCAAAGGTGTTCCACGCCGCCGAAGTCCGAATAATATCCCTGCCGTTCACCCGTCAACAGGGCATGCAGGGCATGGTGCCATTCGTCGCACCATTGCGCATCGAGCCCGTATCCGTCTTTTGAAGGTGAGGTGATGTACCGGGTGTCGTTGAGGTCGCATTCCCCGATGAGGAAATGCCTGCCCCCCGTCTGGTCATTGAATGCAGCCACGCAATCGCTGAGTTCACGCAAAAAATGCCGTGGACTCATATCCCTGATGGCGTGTACCGCATCCAGCCGCAACCCGTCTACATGAAAGTCGCGCAGCCACATAAGGGCATTTTCCAGGAAATAATTCCGGACCCCGTCGCACCAGGCATCATCAAAATTCACCGCCTTTCCCCAGGGGGTTTGGTACTTTTCGGTAAAATACGGCCCGAAAGCATTGAGGTAATTCCCTTCCGGGCCCAGGTGGTTGTACACCACATCAAGGATGACGGCGATCCCTTTTTGATGGCAGGCGGTGATCAACCTGGAAAATTCCATGGGACCTCCATAGGACTGCTGAACAGCGTAAGGGCAGACCCCGTCGTAGCCCCAGTTGCGTGCGCCGGGGAAAGCCGCTACCGGCATGATCTCCACAGCATTGACACCCAGGTCGGCCAGGTAGTCGAGTTTTTCCGCTGCCCCCATAAAAGTACCTTCGGGCGTAAAAGTGCCCACATGCAGTTCGTAGATGATCAGTTCCTGCAGCGGGATGCCCCGCCACTGTGGGTCTCCGGTTTTGCGGATTTTCTGCAGGTCGATGCATTCAGAGAATCCGTGTACCCCATCGGGCTGCGACAAAGATGCCGGGTCGGGGAAACGGTTTTTGTTGTTGATGCGGAACATATAGCGATCTCCTTCTTCCAGGCCAGGGCATGCGGCCTCCCAGAAACCAACTTCTTTATTTTGAAGGGGGAAGGCAGTTTTCCCCTCAACCTCCAGGCTGAGTTTGCTTGCATATGGGGCCCATACGCGGGCCAGGGGATCTTCGTCCGGACGAAAATTCACCCCCTGCCTCCTTCCCGAAAGATCTGTCTGCATAATTGTGCTGGATTATACGTGACTAAAAGCTATAAACGGCATTTTTTCGGTAGTGATGGGGAAGGTCGTGAGACAAATAATTCAGGATCCATCGCTTTAACCAGAAATTATCAGAATAGTTTGCTGCAAACCAAGGGGTGAGCTGAACACCGGGTTTTCAGAAATCAGGAAGCCTTCTTGGGGCTTTGCAGCAAAACCACAGAACGTTCCTTTACCCTGAGCTCCTGTCCAGGCTCAAGGGTTGTCTGGTCATTTTTATAAAACCTGCCCTCTCCCGTATCCATGATCAGCATCCAGGACCTGCTAAAATCCTCCGGCGGCAGGCGGAATGTGAGGGATTCGTGGTGTGCGTTGAAAATCAAATAAAAATCATCGTCTTTCAGTTGTTTCCCGTCGGAGGTCTTGCCAGGGATCCCGTCGCCCGAAAGGTACACCCCGATGGCCTGATCTCCCCCATTTTCCCAGTCGTGAATGGTCATGATGTTTCCGTCAGGGCGGAACCACTCGATGTCTTTCACCTTGCTTCCGTTTACCGCCTTGTATTTGAACCATTGTTTGCGTGAAAAAACATGATGCTCAATGCGCAACCGGATAAGTTCTGATGTGAACTCCATCAAATCCCTGTCCATGTTGTCCCAGTCAATCCAGGAAATTTCGTTGTCCTGGCAATAGGGATTGTTGTTCCCGTTCTGAGTCTTGCCCAGTTCATCGCCGGCCACCAGCATGGGGATGCCCTGTGAGAGCATCAGGGTACTCAGAAAATTCCTTACCTGCTTTTTTCTCTGGTAATTGATGTCCGCGTCGTCGGTATGCCCCTCCACGCCGAAGTTCCATGAGCGGTTATGACTTTCTCCGTCGCGGTTGTTCTCACCGTTGGCCAGGTTGTGTTTCTTATTGTAGGATACCAGATCGCGCAGGGTAAACCCGTCATGGGCGGTGATGAAATTGATGCTTGCCACGGGCCGCCGCCAGTCGTCGTAGTAGAGGTCGGAACTGCCCGTCATCCGCCTGGCAAAATCCCCCAGTTTCTGGCGCTCACCCCGCCAGAAATCCCGCATCACATCTCTGTAATGCCCGTTCCATTCCATCCATCCCTGCGGAAAATTCCCAACCTGGTAACCGCCTTCGCCCACGTCCCAGGGTTCGGCGATGAGTTTGACCTGCGACAATACGGGATCCTGATGCAGCACGTCAAAAAAGGAACCCCATTTGTCCACATCGCTGAACTCCCTGGCCAGTGCCGATGCCAGATCAAACCGGAAACCGTCTACATGCATTTCGGTTACCCAGTAACGCAGACTGTCCATGATCAGACGGAGAATGGTCGGGTGTACCGTATTCAGGGTATTCCCGGTTCCGGTATAATCCACATAGTGACGCTTATTATCGTCCGGGAGCCTGTAATAGGATAAATTGTCGATACCCCGGAAGCAAAGGGGGGGCCCCAGTTCATTGCCCTCGCCGGTGTGGTTGTACACTACATCCAGGATTACCTCAATGCCGGCTTCGTGCAGCGATTTGACCATGTTCCTGAACTCATAGATCTGCTCTACCCCGGCATTGCTACTTGCCGAGTACTCCGGGTGGGGAGCAAAGAAATTGATGCTGTTGTAGCCCCAATAGTTCGACAGCCCCTGTTTGACCAGGTGGCGGTCATGGATAAAGTGGTGAACCGGCATGAGCTCCACGGCATTTACTCCCAGGCCTTTCAGGTAGGCAATGACATCCGGATGCCGCAGGGCGGCATAGGTGCCCCGGATATCGTCAGGGATGCCCGGAAACCTTTTGGTGAACCCTTTGACGTGCACCTCATAGATCACCGTTTTGTTCAGCGGGATTTTCAGCTGTGTATCCCCATGCCAGTCGAACCGGTCGTCGATCACTACGCTTTTGGGGACAAAAGGTGCGCTGTCGCTTTCGCTGAAAGACCGATCCTTTTCCGGATCACCCACCTTGTAGCCAAACAATGAATCATCCCACTTTTCTATCCCGCTGAGGGCTTTTGCATAAGGGTCAATGCATAGTTTGTTCGGGTTGAAGCGGTGGCCGTGTTCGGGTTTATAGGGCCCCTGAACACGGTATCCGTATTGCTGCCCGGGTTTGAGCCCCGGGATGTACACATGCCATTGGTTGTGTGTACGTTCGGTGACGGGAATGCGGTGTGCTTCCTTCCCGGTTTCGTCATACAGACAAAGTTCAACGGCCGTGGCATTCTCAGAAAACAGGGCAAAGTTCACGCCCTCTCCATCGTATATGGAGCCCAGCGGATAAGGAATGCCGGGCCAGGTAGTTAAGTCGGTCATTGTTTGCATCGTGTTATTGATCCTCATGGTATCTATTTTTGCCGAGGCAAATTGTGCAGATCGGATGTTTTTATCAAAAATACACAATCAGCGTGAATTCTGCATAAAGGATCCGGGGCCGGTGAGATGCAGCAGGCTTCATTGGCCTTCGGACAAGACCACTCAGACGTACAGAATATTTAGGCTCCGATACGGGCCGTCCACTGATGGGTGGCCGGTCAGATGCCACTGGGTTTAACGAATTGATAAGACAGGCAGGTACCGGGAAATCAGGGCGGCTCAGGCAGTAAACACCATATGCAAAATAAAAGAAGATTATCTTTGTTATCATAATATACGAACATCATGCAAAGTCTGCATAAAACAGTTATCTTTCTGCTTCTTATAAACCTCTTGTGTTTGCCGGGTTTTGCACAAATCAAGGGCATTGGCCTGCCATTCATAGTCAACCATCCGCGCCACGAATACCAGGCCGGTTCGCAAAATTGGTCGGTGACCCAAAGCAAACCCGGGTTTATGTATTTCGGAAACAACGATGGCGTCCTCGAATACAACGGTACCAGCTGGCGCCTTTACCCGGTTCCCAATACCTCCATTGTCCGTTCGGTGAAGGCCGTGGGTGACAAAATCTATGCCGGCGCCTTTGAAGAAATCGGCTATCTGGCTCCCGGCCACAGCGGCCGGCTTGTCTGGAATTCATTGAACCACCTGATTCCGACCGAATTCCGGAACTTTGATGAAGTATGGAATATTTTCCATGATGGCGGGCGGATTATTTTTCAGTCTTTCGCCTACATCTTCATCCTTGAGGAAGGAAATGTTGAGGTCATCAGGCCGGAAGAAAGTTTTGGGTTTCTGCACCAGGTCAACGAAGATCTGTACGTCTTTGAAGAGGGAAAAGGGCTGATGCAGCTAATGGGAAATGCCTTGTCGCTGCTTAGTGATCATCCGGTATTTTTCCGCAACGAAATTACCTGCATACTGCCCCACGATCAACATCATTTGCTGATAGGCACCTCCAACGAAGGGGTTTTTACCTGGGACGGCCGGGATCTGACCCGGTGGTGGGGGCCGGTAAATCAACACCTTGTAAATGACAATCTGTATTCGGGCCTCAGGTTGAGCGACGGGAATTTTGCGTTCGGATCAATCAGTGACGGGGTTTTTATCACCACTGCCGGGGGCGATATACTGCAACATCTCAACCGCTCAAAAGGACTTCAGAACAACACGGTGCTGGCCATGTTCCAGGACCGCCATAAAAATTTGTGGTTGGGGATGGACAATGGCATTGACTATGTGGAGATCAGTTCGCCGGTGACCCTGTTCAACCACAACCACAACATAGAAAGCACCTATGCCACCATTGTGCACAACGGCATCATTTACGCAGGCACAAATCAGGGGCTGTTTGCGGCACGGCTTGAAGATCTGGGCAACCTAACGGATCATCAACCGGAGTTTCGCCTGGTAGAAGGCACCAAAGGTCAGGTCTGGAGTCTGGAAGTTGTTGACAACACCCTGCTTTGCGGCCACAATTTTGGCGCTTATCAGGTAAATGGGTTTTCGGCAAGGCAGATCTCTGACATCAGGGGGTTCTGGTCGTTCCTGAAACCCGAACAGCCGGGCAACCGGTTGATTGCAGGGACCTATACTGGGCTTGTAACACTCGAAAAAAGGGAAGGAAACTGGTACTTTCTTGACAGGATCGCAGGATTCAGGGAGTCGAGCCGCGAACTATACCTCGAAGGCAACAACGAGTTGTGGGTGTCGCATGGTTACAGGGGCTTATTCCGGCTTCAGTTAAACGATGACTTCTCACGCATTCAAAGGGTGCAGCTGTATCACGACGAAGCAAACCTTCCGGCCGAACTCCCCTATAACATCCAGGTAGTGAACGGTCAGATGCGCGTTTCGACCCATAACGGCTTTTTCTATTATGACCACGATCTGCAGCTATTTGCCCCCGACACCAAAATGAATGAACTGTTTCAGAACAAGGGGTTTATTGATAAAATACATCAGGATGGCAACGGGAACCTGTGGTATTTTACAACCACATCCCTCGGGTTGGTGCGCCTGCTCGAAGACGGGACCTACCGGAATATCACCTCACCTTTCTCGAGGATCAATGCGTTTCTGCTGCCTGCATTTCAGAATCTGTTCAGGCTCGATCCCCAAAATGTATTCATCGGGTCGCAGAACGGACTGGTTCATTACGATTCAGACATCATCAATGTTCAGCAGCAGACGGAACAGGTGTACTTTACCGAAGTTTCTTTTTACGGAAAAGAGGTGGACGACCCTTATTTTACACACAGCAATGAAATCAAAGACAACAACAAGCTTATCCCTGAGCAACCCCACGCCCTTAACTCGGTGAGATTCAAGTTCACCACCCCTGTCTTTGAAAATCCAAACGTCCTTCGTTTCTCATACAGGCTGACCGGATTCGAGTCTGAATGGTCCGAATGGAGTGAGGTAAACTTCAAAGAATACACAAACCTGCGCGAGGGAGACTATGTGTTTGAGGTGAAGGCGCTGACTGCATTTGGGGCAGAAAGCGAGGTAAGTTCTTTTCATTTCAGTATAAAACCGCCCTTTCTGCGTTCGGTTACAGCCTATGTGGTCTATGCATTGTTGTTTCTGTTCGTTGTGGCAGGTAACGCCTATTTTATACGAAAAAGGCTGCTCAGGATCAGGCAAAGAGAAAAGATCGGGCACGAAAAAAGGCTGGCCAGGAGGGAAGAGATTTTTAAAGCGCAAACGGCACTCAGCAAAAAGGAGATCATGGAACTGCGCAACGAAGGGCTGAAAACTGAAATGAACCATAAGAATAAAGAACTCGCCAACGCCACGATGCATCTTATTCAGAAAAACAAAACGCTTACAGAACTCAGGGATGATCTTACCCGGCTTATGAAAAGCCTGCCGTCCGATCATCACGACAAACAAAACGTCAACAACCTGCTAAGAAAAGTAAACCGGGACCTTCGAAATGAGAAAAACTGGGAGCTGTTCAACAATTATTTTGATGAAGTGCACCAGGATTTCCTGAACCGGCTTAAAGAAAAGCATACCGGCCTGATACCCAAAGAGCTGCGTCTTTGTGCATACCTTCGGATGAACCTGTCAACCAAAGAGATCGCTCCACTAATGAACATCTCCGTACGCGGTGTGGAGATCAGCAGATACCGTCTGAGAAAAAAATTACAGCTCGACAAAAACACCAATCTTACAGAATATATGCTTTCCCAATAAAACAGTTTTCTGTTTTTTCACGTTGAGAAAATGGCATTATGCAGCCTTATTTTCATAAGTATCTCTTTCCCAATGTTCAATATATTCATTGATGTAGTCATGATGTAGCGGATAATTCATTTGTTGCAGCCATGATGTAATCAAATATTTTGTTCTCCCACCATTACTCTTTATAATTGTAGCAGAATAATCAGGATCTTATAATCAGGATCTTATTGAACTACCATCCAAACTTTATTTATTTATTAAATCAAACAAACAACATGATCATGGAAAAAAACAAAAAAGAAAACTTTATCAGGCAGGCGCTCTTCTTTTTGGGCGCATTGGCCGTTATTGCCTTTTTACCCTCCTGCGAAGAGGATGATGATCCCATTCCTGATGATCCCATTGCAAGCTTCCAGTATGAGATCGATGAAGAAGAACCACTGACTGTTGTATTCCAGAACTTCTCTCAGAATGCCGAAACCTACAGCTGGAATTTCGGCGACGGAAATACCTCAGCGGAAGAAAACCCCACCCATACCTATGAGGATTTTGATACCTATGAAGTTGTACTGACAGCTACCAACAGTGCCGGAGTAAGCAGAAGTTTTACCGAGGTCATTCAGGTACAGGATCCGTTTGTAGCACTGACACTGCTTGCAGGAATGGAATCCAAAACATGGAAGCTGTACCGTTTAGAAACCAGTATGGGCGTAGGACCAAACGTGGACTCCAGAGAATGGTGGTCTCTGGAGAACGACGGATCAAGACCTTGCAAGTATTTCCATGAATTCACCTTCCACCGGAACGGCGATTATGTATTTGATGACAAAGGAAGCATGTGGGGAGAAGGCGGGATATTCGATGAAGAGCTTGTAGGGGAATGCTTTGAGGCTATTCCCGCCAATATGGTTGGCCCCGAAGGTCAGGACCTCTCTGCATGGCTGGGCGGAACCCACTCTTTTGAATTCGACCCCGCAACCAACATGGTTACCCTTGAAGGATTGGGTGCCTGGATCGGCATTGTCAAGGTGGGTACCGATGGAGAAGTAAGCGTTCCCCAAAACAGCGTTTCATTCAATGTCGAAATCGAAGAACGCGATGGCTATGATTACATGTCTGTGGTTTTTCTGTATCCTGGTGATCAGGATGTAGCATGGACATTTTCTTATGCCCACTACTACGACACCGGACTGGAGCCTGAAGTTATTCTGGAACCAGCGGGCATTGATCCACTGGAAGAACTGACCCCCACAGAAATGTACAACACTTTTGCGTCAACAAGTGATGATGATGTACAGGTCCTCGTGCCGACAGAATCTACGGTTGAATTAACGGTAGGTGTGGAAGATCCTGCTGATGCTGACGCGGCAAAGGTCGGGCAGTACAGAAGAGTTGCCGCATTATACCAGGAGCTTCAGTTTGCAACCGAATATTACATCCAGTTTGATAACTTCACCACTGTATCCATCGATGTTTATATTCCGAGCACCAATGATTTTTCAGGTGCCCTGACACAAGACATTGCCATCATCATTGCCAACAATCACGACACCCCCGAATGGTGGAACCATCACCTGCAATACGATGTGGATACCGAGGATGTTAAACTTGATGAGTGGCAAACATTTACATTCCAGTTAGACGAACCGACCAGTGGTCCCGGAGAAGGCACTCCGCTTGATCGTACAGATCTCAATTTCTTTGCGATATCCATTGGTGGTGGCGGACACGATATTCAAGGAACCTTCTATATCCGCAACTTCAAATTTGAATAACTATCAAGCTTTGGACAATGGCCGGCAATTTCCGGCCATTGTCTCTTTAAAAAACACCCATGCCATCGCTTAAGTTGACCATATCTGCCATCATGTTTGCAGTAACCGCGTTGGTGAACGTTGCCTGCGAGGATGATAAGACGTTGAACTTAGGAGATCCTGCCAATTTAATTGTAGACGTAGAGATTGCGGAAGATAAAAGCGGACATGTCCGTATCCAGGCATGGGCCGATCATGCGGTTGAATTCCAGTTGCGTATTGGTTCGGCCGATGAGCCCATCGAATCCAACATCACTGGCACTTTTGAATACACATTTATTCAACCGGGCAATTATGAGCTGGATATAAGGGCCTACGGCACATCCGGCAGGTATTTGCGGCAGGTCGTGCCCGTGACGATAGTAATCGGGCAGGAAGTATCTCCCGGACAGGGTTACACAACCCCGCTGCATTATGATGGTTGGGAGCTTGTTTGGCATGATGAGTTCGAAGGCAATTCGATCAATTCAGACAACTGGGTATTTGAAATCGGCGACGGTTGTCCCCATTTATGCGGATGGGGGAACAACGAGCTCCAGTATTACCGGGCACAAAATGCATGGGTCGAAGACGGTGTTCTGACCATCGAGGCCCGCAGAGAAAATGCAGGCAACCGCCAATATACATCAGCGAGGATGAAAACACAGGGCAGGCAGTCATTTAAATACGGCCGGATCGACATCAGGGCCCTATTGCCCGAAGGCCAGGGCATCTGGCCGGCTTTATGGATGCTGGGCAATGACATAGAATCGGTTGGCTGGCCCCGATGCGGAGAAATCGACATCATGGAAATGATTGGCGGTAAAGGCCGGGAGAACACCGTACACGGCACATTGCACTGGGATCTGAATGGCCATGTGCAGGCAGGAGGATCCTATACCCTGCCCTCCGGGACTTTCGGCGATGAATACCATGTGTTCAGCATCATCTGGAACGAACACCTGATCAAATGGTATGTTAACGACATTCAGTTTTCTCAGATCAACATTACTCCCAACCACATGACAGAGTTCCACCGGGAGTTTTTTTTCCTGTTTAATGTGGCGGTTGGTGGTAACTGGCCGGGAAATCCGGATGCGACCACTGTCTTCCCGCAACAACTGCGCGTAGATTATGTGCGCGTTTTTAAGAAACAATGAAGCGACAAAGGCATCGTATCGTCACTATAAACCAAGTATCTCAAACCTACGAACATGAAGAGCATCCTATTTTCCCTGATCTTGCTGATCTCCGTGATTTTCCAGGCCGGCACGCTTTACGCCCAGACCCTTCAGGGCCTTGTCACCGACCGCACCACCGGCGAATCACTTCCGGGGGCTACCATCCAGATCATAGGTACCACAAGGGGAACTGTGACCGGAATTGAGGGCGATTACCAGTTAAGCCTCGATGCCGGCACCCATGTCTTGAGTGTAAGCTATGTTGGCTATATCCCTCAGGAAATTGAAATCAGCATTGAACCGGACGAAACACTCGTCCGCAATATCCAGTTACAACCCGATATTACCACCTTTGAAGAGTTTGTGGTGGTGGGCTATGGCACACAGCAAAAAAAGGTTGTTACAGGAGCTATCTCAAGTATCGATGCCGATGAGATCACTGCCACACCTGTCCTTCGGGTCGAACAAGCCATGCAGGGTAGGGCAGCCGGGGTACAGGTGACCAACCTTTCGGGCCAGCCCGGTGAGGCACCCACTGTGCGCATCCGCGGCGCCGGGACAACGGGCAACGCAGAACCCCTGTATGTTGTAGACGGTATGGTCGTAAGTGGGATCGATTTTCTGAATCCCGGCGACATCGAATCCATCGATGTATTGAAGGATGCGGCCTCTGCAGCAATATACGGAGCCAGGGCTGCAAATGGCGTGGTGCTCATAACCACTAGGAGCGGTGTGGAAGGCGATCTGAGCCTCAATTATTCATTCTATCAGGGCATTCAAAATGTGGCACGCTTTGTCGATGTGCTCAATTCAGAGCAATACATGATGATGATGAATGAAGGTGCCCGGAATGCCGGCAGGACCGAACCATTTGATCTGAATGAGATCCCCAGGCACAATACCAACTGGCAACAAGAATTGTTTGAACGCAATGCACCGATAGCAAACCATGAGCTGTCGGTAAGCGGTGGTACCGAAAATTCGACATATAGCTCCTCGCTTTCTTATTTTACACAGCAGGGTATTATCGGGGGAGACCGGTCGCAATTTGACCGGATTACTGCCCGGCTGAATACCCGTCACCAGGTAAATGATTTCATCCGCTTTGGAAACAACCTGGCCTATTCACACATCATCAGCAGGGGCATTGCCAGCAATGCATCCTTCAACGCAGCCTACAGCAGCGCCCTGAACATCGACCCCCTCACACCCGTTTTCCAGCAAAATGAAGACATACTATCCCAGCCTCCCTATTCGAATCAGCCTGTGGTGACCAGTCGTGATGGGAGGGTTTACGGTATATCACAGAATGTAGGCGCAGAGATTGTAAATCCATTGGCATTGCTTGAAATCCAGACCGGAGAAACCAGGGTGGATAAAATTGTAGGAAACGTATTCGGAGAAGTTGAGCCGCTGACCGATCTGACCTTCAGGACAACGCTCGGCATCGATCTGGGTTATGTGCTGAATGATGCTCATCAGCCATTGTTTTATCTTAACGGTGCACAGCTGAACACTGAAAAAACCACTGTACAGAAGAACATTGACAGGTATTATACCTGGCAGTTCGAAAACACCCTCGCTTACTCCAGGCAAGTGGACGACCACAGCTTTTCGGCGCTGGTAGGTACCACGGCCAACAAATCCAACTTCGAAAACCTGTTTGGGTTCAATGCCGATGTAGACGTGAGCAATCCGAACCATGTCTATCTGAATATGGCCACAGATACTGTCTGGCAAGCCTTTGGCGGAGCATCCCACTCAGCACTCCTTTCGCTTTTCGGACGCATCACCTACGACTATCAGGCCAGATATGCCTTTAATGCCACGGTGCGCAGAGACGGTTCATCAAAATTCGGCCCGAACGACCGCTTCGGTACGTTTCCTTCTGTTGGCGTAACCTGGATGATCAGCGAGGAAGATTTTTTCCCTTCGTTGGGGGCCATGGAAGTGATCAAGCTGAGGGCATCCTGGGGTGTTAACGGCAACCAGGAGATCGGCAACTATCAATTTGTCTCAACAATTGACAGAAGCAGGGGATATATCTTTGGAGGCGGAAGAGCCTTCGGTGCCTCCCCTTCATTCATTGCCAACCGGGATATCCGTTGGGAAGAGTCGGAACAGATCGATGTGGCCATAGACTTTGGTGCATACAACAATCGCCTGACCGGCACCGTCGACTATTATATCAAGACCACCAGGGGCTTGCTGGAAGTCATTCCCATTCCCGGTCATGTGGGCAACGACCCGCCGGTTGCCAATGTCGGCAGCGTCGAAAACAGAGGGGTTGAGATGTCGCTTAACTGGCGTAACTATCAGGAAGACCTTCGCTATTCCTTAGGCATAAATGCAGCATACAACAGAAACCGGATGACAAAAATCGGGAATGCCGAAGGGGTGCTTCCCGGTGCAAACTGGGCCGTGGCAGGTATGGTAACACGCACCGAACTGGGTTTGCCCATTGCCTATTTCTACGGTTATGTCACAGATGGAATATTTCAGAACTGGGACGAGGTGAACAGCCATATTAACAGAAGCGGTCAGAGGCTGCAACCCAATGCCAGGCCGGGAGATGTTCGTTTTGTGGACGTCAACGGCGATGGCGTGATCAATCCCGACGACCGCACCATGATCGGCAACCCCACTCCCGACTGGACATTCGGCATGAACGGAAACTTCGAATACAAGCAGTTCGATCTTGGTTTCCTTATTATCGGAACCTATGGAAACGACGTTTTCAACGGAATAAGAAGGCGCGACCTGAATTCCACCAACCTTTCCACCGATATGCTGAGTCGCTGGACGGGCGAAGGTACCTCGAATACACTACCCCGTTTTACCTTCAGCGACATCAATCGCAACAACAGGATTTCGGACCTGTACATTGAAGATGCTTCTTTTGTAAGGCTTAAGAATATCCAGATAGGATACGTCCTTCCGTCAAGCATGGTGAACAGGATCAATGCAAGAGCCTGGCGGATCTACGTATCTGCAGAAAACCTTATTACCCTCACCAGGTATACAGGGGCCGATCCGGAGATCGGAGCCCTCAGTTCATTCGACATTGGCATTGACAGGGGTATTTATCCGCAGGCAAGGACGTTCCGCCTGGGTACCAGCTTGTCATTCTAGTAATCACAAGGAACGAAGAAACGAATGAACAACAGAACGAATGAACGACAGAACGAATTTTTTTTTACTTTCTACCTTTTACCTTCTGTCTTCCGTTTTCTGTCTTCCGTCATCGACATTTCACATACTGAAATATAAAAACCCAACCAGATGAACCATAGATTAATCAAATCACTGCAGGTTTTTCTCATCGCCATTTTTTTGTTCGGATGCAGCGATGATTTTCTTGACCTGAACCCCCTCGACCAGGTGGTAAGCACAAACTTTTACCAAACCGAAGAAGACGCCTTTCAGGCTCTGGTGGCTGTGTATGATGTGCTCACCTATCAGTCGACTCCGGGTGTCAGCTGGGCTCCCTTTCTGACTGTGGCCGATGTGCTTTCGGACGATGTCTTTGGCGGGGGGTCGGATGCCAACGACGGACGGGATTTCAATCAGTTGAACGACCACGACATCCCCGCAGCCAACCCGATTGTTCATGCCACCTGGATCAAGAACTATATTGGCATTTACCGGTCAAACCTGTATCTCGAAATGATAGACGGCATCGATGCGGCAGAAAGTTTCAAACAAAGGACCAGTGCGGAGGTGAAATTCATGCGGGCTTATTTTTACTTCGAGCAAGTCCGATTCTTCGAAAACATTCCGCTGCTGACACGAACCTTGTCGGGGCCATCCGAATACAGCCAGGAGCAAAACACCCCCAAAGAGGTGTACGATCAGATTGCCCTCGACCTTGTGGAAGCCATTGCCGGCCTTCCCGAATCGGTAACTGCAGCAGAGACCGGAAGGATCACCAAATGGGCGGCTCAGGCTTTGCTGGCCAGGATTTACCTGTTCTATAACGGGGTTTACGGAGCCGAACTGATGGCAGGCGACACCACTGTCGACCGGGCTTATGTGCTCGCACAACTGGAAGACCTGATCGCCAACAGCGGGCATGATCTTTTTCCTGATTATTCGCTCAACTTCAAACTTGCCGGCGAATTTGGGATAGAATCGGTTTTTGAGATCGCTCACGGCGACACCCCGACCTGGTGGGATTGGGGTTATCCGCGGGGAGGTGCCGGCAATCTGGCTGCCCAGATGCAGGGACCAAGGGTAACCGGATCAAACAAATGGAACAGGGGATGGAGTTTTGGCACGGTAAGCCACAAGCTGGCAGCGTTCATGGCAGATGACCCCCGCTTCAATTACACCATTCTTACCGAGCAGGAACTGGACGGAAATCTTACCAAAGGATACCAACATACCGGATACTTTTCCAAAAAATACAGTTCGGATGCAGAGCACTGGGGGTCTGCCGGACAGTTTGAACTAAACAGGACCGTCAACTTCCGGGTAATTCGCTTCTCTGATGTGCTTTTGATGGCCGCAGAACTTGGGAGTCCGAATGCCCAGTCCTACCTCGACAGGGTAAGAGCCAGGGTCGGACTGGATCCCGTACCGGCCAGCCTGGAAAATATTTTCAGGGAAAGGCGGCTGGAACTCTCGCTCGAAGGCATCCGTTATTTTGACCTTATACGTCGCGGAATGGATGTTGCCAATCAGGAATTAACCCACTCCGGCATCAGGGGCCCCAGATACGAGGGAGACCAACAAATATTCGATGTAAGGTTCAACACGGCAACCCGGGGTTTTTTGCCCATTCCGCTGACGGAAATAGACCTTTCTGCCGGTGTGTTTCAACAAAACAGCGGATACTGATGCTCATAGTCTAGGGGGTATGATCACCTCTTCAATTCAGCAACTTTTATTCTCTGGCGGCCTCAAAACAGCCGCCATATCAGATAAATCATGACCAAAAGAACCTATACCATATTTATTTCAGTGATTGTTGCCCTGGGTGGATTTCTGATGGGATTCGACAGCGCAGTGATCTCGGGGGCCACTCCTTTCTACCGACAGACTTTCGGGCTCAATACCGGATCCATGCTTATCGGGTTCTCTGTGAGTTCTCTGATATTGGGAGCCATCATGGGCAATATCAGCGCCGGCCGCCTGGCCGATCGTTTTGGCAGGCGCAAGATCCTCATGGTAACGGCCATCCTGTTCGCGGTGAGTGCACTCGGTACCGCCTTTGCTACAGGTATCACCAGCTTTCTCATTGCACGCATCGTTGGCGGGTTCGGTGTGGGGATGGCCATCCTGGTGGCGCCCATGTATATTGCAGAGATTGCACCCCGCGGGCTACGAGGCAGACTGGTTACAGTCAATCAGCTCAACATCGTGCTGGGGATATCGGTGGCCTATTTTTCCAATTACTACTTCCAGCAAACCATCGCCGAGGCAGATCTGAAGTGGCGCGTCATGCTGGGGGTGGAAGCCATCCCGGCCGTGATTTACCTGGCGCTCCTTTTTATCGTTCCCCGCAGTCCGAGGTGGCTCATGCAAAAGGGCCTCCACGACGAAGCCCTAAAGGTATTGAGTAAAATCAACAGTGATGAGGGTGCGCAGCGCATCTACCACGAAATTGACCACAGCCTTCATGAGGAGATCAACAAAGACAAGGCGCGTTGGTCGGACGTATTTTCTCCCCGGATGAAAACCGTACTGATCATCGGATTTGGTATTGCGTTTTTTCAGCAGATCACCGGCATCAATGCCATCTTCTATTATGCCCCCATGATCTTTGAAATGGCCGGGGGTGGCAAGGATGCTGCCTTTATGCAAGCGGCTATTCTTGGGGTTACCAATGTGGTCATGACGGTGGCTGCCATGTTTGTTATTGATAAATTGGGGCGTAAACCCCTGCTCTATGCCGGTGCCACAGGCATATTTATTTCGATGCTCATCGTATCCTTTTCTTTCTTCAATGCCGAGTACACCATTGACGACAGATCGATGGTGGCCCTGACCGAGGAAGCGACACAAATGGCAGCACATCCTGACGACATGGCCAACATTCTGAAACTCATCGAGTTGAAGGACCAACCATTTGCAAATGAAACGGTTTTTTTCAGCCTGGTAAAAGAGAAGGTGGGGCAGGATACCTACAACAGCTTTAAAGAGATCATCCTGAAACATTCGATCAACATCAACTCTTTATGGGTGTTGATCGGATTGCTGATGTTTGTGGCTTCCTTTGCCATTTCCCTGGGGCCCGTAATGTGGACCCTGCTTTCGGAGATCTTTCCCAACAAACTCAGGGGACTGGCCATATCCATTATGGGCTTTTGGAATTCCATTGTCAGTTTCTCCGTGGCGACCGTTTTTCCTGTTCAGCTCGAATACCTCGGATCGGACAAGACATACCTGATATATGCCCTTTTTGGTTTTCTTACCCTCCTTTTTGTATGGAGATTCATACCCGAAACCAAAGGAAAATCACTGGAAGAACTCGAAACCAAACTTATAAAATAGAAAAAGATGAAGACAGCTTCACTGATCTCCATATTATCACTGGCATTTCTGACACTTGCCTGCAATTCAACCCACAGAGAAACCAACAGCTATCTTGGAGAAGGCCCTTCAATTGTGGAGATGCGGGAAACTGACGGAAAATATCGCTTATTTGTGAATGGCGAGGAATTTTTCGTCAAAGGCGCCGGATGTGAGTTTGGCCCATGCTACAGGGTGGCTGAACATGGCGGCAATTCCATCCGCACCTGGCGCACAGACGACGGACAGCGGACGGGTCTTGAAGTGCTCGACGAAGCCTATGAGCACGGCATCATGGTCATGATGGGGCTTGATGTGGCCCGCGAACGCCACGGCTTTGATTACGACGACGAAGTGGCGGTAACGGCGCAGTTGGAAACGTTCAGACAGGAAGTCAGGGCATTGAAAGACCATCCGGCCCTCCTGGGCTGGGGCATCGGCAATGAACTGAATCTGCGCTACACCAATAAAAAGGTATGGGATGCCGTAAACGACATTGCCCGCATGATCAAAGAAGAAGATGGCAACCATGTAACCACGACCATGCTGGCAGGCATCGGGAGGGACGAGGTGGCCTATATTGCCGAACATTGCCCCGACCTGGATTTTCTGTCCATACAAATGTACGGTGATGTCGTAAATTTGGAACAACGCCTCAGCGATGCAGGGTACGACGGGCCTTACCTGCTTACCGAATGGGGGGCTACCGGACACTGGGAAGTAGAGCAAACCGAGTGGGGTATTCCCATCGAACAAACTTCCACAGAAAAGGCAGAGGCCATCAAACACCGCTATGAAAGCATCATCCTGGCCGATGAGGAACATTGCATGGGATCCTATGTGTTTTTATGGGGACAAAAACAGGAACGAACTCCTACGTGGTACGGGTTTTTTACCGAAGCAGGCGAAAAAACGGAAGCCATCAATGTCATGGAGTACTTATGGACAGGTCAATGGCCCGAAAACATGGCTCCCCGGATGAATGAGTTCTTTATCGAGGATAAAGGCGGACGTTACGACAATGTGTACCTCGAGAAAAACGGGGAGTATACCGCAAGGGTAAGCGTGGAGCACGCAAATGCATCCGAACTTTCGGTCAGAGCAGAGATCATGCCCGAACCATCGGAACTGAGTGACGGCGGCGACTACGAGCCCAGGCCGAGGTCCATTGACGGGCTGATCCTTTCGGTCAACCAGGAAACGATCCGTTTCAAAGCCCCCGAACACGAAGGTCCCTACCGCATTTTTGTCTATGTCACCGACCAGTACAATCATGCCGCCACAGCAAACATCCCCTTTTACGTCAGGTAATGTTTCATATTCTTCAACCAAAAACAACGAACCAAATTCTTCCCTTATGAATCGATGGAACATGCTGGCGGTTATCCTGCTGATTGTGTTGGTTGGCGGCTGCGGCCCGGCTAACCCAGGGGGACAGGATGATACCTACTTCCGCCGGGCCGACAGCCTCCTTCAGTTGCTCAGCCTCGAAGAAAAAGCGGGGCAGATGACCAATATCGGGCTTACCGCCCTGACCCAGGGGCCTTTCTGGAACGACTTTGACACTCTGCTGCTGGACACAGCCAAGATGAGGCATCTGCTGCTGGAGTACCATGTGGGTTCAATCCAGAACAAAGGCATATACCCCCCCTCCCGCGAGGAGTGGCACCGGTTGATCAAAACCCTGCAACAATACGTACTGGAAAACAGCCGTCATCAGATTCCATTGTTGTTTGGGATAGATGCGGTGCACGGGGCCAACTATACGGCCGGATCTACCCTCTTCCCCCATCAGATTGCCCTTGCTGCAAGCTGGAATCCGGAAATGGCAAGGATAACCGGCGAAATTACCGCTTACGAAATGCGCGCTTCCTCACAGCCCTGGAATTATGCTCCCGTGCTGGATGTGAGCATGCAACCGCTGTGGGGCCGGCTTTTTGAAACATTTGGCGAAGACACTTATATGAACAAGGTGATGGGGAATGCATTCATAGAAGGACAACAGGGAACTTCATTGTCCGACACCACCAGCGTGGCCGTATGCCTGAAACATTTTGTGGGCTACGGCACACCATTTACCGGCAAAGACCGCTCCCCCGCCTATATTCCGGAACACTATCTACGCCAATACTACATTGAGCCCTTTCGCACAGGCATCGAACAGGGCGCCATTACCGTGATGCTTAATTCCGGATCAGTCAATGGAATTCCTGGACACGCCGACCGCTATCTGATCACCAATGTCCTCAAGGGAGAGCTGGGGCTGAAAGGCTTTGTGCTCTCCGACTGGGAAGACGTAGGGAGGCTCGCCAGCATGCACAACGTGGCCCACGACAGCAAAGAGGCGGCAAAGATAGCGGTGATGGCAGGCCTGGATATGAGCATGGTGCCCTACGATGCAAGTTTCGCCCGCCACATCGTTGAGCTGGTAACTGAAGGGGAAATCCCCATGAGCCGCATTGACGATGCCGTACGCCGGATACTCTACGTCAAGTTCAGGCTCGGACTGTTTGAAAGGCCATGGCACGATCCGTCGGGCTACACAGAGTTCGGTTCGGATGCCTTTGCTGAAAAGAGCTACAGGGCTGCCCTCGAAGGGATTACCCTGCTCAAAAACCAGGATGAGTTGTTGCCGCTGAAAAACAGAAACACCAGAATACTGGTAACCGGTCCGGCGTCTGATGCACTTACCGCCCTCAATGGCCCATGGAGCAGAACATGGGCCGGTGATGATCCGACTTACGATGACCCGGGCAAGAAAACCATTTTGCAGGCAATGCAGGATGTATACGGGACTGGCAACGTGGTGCATACACCCGGGACCGGATACGAAGGAGAGGTAGAAAGCGAAGCAATCCTGTGGGCTAAAGCAGCCGGTGTCGATGCAATCCTTGTTTGTCTGGGCGAAAGGCCGGCCACCGAAAAACCCTCCGATATCGACGAACTGGATTTGCCGTCAAATCAGCTCGAGCTGGTCAAACGCCTCCATAAAAGCGGCAAGCCCATCATTCTGGCTACACTTCAGGGTCGTCCACGCATCTTACGCGATATTGAGCCTTTGGCAGGGGCCATTTTTCATGCCTATTGGCCAGGCCACGAAGGAGGGCGTGCACTGGCCAGCCTCATCAGCGGCAGGGAAAACCCAAGCGGCAAACTTCCCTACACCTGGCCACGTTACAGCGGCACATTGCATACCTACCAGCACAAAGGCAGCGACAAGCTCGACGGTGAGTTTGGAACGGAAGGATTTCACCCCCAATGGGAGTTTGGTCATGGGCTGAGCTATACAAACTTTACATATAGCGGCCTGGAAGTTTCGGCCGACACACTAAACACCGGCGAAGAGCTCGTTTTAAGGGTCAATATACGCAATACGGGGCCCTACAACGGGAAAGAAGTGGTTCAGCTGTACCTGCGCGACCTGGTAGCCTCCATTACCCCCGACGACCGCAAGCTCATTGCTTTTGAAAAAATCCATCTGGCATCATGGGAATCAACAACACTGGAGTTCACCGTCAAATACGAAGACCTGCAATTTGTTGACCTGAATAACCAATGGATTGCCGAAAGAGGTGATTTTGAGCTGCTTGTCGGGGGCTTGCCCTCAGATATGCTAAAGTCCGGGTTTTTCTATACGGGCAAGACTCCATGAGCAAAACGGGGCAGCCGCAGGCTCTTCCTTTCTTATGAACCCCTATGATTTATGACTCCATGTCACAACCTCCTCCGTATATCAATGCACAACCCCTGCACCTGCCAGCCAGAGAAGTAAAGGGCCATCTTTCAAAAATTGAGGGCGAAGCTGTTTACTGCATAGAGAACTACGATCTCATGAAGCCATTCCTTATGAGCGTGGTCAGCAGCAGCGATCTGTGGCTTTACCTCTCGAGTACCGGAGGCCTCACAGCAGGAAGAAGGAACTACAACAACGCCCTGTTTCCCTATTACACCGACGACAAGATCCACGAGGCACATCCGGTAACCGGGCCAACAACGATCATCCGGGTTAAGGACAACCACAAAATGCAACTATGGAAGCCCTTCTCAATATGTGAGAAAGGACTCTACCGGATGGAACGCAAGCTGTACAAAAACATTCCGGGCAACAAGGTCATCTTTGAGGAGATCAATTTCGACCTGCAGCTCAGATTCCGTTATGCTTGGATGGGCAGCGACCTGTTCGGATGGATCAGAAAATCGATGCTGACAAATCTATCCGGGAAACCCATTGAAGCAGATGTTTGCGACGGGCTGCTGAATATCCTTCCCTGGGGCATAACCCGCGAGACCCAAAGCATGATGAGTACGCTGATGGATGCCTACAAGGTCTGCGAATATTTGCCTGAATCAAAGATGGCCCTGTATTATCTGTCGTCCATCCCCGTAGACCGTGCAGAGCCAAGCGAAGCACTCCGAACCAACACGGTGTGGAGCACCGGGCTGGAGCCCGACATGATGGTGCTGAGTCACGGGCAGCTTAGCAATCTTCAACAGGGTGGTAAGGCGGAAGCGGAAAGCAAAATGGTGGGACAAAAAACCGCCTTCCTGTTAAACACGAAGTTGAGGCTGGAAGCAAAGGGGGGGAAAAATTGGTACATCGCAGCAGATGTGGCAAAGGACATTTCAGACGTATTGTCTTTACAGAACCTGATCGGCAACGCGAAAGACCGTGCCACCCTCGTTGAAGAAAGCATCATTCACGACACCGGCAAACTCTCAGATATGGTTGCCCGTGCAGACGGGAAGCAGAAAACAGGCGACCCCCTCAACGACTGCAGGCATTTTTCCAATACGCTGTTTAACATCATGCGGGGCGGAATATTCGAAAACGATTATCAGGTACAGCTGAAGGATTTTCTGGACCACCTGCGCAACAGCAACAGGGCGGTATGGCGAAAATACCGTGACGCCTTTGCCAGGGGGGTGGAAGTGATGGAGCTGCAGGAATTGATTCAGTTTGCCAGATCACAGAACGATGCTGACATCTTCCGGCTGACCCTGGAATACCTTCCCCTGAGTTTCGGTCGCCGCCACGGCGACCCCAGCCGCCCCTGGAATTATTTTGATATCCGCGTAAAGAATCCGGATGGCAGCCCTTCGCTGAACTACCAGGGCAACTGGCGGGATATTTTTCAAAACTGGGAAGCCCTTGGTTTCTCTTTCCCTTATTTTCTGTCAGGCATGATCACCCGCTTTTTAAACGCCTCCACCGCCGACGGGTACAACCCTTATCGCATCACACGGGACGGATTTGACTGGGAAGTGACGGAGCCCGACAATCCCTGGGCCAGTATTGGTTACTGGGGCGATCACCAGATTAATTACCTGCTACGTTTGATGGAGATGCAGGAAAAATTCTTCCCGGGGAGTTTGTCCGATTACTTTAACGACCGCAACTATGTTTACGCACAAGTGCCCTACCGCATCCGTCCTTATTCCGAAATACTGGCAGATCCGCAGGATACCATCCTCTTCGACACCGAACTCCATCTCCGGCTGATCGAAAGGAGCAAAGCAGAGGGCAATGACGGCAAACTTTACCGGCCGAAGGATGGCAGGATTCAAAAAGCCGGCTTCATGGAAAAGATCCTGGTTAGCCTGCTGACCAAATTGAGCAACTTCGTACCGGAAGCAGGCATTTGGCTGAACACCCAACGACCCGAATGGAACGATGCCAACAACGCCCTGACCGGAAACGGGACCTCCATGGTTAGTCTGTACCACATCAGGCGCTTTGTAAACTTCCTTCAGGGCCTTATTCAGCAAAGCCACTGTCCGGAATTCGTTATGGCCAAAGAGGTGTTTGTTTTCCAACAAGCTGTAACGGAAGTTTTCAACCAACATACGCATCTAATAACAAAGGGATTTTCAGGAAATCAGCGCAAAACAATGACCGACCTGCTCGGGCAGGCGGGAGAAGCCTACAGGGAGTGCGTTTATGACGGCTTTTCGGGCCAGGACAACAAGCTTCCACGGCAGAGCCTGATCGATTTCTGCGGAATGGTGCTGAAGTTTCTCGATCAGGCGATTGAATCCAACCGCCGTCCGGACAATCTGTTTCATTCATACAATCTGCTCGACTTTCGGGACGACAGCATTGAGATCAATCACCTCAGCCTGATGCTCGAAGGACAGGCAGCCATCCTCAGCAGCGGATACCTCTCCCCTGCCCGGACACTCAGCCTCATAAAATCCCTTTTCAGTTCAGATTTGTGGCGGGCAGACCAGCAGAGTTTTATGCTTTATCCGTTTCGCAACTTGCCTGGCTTTCTGGATAAGAACACTATCCCACGGGAGAAAACACAGCAGTCCGAATTGCTGCAGCAACTCGCAGCGGCAAACAATACGGACATCATCTGCCGTGATGAGGCCGGTGGGGTTCACTTTAATGCCTCCCTGAAGAACGCCAATATGCTGAAAAAAGCCCTCAACAGGCTGCCCGAAGACATTGACCGGGATTTGATCAGCAGGGGAACTCCTGTTGTTCTGGGCATCTACGAGAGCGTATTCAACCACAGGTTTTTCACAGGCCGTTCAGGATCGTTCTATAAATACGAAGGACTGGGCTCGATTTACTGGCATATGGTGTCGAAGCTGTTGCTGTCACTGGGCGAACGCATCATCGACTTTGCAACAGAAGAATCCGGCCAGCCACCTTTGCCGGAACTTAAAAAGCACTATTACCGAATAAAAGAAGGCCTGGGCCTGCACAAAAAACCAGAAGACTACGGGGCCTTCCCCACCGATCCGTATTCTCATACCCCCCTCATGATGGGGGCGCAACAACCCGGCATGACCGGACAGGTAAAAGAAGATATCCTGAGCCGGTTTAACGAACTGGGGCTGATTGTGAAAAACGGGAAAATACATTGTATCCCTGTCCTGCTCAGGGACGAAGACTTTTCTGAAAAAGGGGAAGCCCTGTTCAGTTTTTGCGGCATCGACATGAAATGGCAGAAAGGCCGGCAGGGGGGATTGGAAGTGGTCATTCAGCCGCAGAGTCCATCGCCCCTGACCCTCAGGCAATCTTCCGGGGCAGCGGGCCAGCCACCAACCTCAGGGGCCCGGCCTTCATTACCAGCCCTGCAATTGGGCATTCCGGAAGAAATTTCAGAAAAGATATTTCGCCGCCGGTTTTGATCTCAGCTGCCGGATACCTTATTTCCCTGGAGCCAGTTCCTGCTGACTGGCTCCCATTGGTTCCACTATCTATTCAACAAGCAGGTCAGCAGCTCATCCGGCAGGATTACTTTACAAACAGCAATTCGCGGTATTTTGGAAGGGTCCATAATTCATCGTCAATGAGCACCTCCAGTTTGTCCACGTGGTAACGGATCTTATCAAAATAAGGCAAAACTTCCCTGCAATAGAAGGCCGAACGGTGTTCGGGCGTTTCCAGGGCGTTGGCTTCCTTTCTTTTTTCGATCATTTCCTTGACATATTGACGGATGGAACTGATGTGGTCCGATATTTTCCCGATCACATAGACCTGCAATTCCGACTGCCGCTTAAATTGCTCAGGGGGAAGGATTTCCTTTAAGCCGCGGACGTTTTCGACCAGGATATTCTGATAGCGGATGGCCGTCGGAATAATATGGTTGCCGGCCAGATCGGCCAGCGAGCGGGATTCAATCTGGATCACCTTCGCATAGTTTTCGTGCCGGATTTCCCAACGCGCAACCAATTCCCTTTCGGAAAACACTCCGGTTTCGACAAACAGACTTTTGGTCTTATCAGAAATATAGGCAGCAAGGGCATCAGGCGTGTTCGAAATGTTCGACAGCCCTCTTTTTTCCGCTTCCCGGACCCATTCTTCACCATACCCGTTGCCTTCAAACAAGATGTTCCGCGACTCCATAATAAATCGCCTGAGTGTGCGAAATATGGCCTCGTCCTTGTCCACACCCTGGTCCATGGCCTTATCCACCTGTTTTTTAAAGATTTTCAGGCTATCGGCCAGAATCGTATTCAGCACGATCAGCGAAGGGCCACAGTTGGCCGACGAACCCACCGCCCTGAATTCAAATTTATTTCCGGTAAAGGCCAGCGGAGAGGTCCTGTTCCTGTCGGTATTATCGATAATCAGCCGGGGGATCTTGCCAATGTTCAGCTTCAGCTCGGTTTTCTCATCGGGCGACATCTTCTTCTCTTTCACCATTTTTTCCAGATCATCGAGTATCCCGGTAAGCTGGCTGCCGATGAAAATGGATACGATGGCAGGCGGGGCCTCGTTGGCGCCCAGCCGGTGGTCGTTGCCCGCCGAAGCTATGACCGCCCTGAGCAGCTCGGCATGTTCATGCACCGCTTTAATAATGTTGACAAAGAAGGTCAGAAACAGCAGGTTGGTTTTGGGCGTATGACCAGGGCTCAATAAATTCTTTCCCGTGTTGGTGGCCAGGGAGTAATTGTTGTGTTTTCCACTGCCGTTGACCCCGGCAAAGGGTTTTTCATGGAAGAGGACCCTGAACCGGTGCTTCCTGGCAACACGGTCCATGATGCCCATCACCAACTGGTTGTGGTCAACGGCAATATTGGCTTCCTCATAAACGGGAGCCAGTTCATATTGATTGGGTGCAACCTCGTTGTGCCGGGTTTTTACGGGGATGCCCAGTTTCCATGCTTCCAGCTCAAACGCCTTCATAAAGGACGACACCCGCGACGGGATGGCACCAAAGTAATGGTCTTCCATTTGCTGTCCCTTTGCGGGGATATGCCCCAGCAGTGTCCTTCCAGTCATCACAAGATCCGGCCGCGCATGAAACAAGGCCTCATCCACCAGAAAATACTCCTGTTCCCACCCCAGGGTGGGAAATACCTGCTCAATGCTTTTGTCAAACATCTGGCATACCTCCACCGCCACTTTATCAAGAACGGAAATGCTTTTCAGCAGTGGCATCTTGAAATCGAGCGACTCTCCGGTATAAGCGATAAATATGGTGGGTATGCACAGGGTATTGTCCACGATGAACGCCGGAGAAGATGGATCCCATGCGGTATACCCACGGGCTTCGAAGGTGTTCCGCAGCCCCCCGCTGGGCAGGCTCGAAGCATCGGGCTCCTGCAGCACCAGTTGGGCCCCTCCGAACATTTCCATGGACTGGTTGTCCAGGGCAGGTGTAAAAAAAGCATCGTGTTTTTCTGCAGTGGCTCCGTTCAGGGGCATAAACCAATGGCAGTAGTGTGTGGCGCCTTTGCTTAAGGCCCATGATTTCATGGCGCTTGCAACCTGATCGGCAATTTTCCTGTCGATGGGTTCGGCCTTGTTTTTATGACCGGCAACGGCTTTAAAAACATCTTCGGGCAAATAATCCCTCATGACCCTGTCGCCAAACACGTCGGCTCCATATAATCCGGTTATCCTGCTCGGATAATCGGGCGCTTTTTGTGTGGTGTGGGCCAGGGCCTTATCCAGGGCAGAAAATCTCCGATTGCTCATATCTGAAGGTTTTGGTTTGAAGCCCCCAAGATATGGCAATTTTCAAGACCGTGCAATTTATTTTATTGTTTTTTTTATTATCCCCCCTTATTTTTTGCCATCCGAACATTTTTTTATGCTTTTTTTTATATGCCCCCCTATTTTATACCTGTTGTGCATTATTTTTTTAAACAGCCGGAAGCTCCCGAAGGGACCGGAAGTTCCCGGACGCCCCGGCATGCGGCCCTACGCATCGGCGCTACCCCCCGGGGCGGAAAAATCCCTGGCGGTTTGGGCAAACGACCTCAATCGCTCCTCGACTTTGCGATTAATGGTTTTTTCAGGATACACTCCTTGTTCATCGCGCTCGCCGGCCGGCACCCCGGTAAGGATCTCAAGGCCCTCGTCAATATGTTTCACCGCGTAAATGTGGAATTTCCCCTGCTTCGAGGCTTCGACCACCTCCCTGCGCAGCATGAGCTGTGGCTTGTTCGCCTCGGGTATCAGCACCCCCTGTTCTCCGGTAAGTCCGCGCTGATCGCATACGTCAAAAAAACCTTCGATCTTCTGGTTGATCCCACCTACTGCCTGTACCTGACCATGCTGGTTGACCGAACCGGTGACAGCGATCCACTGCCGGATGGGCACCTGGGCCAGCGCCGACAGCAGGGCGTAAAGCTCGGCAGAGGAAGCGCTGTCGCCCTCTACCCCGGCATAACTCTGTTCGAATACCAGACTACCCATCATGGACAATGGCTGGTCAGGAAGGTAACGTCCGGCAATGAACCCACTGAGTATGAGCACACCCTTTGAGTGGATGGCCCCTCCGAGCTTAGCTTCCCGTTCAATATCAACAAGCCTTGAAGGGCCTACCCTTACGCGGGCGGTGATCCTGCTGGGCCTGCCGAACATCAGTTCGCCGATCTGCAAAACCGAAAGGGCGTTCACCTGTCCTTCCTGCGCTCCCCGGGTGTCGATGAGCAGTCGTCCCTTTTCCATTTCTTCCGTAATGCGGCCGCGTATGCGGTCGGCCCTGTAAATCCGGGCATCGATGGCTTTCCGCACATCCTCTTCCGAAACGGTATCCCGGCCATCCTCACTGGCCCAGTAATCCGCTTCTCTCAGCAGATCGGTCAGTTTACGCATCTGTACCGAGATCTTTCCGGCATCGCCCGAAAAACGCGACGCCTGTTCCACGACCCGGCCTACGGCATCCTTGTCAAAGGGGCGCAGCTTGTCGCGGCGAACAAGGGTGGCGACCCATCTGGCATAAAGAGATACGGATTCGGTTGTACGGTCGATGTCTTCTTCGAAATCAACAGCCACCTTAAAGAAATCGGCAAATTCGTTGTCGAGCTGGTACAGCAGGTAATAGATCAGCCTTTCCCCGATCAGGACCACCTTTACGTTCAGGGGGACGGGTTCGGGCTCGAGCGAAACGGTCGACATCATTTGGAGCGCCTGTCCAAGACTTTCTGTTTGCACTTCGCCGGCCTGAAGACAGCGCTTCAACCCTTCCCAGGCGTGGGGATGAGTGAGCACTTTAAACGCATCGAGGATCAGATAACCTCCGTTGGCCCTATGCAAGGCCCCTGGTTTGATCAGGGTGAAATCGGTGGTGAGGGCCCCCATCTGGGCAACATGCTCGATCCGCCCCACAAGATTCTGAAAAGCAGGGTCGTCTTCGTAAATAACCGGTGCCCCGCTGCCCTTGCTGTGATCGACCAGCACATTCACCTTATACCGGTGGAAGATGGCCTGGGTCGGATCGGGTTGCTGCATGCCAGGAATTACCATGGGTTGCTGTTGTCCGTCCTTTGTCTCATGAAACTGCTCGGCATGATCGATCAAATCGTTTTGTATGGCCTCAAGATGCTGAACTACCTCCGGCAGGTCCTCGTACTTTTTTTTCAGTTCTTCCATCATGGACGAAACGGTGGCCCTGATGACTTCACGGCTGAGCTCCCTGACCTTACGCTGCGCTTCGCGCTGCCATTTTGGTTGTTGCTGTATCGATTCACCAAATTTCTTTTGAAACTTGTTTATTTTTTTCTGAATCTCTTCACGCTCATCCTCCGACAGTTTGTTTATCTGTTCGGGCATAAGCACTTCCCCGTTTTTAATGGGCGCAAAAGCAATCCCAGCGGGTGTTTCGACAAGGGCTATGCCTTCTTTTTCCGCTTCTTCCTTCAGGTCCGAAATCACTTCCTGCTGCTTATTCTTGAATTCCTCCTCGATTTCCTGCCGCCGGTTCCGGAATTCATCGCTGTCGAAGGCAGAAGAGATGGCCCCACGCAGATCGCGAAGCAATTCATTGATGTCCTCGCTGAAGCCTTTAACCCGGCCCGCCGGAAACTCAAGATACAGGGGGCGGTGGGATTCTTCAAAATTATACACGTAACACCACCCCGAAGGGACCTCCTCGGCGGCAGCTTTTTTCTTAAGGTATGTTTTGATGGATGCATATTTCCCTGATCCGCTCGGCCCCATCGCATACAGGTTGAAACCCTTTTGACGGATAGAGAACCCGAACTTCATTGCCTGGTATGCCCTGTCCTGCCCCACCGAATCGGTGGTATCGTCGAGGTCGTCGGTTGTTTTGAAATCAAGGTCGCTGACCGGGAAGGGTACTAAGAGCTCTTCGTGCTTAATTTTCCATTGTTCCATGGGGTTTGGGTTTTTATGTGCAGGTTAAGAAGACATTCCGGGCTTTTCACGGGTACCTGATCCAACAAGTGATCTGAGGTCCGGCAGTTCACCCGAGTCTTTTCCCATAACCATTCCAAAACCGGCCCCGCCGGCTCTAAATCCCATGAGGTCCCACAGTGGCTGGTGCAGGCAGGATACAGGAAGAGCTTATGGCACAGCGGGGTTCAGGAAAAAGGGGGAACTGTTGCACATTTTCTACAAAGGGGGTGAGTTTTGCACAACAACAAAGGGGGTTGAGCCGATCCGGTTTCAGGGTATCAGATCGGTGTGTTTGTCAATTGTTTTGCAGAAGCCCGCAATTACCTTAATCGCACGTTCGGCATCTTTCAGGGAAACGATTTCGTTGGGGCTGTGCATGTACCTGAGCGGAACGCTCACAAGCCCGGTGGCCACCCCTCCTCTGGAAAGCTGTACGGCGTTGGCTTCGGTTCCCGTATTGCGGGGCGAAGCCTCGAGCTGGTAGCTGATACCGCCCTGTACGGCTGTATTTTTCAATATGGAGAGCACCCTGCTGTTGATGTTTGCCCCTACATGGAATACGCATCCTTCGCCCAGCTTGATGTCGCCGTGCTTGTTCTTGTCGATCGATGGATAGTCGCTTGCATGGGTAACGTCGACCGCAATGCCGATATCCGGTTTGATCGTGTAGGCGCTGGTCACCGCCCCCCTGAGCCCCACTTCTTCCTGCACTGAGGAAACCACATAGATGTGCGGAAGTTCGCGCACTCCGGCCAATTCCCTGAGCACGGACGACACGATGAACACCCCGATCCTGTCATCGAGCGACTTGGAAGCGATCAGGCCTGCCGGAAGTTCCGTAAGTGAAGGCATGAAGGTACCATAGTCGCCCACCGACACCATCTTTCTGGCCTCTCCGGCAGAGCCCGCGCCAATATCTATCCAGAGGTCCTCGAGTTTTACCGCCTTGTTCCGCTCGTCACGGTCCATCAGGTGGATCGGCTTTTTCCCGATAATGCCGTCCAATGCCCCGCCATTACCGTATACCCTGACGGCCAGCCCCGGCAGCAAAGCCGGGTCGACCCCGCCGATGCTGTCGAAGCGCACACAGCCATGGTCATCGATATGCCGCACCATAAAGCCTATTTCGTCTATATGGGCTGTGAGCATGATCTTTTTATCCAGGCTTCCCTTTTTGTATGCGATCACATTTCCATGCACATCTGTTCGTACATCATCACAAAAGTCCGAGGCAAAAGACCTGAACACCTTTTGCACTTCCTGCTCAAATCCCGAAGGGCCGGGGGCTTCAAGGAGTTTCTTCAGGTAATGGAAATCCTTTATCTGCATAAAACAGTGTTTTAAAATAAGTGGTTACCAATGCTGGGTTGTGCTCATTGCATGCGCACTTCATAAAGATACATGAAAAACCTGCACCATCGGCTTTTGTTTGCATCTCCACCCCGGCATTTCCCAACTCCGGATTCTGTTGATTTGCTATTTGTCCGGCTGTTCATTAACTTTGATCAACCCCTGCTCATATCCTAAAAAACAATACCATGGAACTACAGAAAGATAAAAGCCGCGAAAACAGGATCAGAAGGCAACTGGCAAGGCACGGGTTTTTGCTTCGCAAAAGCCGGAAACAAGTTTCGTCCAATAATTTCGGTGGCTACCTGATCAAAGAACAATCCACAGACTCTGTGCTGGCGGGAAAACGTTTTGATCTCCAACTGGCCGACGTAGAAAATTGGTTCAAGGAGTGGCAAAAAACAAAGGGCTGACCCCAGACACTGCAAACTGTTTCCCTGATTGGTGCCGGATCCGGCTGCAGAGGACAGATTACCTCCACTGACCCCAGATTTATGCTCACTCCGTTGTGGCCCAATCTGATTGGGCCTCATAAACTGCAAGGAAACGGATTATTGGTCAATGGCCGTTATTGATCATTTTGTGTCCGGTCGTGGACAATCGCGAAGGGGACTCAGGGGATCACTGCCTCATAATATCCTTACAACTTGATATTTGCATCCTGTGGCTCAGTTTATGATGTGCAAACAGCAGGATATCCTGCCGATGTCCGCCCTATGGTAAACCAATACAACCGAACGCATGCTCCGTCACTACCTGATCACCACCTGGAGAAACATGATGAAAGGGAAGCGTCATTCCCTGATGAACTTATTCGGGCTGGCCATCAGCATGACCGCCGTACTGCTCATTTCCCTCTACATCATCGGTGAGCTGTCGGCCGATCGTCAGCATAGCAAAGCGAACAGGATCTACCGTATAAGCTACCAGCAGTTGCAACCTTTCCCCATGCGGACAGCCCTCTCTTCGGCACCTCTCGGCCCGGCCATAACCGGGCGCTACCCCGGAATCCTTTCCTTTGTGCGCATGATGTACCCCAGCCAGTTCACGGGTAATTTCCTGGTGAACTTTATGGACAAAACAGTGTATGAAGACGGTGTGCTCTTTGCCGACACCAACTTTTTTGACTTTTTTGATTATGAATTTGTGTATGGCAACCCGGAACAAGCATTGGCAGGACCTGACAATATTGTACTGATTCAGGAAAAGGCGCGCCTGTTTTTCGGGGATGTCGACCCGGTCGGGCAAATCCTGCGGATTAACGGCACCCATCCCATGACGGTGAGCGCCGTGGTCAGGCCTCATAAAAACCTTACCCACCTGCGATTTCATTACCTTATCCCCTTTTACACCATCACCGATTTAATCGGGACGAGTTTCGGATCCCTCATCAGTTTCAGCACCCACAACGGCCACACCTACCTCATGGTGGAACGGAATTTTGACCTGGACGCCTTTATTGAGGCACATCTCGAAGACATTGTACGCCGTTACCTGGCCAGGGATCCCGATGCAGAGAACCCGCTCGACATGATCCGTCTGGATTTCACCCCCCTCAGAGAGATCTATTTCGACAACAATGCCCTGGGCGATCTTCCGAATCCGGATCCGGTCCCCAATAAAGGCAACAAGAACCAACTGCTGGTATTTGGCCTGCTGGCGGTATTTCTGTCGGTTATTGCGGTAATCAACTATACCAATATGTCCATTGCCCGTTCCACCAAGCGGTCTAAAGAAGTGGGCGTACGAAAAGTCCTGGGGACATCTCCAAAACAATTGTTCGGGCAATACATCGGAGAGGCCGGATTGTTTGTCCTTCTTGCGCTCTTCATGGCGCTGCTCCTTTCCGAAATCCTTATTCCCCGATTTAACTCCCTCATGAACAAGTCCCTTTCCCTGACCGTACTGCTCGAACCGGGTAAGATGCTACTGCTTGCCGGCTTCGTTCTGATCATGAGTTTGATCTCGGGAAGCTATCCGGCCGTGTATATGGCGCGCATCCGTCCGGCAGATGCCCTGAAGGGACAGTTTAAAATTAAGGGAAAAACACTGGGGATTAAAAGCATACTGTTCTCCTTTCAGTTTTTTGTGTCGGTATTCATGATCGTATGCACCCTGCTGGTGTACCAGCAGTACAGATATATGGAGCAAAAGGACATGGGCTTTGCCTCCGGGAACCGGATCAGTTTCATGCTTCCCGACGCCGGACAGATCACCCCTGAATGGGTCGCATCGTTTAAGACCAGCCTGCTTCAACACGTTGACATTCAATCGGTGAGTAGTGCCCGGCGCAACCCCCTACCCGGAAGGATGATTGAGACCTGGTCGTTCCCGGTCGAAAAGGAACACGGCAAAGAGGAGGCCATGCTCCGCATTGGCCATATCGACACACATTTTCTGGAACTGTTCAATATCCCGGTGGTGTCGGGTCGTTCCTTCTCCACCGATTACCCAAGCGACTTCCAAAATGGGGTATTGTTGAATGAAACCGCCGTCAGGGATTTTGGCTGGAAAAACCCGGTGGGCATGTCGATCCAGCGTTACGACGATACATACCGGGTATTGGGCGTAGTAAAAGACTTTCACTTCTTTTCCCTGCACCAGCCCATTGAACCCATGATGCTGCTGGCTACAAACAGCGGACGCGAGGTGAACGTACTGCTCACCGAAGACCGGGTAAGTACCGGTCTGCAGGCCATACAGGAGACCTGGAAGGACTTCCTCCCGGAGTACCCCCTCGACTATAGCTTCATCGAAACCCAATTGGCGGCGACCCTGAGCGAGGAAAGAAAAACTGCGGGATTGCTTTCGGTGATGGCCGTCTTTGCCATCTTTATCAGCCTGGCGGGCCTTTTCGGAATATCGGCATTTGCAGCCGGGCAGCACACACGCGAAATTGCCATCAGAAAAACCTACGGCGCCAGCTTATTGAATATCGTGGAGGTGTTGTCTCGGGGCGTGGGTCGCCTGCTGGGTATATCGCTGATTTTGGCGATACCCGTTTCTTACCTTTACATGAGCCGTTGGCTGGAGGGGTTTTCGTACCGGATCGCACTCACTCCCTGGCCCTTTCTTGCAGCAGCAGGGTCAGCGGCCCTGATCGCCTTTTTAACGCTCTGGTTCCATGCAGCAAAAACGGCAGCCGGAAATCCGGTGGACCAACTCAGGGGGGAGTGAACTTCATTGCCCCATCGGCTCTTCTGAACACCCCTTCCTGCCGGCAGGCGTTCGCGTCCACATCCTGCGGGACATCCCGGACTGTATCACATCAGGCCGGCTGGCCTATGGAAAAGCTTTTGAGTGAATTCAGATAATCGTCCGGCACCCTGAGCCCCAGTCCTGGACCTTCCGGCAGGGTCACCAATCCATGCTCATGATAGCTGATCCCTCCTTCTACCGGATCAAATGCAAGCATCAGCGGAGAATCAAAATCAAAATACCGGATCTGATCGCTGACACAGGCCAGGTGGGCGCATGCCGTAAATGCGATCTTCGACTCGACAAAGCCACCGATCTGCATGGGCATCCCGTGTTGCTCTGCCAGCTTAATGATCTTCAGCGCCTTGAATATGCCGCTCGACTTGCCCATTTTCAGGTTGAACATATCACAGGCCTGAAGCCCGATCAGGCGTTGCGCATCGTGGTGATCCGAACACGACTCATCAGCCATGACCGGAACAGGGCTGGACTGCCTGACCTTTGGCAGGCTCATAAAATCCCAGCGGGGGATGGGTTCTTCACAATACTGGATCTGATAGGGATAAATGCCCTGCAGGGTTTCAATGGCCTCCCCGACAGACCAGCCCTGGTTGGCATCTACCCTGATGGCAATATCCGGACCAATGCTTTGCCTGATCGCGCGGATGCGTTCCACATCGGTTTTCCCCGAATCACCCAGTTTGACTTTCACGATCCGAAAGCCCCTTTCAACAAGCTCCAGGGCATCAGCGGCCATTTGCCCCGGATCGCCCATGCTTACCGTATAATCGGTAATGATCTCCCTGGCATTGCTGCCGCCCAGGTATTTATAGAGCGGCTGTCCGGCAGCCCTTGATGCCAGGTCGTACAAGGCAATGTCGAAGGCGCTTTTGATGCCGGTGTTTCCATAGATCATCCGGTCCATAACCCCCATGCAGTCTTCCATATTGGCCGGATCGCGGCCGATAAGGTGGGGGGCAAGGTAGCGGGCCACTTCAAAGGCGCTCTCCATGGTTTCGCCGTTAATGGTCATAAACGGACTGCATTCACCATAACCGCTGAGCTGGTTGTCGGTGGATATTTTTACAAGAATGTTCCTGGCGTGGTCAAACCGGCCCAAAGAAATGACAAATGCCTTTTTCAGCGGAACAGGCAATTGGTACACTGATATCCCGGTAATGCGCATAGTAAGGGTATTTAATTATACTGCACACGAATATATGATTTATTTTAACGTACCTGCAGTGTACGGGAATAAAACCGGGGCCGCTACAGGCCCCGGTTTGAAATAATGCTGCGGCATCCGTTCGGCGCACCAGTAAATATCCGTCGGTTTCATGGCTTAACCACTTTTTTCCTCATCTGCCGGCAGTTCATAGATCAGCTTCATATCCGGCTTCTCAGTGCAATAATAATGCACCCATACATAAGCGTGTTGAAATATCGCCACGCTCAAAGCTGCCTGAGAACCGGTGAATAATGCGATCGACCACAATAAGAAAAATGCGAACGCATACATGGCGTTGCTGTTGTACTTAAAGGCACCCTGACGCACCAGGGGCATCTGCCTGTACGCAGTTCGAAAATGGTCTCCGCCGATGGCCCTGCGTATGCCAAAATACCTGATGGTGGACCAAAAGGTATATATGGCCGGGAGGATTAATAAAAGGGCGAGTCCTGCAGCCAGTGTTTGGGGAAGTTCAAGTGTGGTCCGGGTTGCCTTTGCCAATCCAAATACCAGAACCGGCCTTGCAGCAAGAAACGGGATAAAAAGCACACTCCACACAAACAAATCAGCGCCCCCGAATATCCTGGTGAATACAGCCCACCCTAGCTGCAAACGAAAGACAATCCATACGATCAGCTGATGAAGGACGGGCACTCCTGTGGCCAACCAAAACCAGGCAGCGTCGGTGATCCCGAGCCAGGATCCCTCGTTCATTGCCGGGGCGGCAAAGGTCCAGCTTACAGGCACCAGGATCAGCAGTGCGGACAAATGCCAGATCTGCCGGTGAAAAAAATACCTCCACGAACGCGCGCTCAAATACCACAGACGCTGTTTGCCCGTATTCATCGAGCAGTGATTTGATTGGTGTATTCCGATAAAACAAACACAATGGATTTAAGAGGCGGCCAGGCCTTGGGTTGCGCAATAGCTGTTCAGACCTGCCGCATAAGCGAACGCAGGGGCTCTGAAAAACAATCTGTCCGCGTACCGGCGGGGCAATGAAGCGGGTCATCCATATCCTGGGGATGACCTGCCCGGATGCACAGCGCGCCCGGGGATTAGGAACGCCCCATGGTCTGTAAAGCAAGAAGGCCGGGACCCCATACTAATCCCTGGCAAGCGCCCAGATCACAATACCGGCAACGGTGATCAGGCCGCCCAGGAATACAATGGCATTGAGGTTCTTCTGAACGTTCTTTGCTTTTTTCAACTGGGCAGAACCCAGACCTTTTTCCTCAATAAAGCTTTCAAGCTTTTTCATGCGTTCTTCGTATTCTTCCCTGAAATCCATACTGTTGGGTTTTAAGTGATACAACATCATTAAACTTCCGGAACCGGAAGTTTTTTTGAAACCATTCCTTGTATGAAGATAAGGATTTGATGGCAAAATCGCAAGCCCGGACGGGAGGTTATGGCCGTTTTGTATGCTCGTTACGGCCAAAAACCTAAAAACTCAGGGTAAAACGGGTGTAGAAATCGAAGATCTGCCTCCTCTGCTTCGCATCCGTTGGCCTGTATTGTTCGCCCCTGCGCCGGAAGCGGAATTCGTAATGGATCCATGAAGCAATTGTATAGCGATACCTCATTTCCGCCATGGTGACATTGGGGGCAAAACTTGACGAGATCATCCAATGCGGGTCGGTCTGTCCATAAAGTATACCCACCCTGTGGCGCTGAAAAAAATGATTGACATAAGCGGAAACCTGCCATGAAACAGCCGACTTCCCGGGCAGTAGCCGGTCATCTGTGATCTGCAGCCCGGCATCTGCCGGTCTCGGGGCCACAGGGATATAACCCAGCTCTCCTCCAATGAGGTATTCCTCACCTCCCATACTGAATGACGGTCTGTACATCCATCGGGTGGAGAATGCCGCATGATTTCTCAGTTCGCCGTCGCGGTAAAAACTCCGGGGGGTGATCGAGACACTGGCCTCACGCTGTGCCCACCTGCCCCCTGTGTTGCGGTGCTGGATATTGGCGTAAGCGGAAACCCTTGCTGCCGCCGATTCGTCGAACCGGATGGGATACCGGGCTGCATGTGAGCTTCCCGAAGGGCTGTTGTGGCTGCCAATCAGATGCAGCCGCCAAGTGCCTGTCGCATCCCATTCCAGCCATACGCCATCGGTGTGGGCGATGGAGAGATTGGCGGCATAATAGCGGTCAACGCCTTTGGGGATAAAGCCCGACAACGGAAAACGTCCCTGGAAGCGTCCAAAAGTCAGTTTCAGTCCGGGCCTGCCATGCCACCTGATAAAAAGTTCATCCACCGTGGCTGTTCCGGCCGGATAACTGCCGCTGCCAGCCGTATAGCCCCTGAACAGGAAGTTCATTTCTTCCTGGTTTGTTGACAGCCGGGTTGCGGCACGGATGCGGAACAACAGCTTATTCCCGGGCTGATAACCGATCCCGAACCTGGCCCTGAGGTTCATCGAATGATCCGTATGCTGCGACCCGTCGCGATCGGTGGTGTTTACATAGTAATATACAGGCCGGATGTAGATATGGTAATCAAAGGGTTCTGACGAAGGGGCAGAGGCCTGAACGGCATACGCCGACCGTAATGCAATCAGCAACACAAAAATGGATTTTCTGAACATAAGCCGGCTTAGTTTATTCATTGCATGCAGTGACCGAAGCGGCAGTATTGGACGCCCAGCCCAAACAACCCTCATAAAGATGAACATGAAAAG
>PWJC01000050.1 GCA_003560165.1 Bacteroidales bacterium
AGTAAGTAGTAGGTAGTAGGTAGTAGGTAGTAGGTAGTAGTAGGTAGGAAGAAGAAAGTAGAAAGTAGAAGGTGGAAGGTGGAAGGTAGAAGGTAGAAGACGGAAGGACGATGGAACGAATGAACGAATGAACGAAAAAGTTGAAAAGTTGAAGAGTTGAAAAGTTTAGAAGACGGAAGACAGAAGGCGGAAGACGGAATAGCGATGAGTTTAAAAGTTTAAAAGTTGAAGAGTTTAAGAGTTTAAGAATTGAAAATTAAACACTTAAACCATTAAACTTTTAAACCTGTTTGGATTTTCCCGGGTTTTAACTGTCGGACTGCCTGCGAGCAAACGTGAAATGATCTTTTTACATGATAACTTGTTTAACCGTATTATAAATAGGAAAAAACATGAAAGCTTTGGTTGTCGGGACCGGTCTGGGTGGCATGACCACTGCACTGCGTTTGCGCAGAAGGGGGTACCAGGTAGAGATGGTCGAAAAGTTCCACCAGCCCGGGGGCAGGCTGAACCAGATCAAAAAGGACGGTTTTACCTTCGATATGGGGCCCACATTTTTCAGCATGACCTACGAATTCGACGAGTTCGTCAGGGATGCCGGGCTGTCCACCATGCCCTTTGCCTTTCGGGAACTGGATGTGTTGTACACGGTGCATTTTCGCGATACCGGAAAGCGGTTCAGGATTTACCGCGACCTCGATCTCCTGGCCAGGGAGTTTGAGGAGGTAGAGCCTGATTTCCGAAGGAAAATGGACAAATTCCTCAGCAGTGCAGCAAGGTTTTTTCATGATACGGAGTACCTGGTGCTCAAGAGAAATTACGACTCCCTGTTTTCCTATCTGTTGACGCTGCTCAGGGTGCCCCTGAGGCATTCGCCCAAATTGTTCCGTTCGGTATGGTCGGAGATGGAGCGGCATTTCGAGTCGCGGGAGGTAAGGGAGATCTTTTCGCTGGTCGCATTCTTTCTGGGCGCCACCCCCTTCGACACCCCGGCCATTTATACCATACTTTCGTATACCGAACTGGTGCACGACGGGTACCACAACGTCGAAGGAGGGATGTACCGCATTGTCGAAGGCCTGAAAAAGGAGTTGGATAAGGCCGGTGTGCCGGTGCACCTGAATACCGAGATCACCGCCTACCGCTACGAAAACGGGCGACTTGCCGCCATGGTTGACGGCAGCGGGACCTCATGGAATGCCGATCTCTTTGTTGTCAATGCCGATGCGGCTGGTTTCAGGCATCAGGTGTTCAAAAGAAAAAAATTCTCAGCCGCCCGCATGGACAAAATGCAATGGACCCTGGCTCCTTTTACCATGTACCTGGGCCTGGACACCCGCCTTCACGACATCCCCCTGCATAATTATTTCCTTGGGAACAACTTCAGGGAGTATTCGGGCAAGATATTCAAAAACGCCATCAAGCTCGATCAGCCTTATTATTATGTGAACGTGGTATCCAGGTCCGATCCCGGCAGCGCCCCTCAGGGCTGCGAAAGCGTGTTTGTGCTCTGTCCGGTGCCCGATCTGCGGTTTAAGCCCGACTGGAGCGATCGCGACCGGCTGGCCGGCAACATCCTCTCCGATATGTCGGCCCGTGTCGGGGTGGACCTGAAAAAGCATGTGGTGTCGCAAACCCTCATGACCCCCGTCGAATGGAGGGACTCATTCAACCTTTACCAGGGAAGCGGTTTGGGGCTGGGGCACAACCTGGATCAGATCGGAGGGTTCCGTCCGAAGAATGTCGACGAGGAGTTTGGCAATGTATTCTATGTGGGCGCCTCGACCCTGCCCGGCACCGGCCTGCCCATGGCCGTCATCAGCTCAAAACTGGTTGTGGAACGTATTACCCGAGCCTATGGACCTATACACACGTAATGCACTGAATTGCGGTGAAATCACTACCAGGAACTACAGCACCTCCTTTTCGATGGGGGTGCGCACCCTGAGCAGGGAATACCGCCCGGCCATCTATGCTATCTATGGCTTTGTGCGTTTTGCCGATGAGATCGTGGACACCTTTCACGATAAGGACAAGGATGGTCTGTTGAAGGATTTCAGGCAAAGGACCTATGCTGCAATTGAGGAGGGGATGAGCACCAACCCCATATTGCATGGGTTTCAGTGGGTGGTGAACACCTATGGCATCGGGCGGGAGCTGATCGATGCCTTCATGCGCAGCATGGAGATGGACCTTGAGAAAAAAAGGTATTCTTCACGCGAATACCAGGAATACATATATGGTTCGGCCGAAGTGGTCGGGCTGATGTGCCTGCGCGTTTTCTATGCCGGCAAGGAGGAAGAGTACCGCCGTTTAATGCCTTCGGCGCGCAAGCTGGGGGAGGCATTCCAGAAAGTGAATTTTTTGCGCGACATAGGCGCCGACCAGCACGAGCGCGGCAGGGTGTATTTTCCCGGCCTCGACACGGGACATTTTTCGTCCGAAACCAAAAGCCGCATTGAACAGGAGATCGCCAACGACTTCAGGGAGGCATTGCCCGGCATCAGATCCCTGCACCCTGAAGCCAGGCTCGGTGTTTACCTGGCGTACCGTTATTACCTCGAACTGCTCGCCGGGATCCGCAAAGCCGGGCCTGAGCAGTTGCAGGGGCAAAGGTTCAGGGTTTCCAATTCAAAAAAACTCCTGCTGCTGGTTAAGTGTTATTTGCGCAACAAATCCGGCTGGATTCATTGATGGGGTATGGAAAAAAGCGCTAAGGGCCTGCTGCCCGATGAATATTTTATGGAGCTGGCCCTGAGGGAGGCTCAAAAAGCTTTTGATTCGGGAGAAGTCCCCGTTGGGGCGGTGGTGGTCTGCCGGAATAAGGTCATTGGCAGGGCGCACAACCTTACCGAAAGGCTGAACGATGTGACCGCCCACGCCGAAATGCAGGCAATCACGGCCGCCGCGCATTATCTGGGCGGTAAATACCTGGTCGGATGCACGCTCTATGTGACCCTCGAACCCTGTACGATGTGCGCCGGAGCACTGCACTGGGCGCAGCTGGGCAGGCTGGTCTATGCTGCCGATGATGAGAAGCGGGGCTACAGCCGTGAGCCAGGCAGGCTGCTGCATCCCAAAACCACCGTGAACAGGGGGGTGCTGCAGGCAAAGGCTGCCGGGTTGCTGAAGGAATTCTTTGGCAGCCGGCGATAGGACAGGGGGTTGAAGGCCGGTTTAAGCGACGGATCTACCGGGCTTGGATCCAGGCATCCATTTGCTCTGGTGCGGGAATGTCGCGGTGCGCCCACTTTGCTTTAACTATACCGTCTTTCAACAGCAGCAGGCCGGGGTTCGACCTGATGACGGTCTTGAGTTCGATCTCGTCGGACAGGTAGAAGGGGTATGGGGTCTGGTATTGGTGACGGAAGTCGTCAATGGCTTGCTGTGAGGATCCCGTAAGCACGATGAAGGGGTGGCCCTGTTCCCCGGCTTGCCGGGCCAGGGGTGTGATTTTGCGCTCAAAAGCCTTTGCATTGGTGGCGTACAGATCGTGCGCCACAACCATGAACAGATAGCCGGGTGTGCCTATGTAAAATTCGGTGAGGTCGTCGCCGAACTCATTCTCTATGTAAAATGCCTCGATTTCCGCTTCACGATAAGGTTCGATGATCTCCCTGCGCTGTTCCCTGAATGTCCACTGCGCCGTCCATACGGGGTCGTCCCATGGGTAGTCGTTGGCCGGGTATTCACGGACTTCACCTGTTTCCCGATGTTCAAACACCAGATAGATATCGGCCACTTCCGGGCTCGGGATAACCAGGCTGCTGATGTCGTTGCCCACCTTCCAGGGCCTGAAGTCAATGATGGGCAAATGTCGAAGACAATAGACCGAGAGTGCGGTAATGCCCACTGCAATGATCAGCAGCAATGCGGTGTCTCCCCTTTTCGACCAAAGGGGGCTGACCTTTTTCCGGCGAACGAAAACCACGATGGCCGCAGCCAGTATCAGCAGGTTTTTGTAAAATGTTTCCCAGTTGCTGATGATGATGGCATCGCCAAAACAACCGCAATCGGGTACCGGGTCGGTGATGGCGATAAAGAGGGTCAGCGGGGTGAAAAAAGCCATGAACAGCAGCCCGCCCCAGGCAGAGATGCGCATTTTGATCCCGAGCAATACGCCGGCGCCGATCATAAACTCGAGGGTGCTGAGCAAAACAGCGAGGGGAAGGGCGCTGAAAAACAGCCACTCCATCTCAAAAGCCAGAAAGTAGTCCTGAAATTTATAGGCCGACCCGAGGGGATCGATGGCTTTAACGAAGCCTGAAAACAGAAATACCGCCCCGAACAAAATCCGGGACAGCCATAACAAAACCTTCATAAACCCATAGTTTGGTACTGCCGCACGAATTGACCGGATCAGGATACCCTCCCTCAGCAGGGTCTCCCGGTATCGCAGGTTTTATTCAGGGCTCACAATCTGCCCGACAATACGGTAAATTACGGTGGGCCGATCTTCGTTGTTGTAGTTCACGGTAACGGAGCGGCTGATCCGCTGCGGCCTGGGGGCCAGCCTGAATTCGACATTGATGGTTTGCTCCTCGCCCGGCAATATGGGCTCCCTGGGCCATTGGGTGACCCTGGTCCCGCAGCAGGCGCGCACATTGCTGATAATAAGGGGCTCGTCTCCGGTATTGGTAAACCTGATCGCCAGTTTGGTGTCGGGCATTTCGTCAAGCGATACCGTTCCGTAATCGTGCCTGTCGTTTTCGAAGGTCAGCTGCGGTCCCTTTTTATCGGCCGCGCTGATCAGCATGACGGCAAGCAATGCCATGCCAGCAAAGGATAACATCTTCCTGATCATAATGTTGGGTGTTTAAAGGTACATAACTCCCGTTGGTTCATCGCAAATATACGATATATGTATTCGAAAACAAGCCAAAAGTACGTTTTTTTTTGAATGCAACTGCCGGCTGTGTTGTGAAAAAAACATAAAAAGGCCGCTGTTCATGCCTTATTCAAAGAATTTTTCCAGTTGCTTTCTTGCCTGCGCCCAGTTTTGCCTGTTGATGCAGTATTTGATCTGCGGAGGGGTGATGTTTCCCTGGATAAGGCCTGCGGTTTTCAATTCCTTTAAATGCCGCGAAACCGTCGACTGGGCAAGGGGTATCTCCCTGACGATGTCGCTGCAGATACACTCTTCGCGGCTAAACAGCAGTTTCAGTATGGTGATCCTTGCCGGATGGGCCAGGGCTTTGCAAAATTTTGCCAGCTGCACACTTTCTTCGGTATAATGATCTTTGCCTTGCATGGGCTCAATAAAAATACAACAAAGGGCTGTGCATTCTGATGACCGGGCCAGACCCTTTCATTCGATCCTGACTGTTAACCGGAATCAGTAGCAACGGTTCAGGCATTCGATCATCTGGCTGAGTGCCTCGTGCTTGAGGAAATAATAGGTGTTTTTCCCGCTTCTCCTTGAGTCGAGCACGCCTTTGGATTTCAAAATGTTCAGGTGATGAGATGCAGAGGCTTGTTCAATGCCCAGGGCTTCGTAAATTTCTGTCACATTCATCTGTTCTTTTTCTTCCAGCAACTCAATGATGGCGATACGCATCGGATGGGCAATGGCCCTGAGTTTGCTTGCTGCTTCCTCCAATCGCTTTGGATCCAGTTTGGGGTTTTTCATGTCTGCTTTGTTTGATTAACCAGGACGCAATTGCATGGCCGGTTGTCACAACCCTTGCTCACAGTGTGTTACGCCTGTAAAGTACAAAGGTAAGAAATATATGAATATATTTCGGCTTGTTCTACTTTTTGGCTGGATTTAGGTTGGGATAAAACCGGGGATTGTTTGCCAATGCGCTGATCAAGAGGGTTTCATCCTGTCAGACCCGGCGTTCAATCACTTGTTTTTTTATGCCCGCACACTTTTGCCGAGAAAAACTCCCTGTTCATCAGGGCGATAAAATCAATAGAAATACCTTTCGGACAGTCGAATTCGCAGCCATAGGTGTTGGAACAAAAACCGAATCCTTCGTCATCCATCTGCCTGACCATGTTTTCGACCCTTTCCCTGGCTTCGGTCCTGCCCTGAGGGATCAGTGCGTATTGGGCTATTTTGGCAGCAGCAAACAACATGGCCGAAGAGTTTTTGCACGCTGCCACACAGGCACCGCAGCCAATGCAGGTAGCGGCAGCGAAAGATCTGTCGCTGTTTATTTTGCTCACCGGAAGGCTGTTTGCCTCCGCAGCACCCCCGGTGTTGATGCTGATAAAACCCCCTGCAAGCATGATGAGTTCGAATGAGCTCCTGTCGACCACCAGGTCTTTGATCAGCGGAAAAGCTTTTGCCCGCCAGGGTTCTATAACAATGGTTTCACCGTCGGTGAACTCCCGCATATGCAGCTCACAGGTGGTGGTATTGCGTGCCGGGCCGTGGGGGCGGCCATTGACATAGAGCCCGCAGGATCCGCAGATGCCCTCCCTGCAGTCCTGTTCAAAAGCCACCGGTTCCTTGCCCGATTCAATGAGCTGTGTGTTCAGGTAGTCGAGCATTTCAAGCAACGACATTTCGGGCGATACCTCCCTGAGGGGATAGGTTTGAAACGAACCTTTGGCTTCGGCATTCTTCTGCCGCCATATTTTTAATGTAAAATCCATCTTTACAGGTGTTAAAGGATTATTTGTAACTCCTTTCCTTCAATTCGACTGCTTCGAATTTAAGGGCCTCCTTGTGCAGTATTGGCCTGGCTTTTGGGCCCCGGTATTCCCAGGCGGCCACAAAGGCGAAATTGGCATCGTCGCGTTTGGCTTCACCGGTTTCGGTCTGGTGTTCTTCGCGGAAATGGGCGCCGCAGGATTCCTCCCTCTGAAGGGCGTCTTCGCACATCAGCCGGCCCACTTCGAAGAAATCGGCCACCTTGAGTGCCTTTTCCAGTTCCTGGTTCAATTCGCCGGTTGTGCCCGGGACGCAGATATTGTCCCAGAATTCCTCTTCCAGCTGATCAAGCAATTCCAGTCCTTTTTTGAGGCCTTCGGCATCCCGCCTCATGCCGCAATAATCCCACATCAGTTTGCCAAAACGCTTGTGAAAGGACGAAGCGGTCTGTTTCCCCCCCACATTCATGATGCTTTGGATACGTTCCCTGACCTCTTCCTCGGCCTCTTCAAATTCCTTTCCATTGGTGGGGATACTGCCCGTCCGGATATCTGCTGAAAGGTAATCGCCGATGGTGTTGGGAAGGATGAAATAGCCGTCGCCCGAGCACTGCATCAGCGAACTTGCGCCCAGGCGGTTGGCTCCGTGATCGGAAAAATTGCTTTCGCCAATGGCATAGAGCCCTTCGATGGTGGTCATCAGGTTGTAGTCCACCCAAAGCCCCCCCATGGTGTAGTGCCCCGCCGGATAGATGCGCATGGGCTGGGTATAGGGGTTTATGCCGGTGATCTTTTCATACATCTCAAAGAGGTTGCCGTATTTATCCTGAATGGCATTTTTGCCCTGATTGCCAATGGCATCCTGAAAATCGAGATACACCGACAAGCCGGTATCGCCCACCCCATAACCCGCGTCGCAGCGTTCCTTTGCGGCTCTTGATGCCACATCGCGGGGAACCAGGTTGCCAAATGCAGGATACCGCCTTTCGAGGTAGTAATCCCTCTCGGCCTCCGGGATCCTGTTCGGATGCCGTTTGTCTCCCTTTTCCTTTGGTACCCATACCCTGCCATCGTTTCGGAGGGATTCCTACATCAGGGTCAGCTTGCTTTGGTAATCATTGAGCACGGGTATGCTGGTAGGATGGATCTGGATAAAGCTTGGGTTGGCAAACAAAGCGCCTTTTTTGAAGGCAGTCCAGGCTGCAGAGGCATTGCTGCCCAGGCCAAGGGTCGACAGGTAATAGACTGTTCCGTAGCCCCCGGTAGCGAGCACCACGGCATGTGCCGAGTGGCGTTCAATTTCGCCGCTGACCAGGTTGCGGGTGATGATGCCCCTTGCCTTGCCCTGGACGATGACCAGGTTGAGCATGTCGCGGCGGGGATACATTTTGACGCTGCCTTTGGCCACCTGTCTTGTGAGCGACGAATAGGTGCCCAGCAGGCATTGCTGCCCGGTCACTCCCTTGGCATAAAAGGTGCGCGATACCTGCACACCCCCGAAAGACCTGGTGTCGAGGGTGCCGCCATAATCCCTGGCGAAGGGGACACCCAGTGCGGTAAAATGATCAATCACCTGGTTGCTCACTTCGGCAGCACGGTACACATTGGCCTCGCGGGCGCGGTAATCACCCCCCTTGATCATGTCGTAAAACAGCCGGTAAACAGAGTCGTTGTCGTTTTTATAGTTCTTTGCCGCGTTGATGCCGCCCTGGGCTGCGACCGAATGAGCCCGCCGGGGCGAGTCCTGGAAGCAGAACACTTTCACCTTGTAACCCAGCTCGCCCAGGGCGCTGGCGGCCGATGCACCGGCAAGCCCGCTGCCAACTACGATGATTTCCAGTTTTTTCTTGTTTGCGGGGTTTACGAGCCGAAGCCCGGCCTTGTAATTGTTCCATTTATCGGCAAGGGGTCCGTCGGGTATTTTGGAATCAAGCTTTCGCATAGCTTTTCTTATTTATTGGATGGTTCGTTTTGTCAGGAATAAAAAAACAGGAAGTAAATGGGGATCAGGGCAAACCCTACGCTGATGGCGATGGCGTAAATGGTGCCGATGAGTTTAATGGCGGGGGTGTACTTGCTGTGGTTCAGTCCCAGCGACTGGAATGCCGACTGAAAACCGTGTTTGAGGTGAAAGCCGAGAAATACGAAGGATACAAGGTAGATGCCAGAGTACCAGGGGTTCTGGAAAAGCACAATGGCCATTGCATAAAAATCATGCGAATGCAAGGCATGTTCCGGAAGGGGCACCCAGTTCATTCTTACAAAGAAGAAGTTGACCAGGTGCAGGACCAGGAAAATGAAGATGATCACTCCGGTATGGAACATGAACCTGGAAAAAAGAGAGGTTTCGGTGCGTATGGCTTTGAGGTATTTTACCGGCCTCGCCCTGGTATTGATTATCTGCAGCACCACCCCCAGGCTGATGTGGATCAGAAATGCCGCAAACAGGAGGTATTCGACAATCTTGATAAAACCGTTCCCGCCCAGGTAGACAACTGCCCTGTCGAAGGCCTCGCCCTCATCGCCCAGTAGCATCAAAAGGTTTGTTGCCAGGTGCATGATCAAAAACAACATCAGGAATATCGCTGCCAGGGCCATAATGTATTTCTGGCTCAGAGACGAAAGGCTTTTCCGCGGCTTCTTCATGGAATGGGCTTTACGATGTTAAAAATGGAAAATATGGTATGTAAACAAATGTATGTGATCCCATCCTACTTTCCAAGTTAAACGTTTATTTGAACACGTTCTAAATAATTTGTCCCGGGCATACAGGCACTTTGGGCCCGGTTTAGGCCTCTTGCCCGCCCGGCCTTCTGGTATGTGCTGCGCTTCTTTGTGTTCTTGGGGCAAAAATGTACTTTTGGTCTTTAAGACTTCCCGTTACCTTTTTATTCATTCCTAAAAAAACACGACTATGTTTGAACCTCATGTTTATAAGACCCGCAGAGAAAAGCTCAGGCAACGCCTGGGAGGGGGGCTGGTATTGATCCTTGGCAATGTGGATGTTCCCATGAATTATAAAAGCAACACATACCGCTTCAGGCAAGACAGCAATTTCCTTTACTTTTTCGGACTCGATCAGCAGGGGCTGGCCGGAATCATCGACCTCGACCAGGGCGGGGACCTCCTTTTTGGCAACGAGGCCAGCCTCGACGACATCATCTGGATGGGCCCCCAGGAGGCCCTGACGGTGAGGGCAAGCCGGGCAGGTGCCGACCGGAGCCTGCCTTCGGCTAAGCTGAAGGAGGTGTTGAAAGAGGCCCTGGCAAAAGGACGCCGTATCCATTACCTGCCCCCCTACCGTGCCGAGAACAAGCTGGTGCTGGAAGAACTGCTGGGGATCAGTCTTCCCGAACAACAGGCAGGGGCATCCACTGCCCTGATCAAGGCCGTTGTGGCCCTGCGTTCGGTAAAGGAAGCCGCAGAGATCCTGGAGATCGAAAAGGCCATGGACGTTGCCTACCAGATGCATACCACCGCCATGAAAATGGCCAGGCCTGGGATATATGAGCGGGAAATTGCCGGTGTGCTGGAGGGCATTGACTTGGCGCATGGCGGGAAACTGGCCTTTCCGCTCATCCTTTCGGTGAGGGGAGAGACCTTGCACAACCATGATCACGGAAACAAGCTCGAAAACGGGCAGCTCCTTCTGGTTGACGGGGGGGCGGAAACGTCGATGCATTATGCCACCGACCATACCCGCACCTTGCCTGTGGGGGGGGGGTTCGAACCCAGGCAACGCGACATCTACGAGGTCGTATTGAATACCCAGTTGGAGGCCATCCATGCCATCAAGCCAGGATCCACGTTTAAAGGCATCCATCTTCATGCAGCCGAGGTGCTTGCCAGCGGGCTGAAAGACCTGGGCTTAATGAAGGGTGACATTGCCGAGGCCGTCGCCCTGGGTGCCCATGCCCTGTTCATGCCCCACGGGCTCGGGCATTTGATGGGGCTGGATGTACACGACATGGAAGATCTGGGGGAGGATTACGTGGGGTATGACGAAGAGGTCAGGCGTTCGGACACCTTCGGAATTGCTTCTTTGAGGCTTGGCCGCCGGCTGCAGAGCGGTTTTGTGCTCACCGTCGAACCCGGTATTTATTTCATTCCGGCACTGATCGGCAAATGGGAGCAGGAGGACAAATTCCGTGACTTCATCGATTATGACAGAGTGAAAACCTTCGTGGGCTTTGGCGGGATACGCCTCGAAGACGATATCCTGGTCACCGATGAGGGCTTCCGCATGCTGGGAAAACCCATCCCCAAAACGGTGGAGGAGATTGAAAAGTTCATGAACCAGGACAATGCCTGACGGGCCCGGGCACAAAAAACCCCGGAGCATTTTACCGCTCCGGGGCTACCAATCAACTAACCAAAACAACAACATGAAGAGAAGTGTGATAAATGTGTTTGTTGAAAAGCCAGTATTAATAAAACTCAAATATCCGGAAAATGTTTCTCATCGACCGGAAAAAAAAGCGTAAAAATTGTTAATTTATTACCTGACCTGTATTAAAAAACCCGCCCGGGTGTTGATGTTCAAATCCCGACACAACGATTACCGACCCCGGGCGGGAAAAACAAAACAAAACAGAATCAGCAGTCACTGAGAGTTTAGCGGCACCCCAACGATTCGAGGCAGGCGGCTATTCTCTCCCAGCTACGTTCAATATCGTGGTCAAGGCCTACCGAAAACCGGATCAGGCCTTCGGAAAGCCCCATTTCTTTCTGTACGTCTTCGGGCACTTCACTGGAAGTGCTTTTCCCCGAATTGCTGAACAGGGTTTTAAAATAACCCAGGCTTACCGCGAGGTAACCCACCCCCACTTTTTGCATGGCCTCCATCAAAACCGATGCCTTGTCGCTGGTTTCCAGGTCGATGGCAATCATTCCGCCGAAGCCAAAATCAGGATGCATCAGTTCTTTCATCAGCCCGTGCTGGGGATGGTTCGACAGGCCGGGGTAAATGGTCCGCAAGCCTGCTTCCTGGAATTTGTTTGCCAGGTACATGGCGTTGTGGCCGTGCTGCTTCATGCGGATATGCAGGGTATGGAGGTTTTTTTGGATCGAAGAGGAACGCAGGGGATCAAGAACCGGCCCCAGCAGCATGGCCGACCCGGTGTTCACATCGGCCAGTGAATTGATGAAGTCTTCGCCGGCGCAGATGACACCTCCCACGCAGTCATTTTTTCCGTTGATGAATTTGGTGAGGCTGTTGACCACGATGTCGGCCCCCATTTTTGCAGGCGACATGATCATTGGGGTAAAGGTATTGTCGACCACCAGTTTGACCTGATTGTCCCTTGCGATTTTTGCCAGGGCAGGGATGTCGGAGATCTGCAGCAGGGGGTTGGTCATGGTCTCGGTGTAGATGAGCCGGGTATTCTCCCTGATGGCGCTTTCAACTTCACCGTGTTTCGTGATATCGACAAAACTGACTTCGATGCGGAATTTTTTCAGGTAATTGGCCAAAAAGGCAAAGGTGCCTCCATAGGTGGTGATGCTGGAAACAATGTGGTCGCCCGAGTTGCAAAGCTGAAGGATGGCCGAGGTGATGGCACCCATGCCGGAGGCAGTCACCCAGGCACTTTCAGTCCCCTCCATGGCGGCCAGGGCATCTGCCAGGTATTTGTTCGAGGGATTCCAGTGGCGTGAATAGAGAAAACACCCCTCTTGTTCACCATGAAAGGTATCTACCATGGTTTTGGCCTCCATAAAGGTATAGGTGGCCGAATCGGTAATGGACGGATTGACATCGCCAAATTCGCCAAATTGTGCCAGGTCCTGGATGTTGCTTGCCGGATCGAACTTCATGTATTTCTGATTTTTTTGTATTTCGGTATTTGGAAATGTCGGAAAGTCGAAAATCAAAAGGTCACACCGTCTTCGTTTTTTTATTTTGTTAAAAACGCGGCTGTGGTATGGTGTTGCAAAAATATTAATTTATTTGTATTAAGCGGGTAATACCGGGCAATATATTTTTTATAACCGCTAATAACTTACGGAGTGTAAGTAAAAAGCTGTAATTTTGTTATATATTTTACAAATTTTCATGTTCCATGGAGAAAGGCTTTCAGATTGATTCGACCGACCGTCAGATCCTGGATGTGTTGTCAAAAAATGCCAGAATGCCCTACCTTGAAGTAGCCCGTATGATCGGCATTAGTGGTGCGGCCGTGCATCAGCGGATGCAGAAAATGCTGGATGCCGGCATTGTCAGGGGTTCGCATTTTCAGCTCGATCCCGGGGGGCTGGGTTATTTTACCTGTGCCTTCATTGGCATACGGGTCAGCCTGACCACTTCTACCACCCATCAACAGGTATATGAAAAAATACGGGAGATTCCCGAAATTGTCGAATGCCACCACACCTCGGGCAATTATTCACTGTTTGTGAAGATCTTCACCAGGAGCAATGAGCACCTCAAAAAGATCATTGTCGAAAAGATACAGACCATTGCCGGGGTGAATTCCACCGAGACCTTCATTTCCCTTGAAAAGGGGTTTCAGCGGCAATTGCCGGTCAGGGAAGGCAATGTTTTGGAATACAACGGCTGATCTTTTTTTGCCCGGCAGCAGTTAACCGATTAATCACCATTAAACCAAGCAAGGATGTTTACAGGAATCATTGAAACCACCGGCAAGGTCGTTAAGATCGAAAAAGACAGGGGGAATATCCATTTTACCATCGAAACCCCTATTTCCCGCGAACTGAAAGTCGATCAGAGCATCGCCCACGACGGGGTTTGCCTGACAACCGTGAAGGTGGACAAGGAAAACAATCAGTATACCCTCACCGCCATACAGGAAACCCTCGACAAGACCAATATGCGTACCTGGGAGGCAGGCTATGAGGTGAATCTGGAACGCTGCATGCGTGCAGACGACCGCCTGGACGGGCACATTGTACAAGGCCACGTTGACCAGACGGCAATCTGTACCAGGGTGGAAGAACTCGATGGCAGCTGGAAGTTCACCTTCGCCTACGATCCGGGTCCGAAAAACATTACCGTTGAAAAAGGCTCCATATCGGTAAACGGCGTCAGCCTGACCGTGGTCGACTCTGAGCCCAATACCTTTTCGGTGGCCATTATCCCCTATACTTACGAGGTAACCAATTTCCGGCATTTCAAACCAGGCTCTGTCGTGAACCTGGAGTTCGATGTGATCGGGAAATACGTTGCCCGCTTACTGGAACTCCACTTCGACGCGAGGAAATAAATCCTTCCAGCTGTCCCCGGCCTTCTAAAGGGCGGGGACGGGCTGCCTGACCCTCGGGTCGAGGCCGCGCTGTATCAGCAGGGGCCCGATCTCCGGCTCCCTGCCCCTGAAGTCGATGTACATCTGCATGGCATCTTCGGTGCCTCCCCTTTCAAGGATGTTTTCACGGAACGACTGTGCCGTTTCCTGGTCGAACAGGTCGCCGGTTTCCACAAAGGCCTGGTAGGCGTCTGCGTCAAGCAGCCCCGACCACAGGTAGCTGTAATAGCCGGCAGAGTACCCGCCCGAGAAAATATGGTTGAAATGGGTGCTGGCATGCCTGAAGTGGATCTGCGGGATCATTCCCGTTTTTTCGATGGTGCGTTCTTCCACCAAGGGGGCAACCTCATACAGCATCCCCTGGGCAAATGCCTCGGTAATGGTATGGTATTCCATATCCAGGTAGGTAGAACCGAGAAATTCCACAGTGGCAAAGCCCTGATTGAAATGGGCGCCGGCCACGATACGGTCAATCAGGTTTTCCGGCATGGGTTCGCCCGTCTGGTAGTGCAGGGCAAAGGTCTTCATCACCTCGGGCTCGTTGGCCCAGTTCTCCATGATCTGTGAGGGGAGTTCCACAAAATCCCTTGGGACAGCGGTGCCGGCAAGGCTCGGATAATGCACATCCGAAAGCAGGCCGTGCAGGGCATGCCCGAATTCGTGGAAGAAGGTGGTCATTTCGTCATAGGTGAGCAGGGCCGGTAAAGTGGCAGTGGGCGGCGAAAAATTGCATACGATGGTAATGACTGGATGAATGTAATTGCCTTCCTGGTCTACTCCCTGGCTGCGGCAGCTGCTCATCCAGGCTCCGCCCCGCTTGCTGTCGCGGGGATGGAAGTCCATGTAGAGGACCCCCAGGTGGGAGCCGTCGGCTTCAAGCACTTCGAACACCTGCACATCTTCGTGGTATCTGGGCACGTCGTGTCGCTCGGTGAATTGCAGCCCCCAAAGTTTGTCAACGATGTCAAATATGCCGTCGCGAACCGTGTTGAGTTCAAAATACTGCCTCACTTCCTGTTCGTCCAGGTCGTACTTTTGCCGGCGCACCTTTTCGGCGTAATATCTCCAGTCCCATTGCTCGAGCACGAAGTCATGACCTTCTGCGTAGATCATCGACTGCAACTCTTCCGCTTCTTCTCTGGCCAGGGCGATGGCCGGCTCCCAAACCTGGTCGACAAAATCCATCACCGTGGCAATGTCGCCGGCCATGGTTTCCTCCAGTGTAAAGTGGGCGTGGTTGTCGTAGCCGAGCATATTGGCCCTTTCCAGGCGGAGATTGGAAATCTCGGCCAGGATCTCCCGGTTGTTGAATTCATTGTCCATGTTTCCGCGGTTGATATAGGCCTGCTGCATTTCCCTGCGCAGCTCGCGGTTGTCGGCATTGTATAAAAAGGGCATGACGCTGGGGTTGTGCAGGGTAAACACCCACTTCCCGTCAAGGCCTTCCTGCCGGGCCCGGTCAGCGGCCGCTTCAATCGAGGAGGCGGGCAGGCCCGACAGATCCTCTTCGTTTTCGACAGTCATTTTAAAGGCATTGGTCTCTCCCAGCACATTTTGACCGAATCGAAGGGTCAGGGTGGAAAGGCGGGTATTGATCTCCCTCAGCCTTTCCTGTTCTTCGGCAGGCAGGGCGGCGCCGCTTCGGACAAAACCCTTGTGGGTTTCTTCGAGCAGCCTCATTTGCTCGGCATTCAGGCCGAGTTCGTCCCTTTGGGCATACACGGCCTGCACCCTGTCGAACAACTCAAGGTCGAGGCGTATATTGTCTGAATGGGCCGACAGTTTGGGCGACATCTCCTGTGCGATCTGCTGCAGCTCGGGGCTGGTCAGGGAAGAGTTGAAGTTGTAGAAAACCCGCAACACCCTTCCCAGCATTTCACCAGAGTATTCGAGGGCCTCGATGGTGTTCTCAAAATCCGGGGGAGCCGGATTCGCAGTGATGGCGCGGATCTCTTCTTCCTGACGCCTGATCCCCGCTTCGATGGCGGGCTCAAAATGTCCGATGTCTATCCTGTCGAAAGGTGGTACACCAAAGGGGGTATCGTATTCGGTAAAGAAGGGGTTTTCCTCCTCCGGCATCTCGCACGAAGCCAGATAAAGGAAAGGAAGGATCAATAACAACCAGTACGTTTTCATGTTTTTGTTTTTTGGTTAGGAATCTTGCTTGTTTGGATGAGCAGCTAAAATACAAAATAAACCCCTTGGTCGCAAGTTGGTTTGATCCCGTCATGCAAACAGCTGATCGTGATCCATGTTTGCCTTATAACGGCCTGATGCATTCGAGGCGGACAATAATCCCTACCATGCAGATGCTGAACATGTCAGGGGCGTGTTCGTAGCTGATCCTCACCCGGAGGCTGTCATGGGGCTGAAGGTCGAATTCGTGGATATTCAGGGGCTCGAGACGCTGACCTGACTCCAGTTCGATGATCCACTGGCAGCCATCGAGGCCGGAATAATCGAGCAAAAGGGCATTGACCCCAGTCTCGCATTCGTTGTCGGGGCATGCTGTCAGGAAAAACATCAGGGTGAACAGCAGGGCAATCGGTTTTTTGTTCATATTGTCGTATGTATTGTGTTTCGGTAATGTGTAAAATTGTCAATTCGCGTCTTCTCGCAGGCAATGCGACAATTAAAACCCGGGAAAACCCCAACAGGTTTAAAAGTTTAAAAGTTTAATGGGTTTAAGATTCAACTCTTCAACTCTTCAACTCTTCAACTCTTCAACT
>PWJC01000097.1 GCA_003560165.1 Bacteroidales bacterium
ACAGGCATCGCGATGCATTGCTCCCTACCGGGGCAATGGTTGGGGGTGGGGGAGAAGAACATGACAAAATATAAATTCTTTGCCAGAACGATCGGCCGGTTGGAGTTTTCGTGGTATATTCGATCATTTTTAACCCGAAAAGTTGAAAGGGATGAACAAGCGACTGATTTCAAGGGTATTTATGTTTTTGCTGGGGCTGTTGGTGATGATGGCCTGTGCAGGCCGTGGTGGACAGCAGGCCCGGGAGCACATGTTGCCAGGTAGCGGACTGGCCGACCCGGTCGAACGTGCATTCTTCAATAAACTGGCGGATCTGTGCGGGCAATCGTTCCGTGGCGAACAGCAGTTCCTGGCCGAAGGACGGGAAAGCTGGGCGCATAAGGATTTTGTCATGCATGTGCGGGTTTGTGAGGAGGATAGGGTTTATATCCCCTTTCACCTCGACGATGACCACTCACGCACATGGATGTTCCTGGCAGAGGACGGACGGTTGCGGTTCAGGCACGATCATCGGCATCCGGATGGAACCCCTGAGGAGGTCACCCTCTACGGAGGGTATGCCAACGGCCTTGGGACGATGTACCGTCAGGATTTCCCCGCCGATGAATACACCTGTGAGCTGCTCCCGACGGCCTGTTTCGCCGTTTGGAGGGTGGAACTGGATGAAGAAGGGCAAACCTTCAGCTATTCCCTCTTCGACAAGGGTGAATTGCTGTTTACCGCGGTATTTGACCTGGCCAATCCTTTGTGAACGGATTCACCGGTAAGTGCACAATGCCCAAAACGGGCATGGCCGAAGGGGCGGCTGTGTTTCCGAACCGCTCAAACCTCCTTGCGCAAAAACAGAGCCGTGCTGCATCCGGTTACGCCATTAGGGGGCATTGAAGCCCGCATGCAAAGCCGGGACTGGCAAGAAATTCCGGCCGGCCGGATATCCTTAAGAAGAACAGCCCCCGGAACTTATTCCGTGGGCTGTGGGGTAACAACAGCCAACCCATGAAGTGCGCACGGCAAATCCCCTGTGCGGGAAAGAAGCCGCAGGCTAATCGGCCAGCAGGGTTCCTTTCATGATGGCTCCTCCCAGTTCAGGCAGCAGCATTTCGTATTTCAGCACATGGTGGGTATCCTGGTCAACCCAGATGGTTTCGCCCCCGGGACTCCCATCGGCGGGGCTCAGCTCGATCCTCCAGGTTTGCGTACCGTCTTCCAGCTGGTCTGTGCGGGTGTGCATCCGGAACAGTTTTTCGGCCATGGCGTTCACGTCCAGATTGCGGAAAATGCCCGAGTATCCGTCGCTCAGGGGCAGGGTGGCCAGCTGTAGGCCCCGTGCCGGGCCCTCGGCAAACAGCGGCCCGTTGAGGGCGACATGCACGGGGATCTCCTGCTGTTCCATGCGCAAGCTGCCATGTACCTTATCCCTCTCGTAGGCAATATGGATCGACACCGGCCCCTGGTTTACCTGCCTGGAAACAGGCTGCAGCGTTGAGGCCATCAGGGTCATCACGTCGGTTGCTTCCCCCATGGGCGTCTGGCTGATTTCGGTGATCTGCACCTTGTTGTCCATGGGAATGATCTCCACCATCGATTCCAGATCAAGTCCCATGGCTTCGAGGGTTACCCTGTACCTGAACCTGCCTTCGGGCAAATTGCGTACCGGTGTGAGTACGCGGCGGGCTTCTTCTTCGCTGATCTCTTCCGGCAGGGTCACTGTGCTGACATCCACGGTGATCTCTTCGAGGCGTTTAGCCACCTCGTCGGGCATCTCAGCCTGGTAACGCCCCCCTACGTGCTGTGTAAGAAAGGCTTCCATGGCGGCAATAAAGGCCATGTTGTTCACCGGCCGGGCAAAACCATGTCCTTCGTCGGGTGCATTCAGGTAGGTGACCGGAAAGCCACGGTCGCGCAGTGCAACCACGATCTGGTCGCTTTCGGCTTTCAGCACCCTCGGGTCGTTTTGTCCCTGTACCACCATCAGCGGAGCCACGATCTGATCGGCCGAGAACAGGGGCGATTGGCGGATCAATCGTTCTTTTCCTTCGGGGGTCGACGGATCGCCCATGCGTTCGTGGAGGGTTTTGCGCATGGCTTCCCAGTAGGGGGGTATTGAGTTCAAGAGGGTGATCAGGTTGGACGGGCCCACGAAAGACACCCCGGCAGCATAAAGGTCGGGGGTGAAGGCCAGGCCTGCCAGGGTTGCGTATCCGCCATAGGAACCGCCAAAGATGGCGATCCGTTCCGGATCGGCAATGCCTTGTTCGACCAGGTAGCGAACACCCCAGGTGATGTCGTCCTGCATCAGGTTGCCCCATTCAAGGTTGCCGGCATTGAGAAATTCCTTGCCAAAACCGGTACTTCCCCTGAAGTTGGGCTGCAGCACTGCGTATCCCCGGTTGGCCAAAAACTGCACCCAGGTATCGAATCCCCAGTAGTCGCGGGCCCAGGGGCCCCCGTGGGGAACGACCACCAGTGGCAAATTGGTCTCGCCAAAGCCCCTGGGGATGGTCAGGTAGGCCGGTATCTCCAGCCCGTCGGACGATGGGTAGCTGATGGCGCGCATGGGCGACATGTATCCGGCCTGCAGGGCTTCGCGGGGTGTGTACTGGTGGCGAAGGCTCATGTCGTCTATATCGTAAATGTATACAGAGGCCGGATGGGTATCGGAATAGGCCGAGACCATGAACAAGCGTTCGTCGGTAGTGCCCGAGCTGAATGAGACCTGCATGTCTTCGCCCAGTTCAGACTGAATATGGCGGTAATGCCTTTCAAACTCCCCGTCTTTGAAGTAGATGCGCCTGTTGTCGTCAACATAGATGGTGGCGATCATTTCACCCGTTTTGTCCGACCGCCAGATGCCTCCGAAATCGACCCGGTTTTTGGGATCTTTTTCCACGAAGGTTTTTTCCAGGGTGTTGATGTCTATGACATAGAGCTTGCTCTTGTCGCGGTCCGCACCTTTGTTGGTCACCAGGTAAAAGGCATCGATGCCGGGCAGGAAACCCGATGGATAGGCTGTTTCCAGCATGGACCATTCGTAAATAAGGGTTTCGTCGCCATCACCGTCCATCCGCCACAGTTCGTTTGCGCCGTCTTCCCTTGACCTGCTGGCCAAGCGGAGTTGGTCGTTGCGGTCGAAGATCCAGGAAGTGTACCTGCGGGTGTTTTCGCGCAGGAGGTTAAGCTCACCGGTTGAGATGCGGAGTGCATAGAGATCGTGCCAGGCGGGATCGCGCTCATTGAGCCCCACGAACATCAGGTCGTGGTCGTAGCGCGCAATATGGTAGATCTGGGCGCGGACCCCCTCCAGGTCGGTGATGTTCCGTGCCCCGGGAATGACGCCTTCGCTTGCTTCATTGGGGTCCAGCGCATATATGTTGAAATTCTCATCGCCGCCCTGGTCCATAACAAAAAAGATGTAGCGACCGTCGCGCGACCAGGAATATCCCATGACGGGCCGGTCGGTTCGGTCGGTTACGGGCAGGGCCTCATCGAATGCGGCCTCAATGGGTTTTACCCATATGTTGCGGGTCCCTTCGTAGGGGCGCATAAACGAAAGGAAAAGCCCGTCGGGCGACAACTGCCCTCCGCCGATCTCCGGATCGTCAAAGAAAAGCGCCCTGTCAAGCAAGGGCGGTTCCTGGGCGTGGGCCGCCTGGGGGTTCGCCAGCAGCATAAGCAGCATGGCAGCAAGCAGTGCAATGGTCGTCTGTGTTTTCATGGTGAATGGGTTTAGGTGTATTGCTCTTGTTGACGTAAAACAGTATTTATGGCCTTGATGAAATATCGTCCTGAATGGTCACATGAGCTGATCCCCCTGTTTGGATAAGCTCTGCGGCATCCTGATGCAGTTGCCGGGGAACAGTTGATTTTTGAAGTAAAAATAATACTTTTTATCTGGTTGTCGCCATTATTCAATGATGATCAATGCTTCGAAATCATTTCCGCATGTTTCCCCCGGTCTTTGCATTAGGGTGTTCGGTGAATGCTGTTGGCAGCTTTTGACGCCCACTTTCATACAACAGGCATGACTGTACTGGCGTGATGCAGAAAAGTCTGATATTGCCGGATAGCCGGCCATCAATGGATTGTTTTTTCTACTTTTGACTGTGTAAAACCAGGCATATGCAAAACCATAGTTTACTCCGTCCGGATTTTTCCATGTGGGGAAAAGCCCTCAGGGGTATTCCCCGGGTCAAAGACAAGGCACACTGGGATGCCCTTGACCCCATCAGCCGCTGGTTGATCTCAACCCGGGCCGCCGTATTGCTCATGACGCTGTTTGCCGCGGTCATTGCCGGGATTTTTGCCCAAATTGAAGGGGCGTTTCACTGGCTTCGCTTTTTGGCCGTAGCCTTTGGCCTGATCATGGCCCATGCCACCAACAACATCCTGAACGACCTGGCCGATCACAGCCGGGGGGTTGACAAGGACGATGCTTTCCGCACACGTTATGGGACCCAGGCTGTTGAACAGGGGTTCATGACCAGGGGGCAGGCCAGGATCATGGCGCTGATCACCGGCATTATCGGGGGAATCGCAGGCATTTGGCTTGTAGCGGTAAACGACCCCCTTGTGCTGTACTTCTTTTTGGCGGGCATTGTCTTCCTTTTTGCCTATAACTGGCCGCTGAAACATATCGGGCTGGGTGAGCCCCTGGTGGTGATTGTTTGGGGGCCCATGATGATTGGCGGAGGCTTTCTGGCCATTACCGGCAGCTGGTCGTGGGATGTTGCCCTGGCAAGCTTACCCTATGCGCTCGGTCCCACCGCTGTGCTTTTCGGGAAGCATATTGACAAGATCCCCTGGGATAAACCAAAAAACGTAAAGACTCTTCCGGTACTCATAGGCCATCTGGCGGCTCGCAATACCACATTGGTGCTCCTGGCATTGCAGTATATGGTAGTACTTTACCTGGTCATAAGCGGGTTTTCCTCCTGGACATTGCTGGTGGTTTTCCTGGCCCTGCCATACTACATAAAGCCCATTTTCGGGATATTTACCAAACCCACGCCTGCTGAGTGCCCGCCAGATTACCCGAAGGATGTCTGGCCGCTTTGGTTTTCGTCGCATGCCTTTGTGCACAACCGTAAATTCGGGGGGCTGTTTTTGCTGGGACTGATCGGGCAGGTTGTGTTGATGTGGTTTTAACCATTAACCTGCGATGCGCCAACGCCTTCCTGACAAACTCGGTGTGCGCCGCCGTTTCCGACAAGTTCAACAAGATGTGGGTTTTCGCAGAGATCCTGTTGTTCTTTCTTGTTGGTGCTGAGGTGAATTTCCTGTTGGCCGGTGATGCCGGCCTGATTGGACTGGGAATTATTGCCTTAGGTCTGCTGGCCAGGGCCATGGGGGTGCTCTTGTCGTTCAGGGTCAGCACGCATCGCCCCGGAAGCTTCCGGTTGCTGTGCAAGCTGGAAGTTCCGGGAGGTGGGGAGAAGGGCTACTGTTTTTCAAATACAATACCGAAGGATCTGCCGCTGCTCGCCTTAAAACCGGTCAATGTTCCGGCCTCATCCCTGATGAAGGTCAGCTCCATGATCGGGAACCCTCCCGTGTACTGGTCTTTGGATTCAGCTCTGAGGGGTAAATCCGCAAAGCGACGGTGCCTCAAAACCATGTTGCCTTCATCGTCGAGTGCCAGGGTGTAGAATGTTTCCAGCTCTTCACTGAAGTAGCGACCGAGGTATTCAGCCAATTCTTCCGACGACGGTTCCCAGGCGGGGTCGGTTAGCCTGACGCCCCGGTGATCTCCATTCTGGTGGAGGGTCATGGCATCAAATTCACCTTCCTCATTGCGGTGGAAGGTAATGCTGGCTTCCACAACTGTCGGGTAAAAGGTGGAGTCGGAGCTGGCAAACAGTTCAAAACGAGGCTGTCCGGTGGCCTGGGCAAATAGCCTGTCTTCCTCCCGGGTAAACTCCATCACAAAACCCGGCATCACTTCCAATTCGTAGCGGCCGGCTATTTCATCGAAAAGTTCCACATCGTAAACAAAAACGTCCCCTTCTTCAAGCGATGCCTTGCTTGCCGGGTCCAATTCCATGTTGTCGGCAAAAAAAGCCTCTGCAAGCTGTCTGGCCATGGCCTGGGACGGAAAGCGGCTGTTGTTGCTTTGTACCACCACAGCACCCCTGATTTCGGGGAACATCATGAAGGCAGAACGGTGGGCCGCATCCGCACCGCCGTGCTCAACCATCTGCAAGCCATTCAGGTCACCCACAATCAGCCCATTGGCGTAATTACCGGCTTCACCGTTGTTCAATGGATATGGCTTCATCATTTCTTCTTTGATGTCGGGAGGGCCCAGCACGGGTTGGTGAAAATGAGCGATCCATTTTTTCAGGTCTTCCATGGTGCTGTATATCCCGCCCGCACCCATGGAGGCATAAATATCGGGCACTGCCACAACCTGATGCTCAGGACCCACTGAGTATCCCTGGGCCTTCCCCCTGATCAGCTGCCCGGGGTTGTTGATAACAAGGGTGTTGTGCATGCCCAGGGGCTCAAATACATGGTTCTTCATCCAATCGGGAAAATCTTCCCCGCTTACCCGCTCGATAACCTTGGCCAGCAGTGCGTACCCGGTGTTGTTGTAGTTATAAACGCCACCCGGTGTGTTTTGCAGGGATGGTTGCCGCTGGATCAGGGGAATGATCTCCTCGCGCCGGATATTGTCCGTCAGAAACCGGCCACTCATGGCAATGGAGTTTAAATACTCACGATAACCACTGGTATGGGCAATCAGGTGGCGCAACAAAACCTGCGCTCCAAAATCGGGCAATTCGGGAATATGATCCCGGATATCATCGTCCAGTGAGAGCTTGCCCTCTTCCTGAAGCAACAGCAAGGCGAAAGCGGTAAATTGCTTGGAGGTTGAACCGATATTGGTGGGGGTAGACCATTCGAACGGCACTTCATAAGCCAGGTTCGCCATCCCGAACGATTCACCGAATACGATGCCTCCTTCGCGGATGACCATGACTGCCCCGCCCGGAATGTGTGCGCTGTCGTATTTTGCGATGAGGTCTATGGCAATTGCCTTCGGGTCATGGTCCAGTTCCTGCGACTGCAAAGCCGTTGGGCTGATGGCAAAAATCATGAGCATCAACCCCATGGTAAAGGCAAAAAAATGATGGCTTTTCATGGTTATCGATTTGGTTTTCAAATGGGTCGTATGCATCCCGCCATGTCTGAGCCATTCCTGTGTTTATCAATGCGCTGGCATGGGCAGGTATGTCGTTTTTGTTTGGGCGCCACGATTTGGATATAATAATAATGACGATTTTGAGCGGGGAAATGTTACAAAAGCAGTGCACCCTTATTGATGCCGGCCAAAGCCTGATTAACGTTGGCGGCAGAACCGCAAGCACCCGAAGGGACTTCCGGCTTCCGGGCCGGTTCCGGCTTTATGAAACCACTATATCAAAAAGATCAAAAAGCATACCGTCCGGTTGCTTGCCCTTCATTGATCAGATAAAGTTTGTTGTCGTCGATCGAGTAGAACATGGGAGCAATCATAATATCCGGATAATGATGCCGGAGCCGATGTGTTTCGCTTAAAACAAAATCCGTTTCGCTGTCCATCTCAAACATTGGCGACAGCTGCATGAAATGCTCTTCTGCCCGTTCCTTATCCCAACCCGCCATCTCGACAAGTCCTTTTATAAATTCATCCTTGCGTGAGATCAAATTGACCATCCTGCAGTTGTTGTGCCCGATGAGCGCAATGTGCCTGAGCCGGCCAACAGCAATGGCGAATGAAACGCTGAATTCGCTAAACCTTAAATTTGCCCCTGCAGTGCGGATAATAAAGGAAAAGTTGTCGGGAATGCGCAAATGTTTCCGGTTGTCCATGCACATTCCGGTTAAAAGTTGTGCTCTGTCGAAGGTGTCGGGCGGACGGTTAAGATTGTGGTATTCCAAAAGCAATCCTATGGGTGTCTGACGGTATTCCGGAAATATATCGTCTGTTGACCGTATTGGTACAAGCCGGCTCATAATGTTGTGCTGATTAAAAAGGTTTGCACCAATCTCCCAAAATTTTCGACCTGCGGGGCTTGTCAAATATACATGATTTTTTTTTCGTTATGAATGGTAGAAGGTAGAAGGTAGAAGGTAGAAGGTAGAAGGTAGAAGATAGAAGATAGAAGATAGAAGACAGAAGACAGAAGACAGAAAGACGATGGAACGAAAAAGTTGAAAAGTTGAAAAGTTGAAGAGTTGAAAAGTTGAAGAGTTGAAAAGTTGAAAAGTTGAAAAGTTGAAATAGCCAATAGCCAACAGCCAAAACCCAAAACCCAACAGCCAATAACACATGAACCATTTCCTGAAATACTGGAAACGTCATTACGGGCACCTGCCCGAACCGGACAGGGTTGAAGCCAGGCGTCTGTTAAAAAGGGGAAAGGACAAACGTGTTGTGGCTGAGGTCCTGGCCAGTGCGCACATGACGCCCGAGGGCTTTGTTTAGCAGGGATCCCGGTGCAATAACGACCCCTGTGTCGCCGGTTGATGCATCCCTTGCAGCCCCCGGAACAACCTATAATGTTTTTTGGGCAGGCCCTATTTGGTGCTGCCGGCAGGGAACTTCCTAAGCTTGATATGTGTCAGCAGCACCCCGGTCAATACCACAACGAGCCCGATAATGTCCATCAACAGCAGTGTGTCTCCGAATGCGATCCAGGCCATGAGCATGGTTACCGGAGGGCCCAGGTAAAACAAACTGGCCACTCTTGTGGCATCGATTCTCTTGATCAGCATCCACATGAAGGCATAAGCGCCCAGGGAAACGGCGAAGATCAGCCATAGCATGGTGTAGATGAATTCAGCCGCCCATTGGGTTTCGAGGTTTTCAATAAATACAGCCGGGATAACCAGAACTACGGCAGTACCCAGGCTTTGGTAGAATAAGCTCAGGTCAACGGGAAGCTGTTTGTGGTCCTGCTTTAGTTCCGTTTTTCGTTGGATCAGGCTGGCTGCCGTAATGGCCATAACGGAACCCAATGGGATCAGGTACCCAAAAACGGAGCCGGAGTCTGAAAAATCGATCCTGGAAAGAACGGTTAACGCAACTCCCCCGAATCCGACCAACAGGCCAATCCAACTTTGAAGAGGAGTCCGTTCACCCGTTACCATTCCAGAAAAAGCCCCGGTTGCCAAGGGTTGCAGGGCTACCACCAAGGCCACTATGCCGACCGGCACATTTTGGTCCTGTGCAAGAAGCACGCAGCTGAGCCATACCCCATGGGCCAGAATTCCTACCGACATGTTTGTTGCGGCTGACGGCCAGCCTGTCCACCGGAAACGCTTGCGCAGCAGAAGAACTATGAAAAGGATAAGGGTAAGCGCCAGGTAACGCCACAGCAGCAAGGCGAAAGGCCCTGCGTGGGATAAACCGTATTCGGCCCCTATGAAGCCTGAATTCCAAAGCAGTACGAATACCAGGGCCAAAAACACCGTTGATCGATCCATGGTCAAAGATACCTCAGTTTTAGGAATGGATAAGGCTCCGTGCAGGGAAACGGACATTTCCTCCGATTGCAGCGCATCAGGCTGTCCGGCCATGAATTCGGGAGCAGCCCGGGAGGCCGGATCTGATGCGTTCTTTATTTATGGGAGGTCATGATCTGCTGGCAACAAGGATCCAAATCCAATTGATGCAGACGAACACTGCGGCTGCATAAACAATCCACAAACTGTGGCGCAGCCTGTTGAGCGAATGAAAAACGCCAAACAGAGATTGTTTTTTCAATAAAAGCGTCCGCCCGGTTACCCGAAGGACGCCTGGCCGCTTTGGTTTTCATCGCATACCTTTGTGCACAACCGTAAATTCGGGGGGCTGTTTTTGCTGGGACTCCTCGGACAGGCATTCCTGATGTAAAATGCGTACATTACCCCTGTTTGCCATTGTCATGCACATTAGCGGAAAAAGGTATTTGAAAGGGACCAAACTGGAATGATCCGCAAAAATTTAAACGTAAACCGCAGAGATGAAAACAACCATTGCTCCGAACGTAAAAGTCTGGCTGCCCCTGCTGCTTACCCTGACGGTTATGATATACCTGTTGGCAGGTGTTCTGATTAAGGAACAAGCGCTCGATATTGAACCTCTGGAACCTGTGTATCGAAAGGTTTCCGGTGCAATGGTCAGCATTGACCCCAGGATGGAACTACTGGCTGCCCAGTATATCCTTTCCGGTTTCCAGGCAGTAAGCATGTTGGAATGCAGCTACAAGGATGCCATGACATCGTATTTTGCAGAAATGGGCAAACACCGCTCTGTACGAACGTTCAAACAAATGCACCAAAGGGGTATTTTCTGGAATGCCCCTCCGGCCTTGATGATGCATTTATCAACTGTGCCTGAGCTTGAGCTCAGAACGCCCATCTCTGAGGAAACGATCAGGCAGTTGAATACCACGCAGAGGCGCATCAACGCCTGGAAGTCGCAATTGAGGCAATTTGTGGCAACAAGCCAATTTGCTGATTTTTATTTACAACACCAGGATTTCTACCGTTATACTGTAGAGCAGGTCAGCGCACTGGTTGAGAAATACTCTTATGTGGATGACCTGGAAGCCTATTTTGGACAGCGGCAAGAAGCATATCATATCATATTGATGCCACTGATCATGGGCAATTACGGGGTAATGGCCGAAGGGGCCAATGGCAGGGAAGTGTATGCCATGGTGTCTGAGTACCGCAACGAGCAAGGACTTAATGAATCATCATTGCGCAATTTAATTTGGCACGAATTCGCCCACTCATTTGTTAACCCGCTTGGGTACGCCCATGAGCAAGAGCTCAGCCAGAGTGAACACCTGTATGACCAGATTAGGGCGAAGGTGAGGCCCGCAGGCTATACCAACTGGACAGTTGCCGTAAATGAACACATTGTCAGGGCCGTGGTCATCAGGCTGAAGCAAGCCCGCTTTGGAGACCAGGTGGCCATGCAAAGATATCAGAAGGATGTTGAAAGGGGCTTTGAATACCTTGACCTCTTTTTGGACCTTCTGGTTTACTATGAGGAAAACCGCCACCTTTACCCTGACTTTTCAGACGTTTACCCGCAACTGATCGCGGCGCTGAACCAGGTATAGGAAAACAGCCTGCTTTGCCAGGATTTTTTGCACTCTGGCAACAGGCCTGCCTCCTCATCCAATGCACGGTTGATTGCTTGCGTTGGATATTGGGTTGACCTTGCCGGACGGCCTGGCATTCAGGGTCAACACGCATCGCCCCGGAAGCTTCCGGTTGCTTTGCAAGCTGGAAGTTCCGGGGGGTGGGCAGAAGGACTACTGTTTTTTAAATACAATATCGAACGACCGGCCGCTGCTGGCTTTAAAACCGGTTAATGTTCCGGCTTCATCCCTGACAAAGGTCAGTTCGGTGATCGGGAACCCGCCTGTGTACTGGTCTTTGGATTCAGCTCTGAGCGGTATATCGGCAAAGCGGCGATGCCTTAAAACCATGTTGCCCTCATCATCGAGTGCCAGGGTGTAGAATGTTTCCAGCTCTTCGCTGAAGTAGCGCCCGAGGTATTCTGCCAATTCTTCTGCCGAAGGTTCCCAGGCGGGTTCGGTTAACCGAACCGCAGAGTGATGCCCGTTCTGGTGGAGCGTCATGGCATCGACTTCTCCTGCCTGGTTGCGGTGAAAGGTAAAACTGGCTTCCACAACTGTGAGGTAAAACGTAGAATCAGAACTGGCAAATATTTCAAAACGCGGCTGTCCGGTGGCCTGCCCATATATCTTGTCTTCATCACGCGTAAACTCCATCACAAAACCCGGTGCTTCTTCCAGTTCGTACCGGCCGGCAATTTCATCGAATAGAGAAACATCATAGACAAAAGCATCCCTGTCGGCCAGTGAGGCCCTGCTTGCATCGTCCAATTCCATCCTGTCTGAGAAAAATGCCTCAGCAAGACGCATGGCCATGGCCTGGGCCGGAAGCCGGCTGTTGTTGGTTTGCACCACCACAGCACCCTGGATTTCGGGAAACATTAAAAAGGCAGAACGATGGGCCACATCCGCACCGCCGTGCTCAACCATGTGCAAACCGTTCAGATCGCCCACCATCAACCCATTGGCGTAGCTGGAAGCTTTTCCGCTGTTAAATGAATATGGTTTCATCATACGATCTGCAATATCAGGAGGACCCAGAACCGGTTGGTGAAAATGAGCGATCCATTTTTCAAGGTCTTCCAAGGTACTGTATATACCACCAGGCCCCATGGATGCATGAATATCGGGCACAGCCACAATCTGATTCTCCGGGCCCACTGAGTATCCCTGGGCTTTTCCTTCGATCAGCTGCCCGGGGTTGCTGAGCACAAGCGTATTGTGCATGCCCAGGGGCTCAAAAACATGGGTTTTCATCCAATCGGGAAAATCCTCTCCGCTAACCCGCTCGATAACCTTGGCCAGCAGGGCATACCCGGTATTGTTGTAGTTATAGCTTTCACCCGGTGTGTTCTGCAGTGATGGTTGCCGCTGGATCAGGGGAATGATTTCCTCGCGCCGGATATTGTCTGTCAGAAAACGGCCGCTCATGGCAATGGAGTTTAAGTACTCACGGTAACCGCTGCTATGTGCAATCAGATGACGCAACAACACAGGCTCTCCAAAATCAGGAAGCTCAGGAATGTGCTGTCGGATATCGTCCTCCAGTGAGAGCTTGCCCTGGTCCTGCAACAACAGCAGTGCGAAAGCGGTAAATTGCTTGGAAGTGGATCCGATGTTGGTGGGGGTAGACCATTTAAATGGCACCCCGTAAACCAGATTTGCCATACCGAAGGTTTTGCTGAATACGATGTCCCCATCACGAATGACCATGACTGCCCCGCCCGGAATGTGTGCGCTGTCGTACCCGGCGATCAGGTCCCTGGCAATTGCCTCCGGGTCATGGTCCAGTTCCTGAGATTGCGATGCAGTTGGGTTGATGGCAAAAAGCAGGCTCATCAAAACCAGGCTAATGAAAGTAAATTGATTGCTGTTCATGGTTGTTGATTTGTTTGTTCGTTTGTTTGTTTGTTTGTTTGTTTGTGATGATTTGTATATGATACTGACGGCTTAAGCAGATGAAAAGTTACAAAATAGAACACATTTTGGGGTTTCCCCGGGCTTGAACAGTCGCACTGCCTGCGGGCATTGGAATAATTGACATTTCGACTTTTCAGACCATTTGACTTTTTGACTTTTGTGCCATTTTCCCGTTTTATCGATTGGCAATTACCAGCATTTCATAGTCTTTGGTAGTTAATGGATCTTTTCGGGAAAAGGCACCGAGCCTTGCCCCGAAAATGTCAATTTGAGTAAATCCAAGCGTTTTCAACAGCCACGTAATTTCGGGCGGCACATAATACCGTTCATTGCATTCGAGTATTTTTTCCACGCCATTGTCATCCACAACCTTGGTGACGTTGTAATCCCTGAACGTCATCAAATCAAAACTCCTGCTATGGTATGTAGCATTGCCTGGAGTCTTGTCTTCGGCGTGAAATCCATTTATTGAATGAAACAATGGAAACAATCCGTTTAATGTGGTAAAAATAAATGTTGATTTCTTTTTTAAGGATTCAGATACATTTTGAAGAATTTCAAAATTCATTTCGTCCGTTTCCATTAACGGAAAGCCTCCCTCACACATCATTATCGCTGCATCAAACAAATTTTCAAATGGCAGGTCCCGGGCATCCTGCCTCAGAAACTCACAATGCAAACCATTTTGTCCTGCCTTTTCCCTTGCTTTTTCAAGCATGGATTCGGACAAATCGATCCCTGTAACCGAATACCCTCTTTTTGACAATTCGATTGAGTGACGGCCAGTACCGCATCCAACATCAATAATTTTCAATGATTTGTTGAAATTCAATTCGTTTTCAATAAAATCACATTCGCCCATTGTTCCCTGGGTAAAGGATTCATGGTCGTATTTTTGACCATAATTTTCAAATAATGCTTCGTACCATTGCTTTTTGTTCATTTTATGTGTGTATAATTTGATTAAATAGGTCACATGAAATTTGCCATGACATAATCATTCTCCTGTATGTCAACATATTTGGCATGCCCCGGGCGTACACTTTTTTTGTCCGGACAGGGCCTTGAATACCGGGTTTTTGCAATAAGTGACATTTAACCGATCGGACGGATGGTGGGGTCTTTAAATAAGCCGGCGGTTGTTTCGTGGCAGGTGAGCATCAGTATCTGCCTGTCTTTGGCAAACTCCTCCAGTATTTTAGCGGTTTTTTGCGCCCGTTCCGGATCAAAGTTCACCAGGATCTCGTCCACAATGATGGGCAGTGGTTCGGCCTGTTTTTCGTAGGCTTCGATAAATCCCAGCCGCAGGCTCACCAGCAGCTGTTCGCGGGTTCCCCGGCTCAGCTGCCCGATGCCCCTGGCTGCGCCCCTTGGGTCAAACACGCTGACCTCCTTTTGTCCGAGCGACACACGGATCGCCTCGTAACGGTTTTCGGTGATCTTTTTAAAATACTGGCTCGAATACCTGATTACCTCGGGTTGTTTCTCCTGCTCGAATCTTGTTTTCACATCGCCCAGTATCTTCAGGGCCAGTTGCCGGGTCAGCCATTCCCTGTAGGCAAGCTGCAGCTTCTGCTTTTCCGTTTCAAGGGCGGTAAGGGTTTCGGACAGTTCAGATTCGTCCGAAATGGTCTGGATTTCCCGTTTTTTCCCTCCAAGTTCCTCCCTCAATTGCTGCAGTGTACCGGAGTCCGTTTCGGCTTGACTTTTCAGTTCCCTGATCCGATCTTCAATTGCTGTTTTTTCGTGCGCAGCCAGGTAGGCCATGACCTCATCCGCCCTGTTCAGTCCGGCAATAACCTCTATGGCCTCTGTGGCTTCGTGCAGTTGATCATTCAGGCTTTTTACCACTTCGTTTTGTTCGTATACCTCCCTCAAGGTCAGCCTGTCATCCGCTCCTATGGAGTTCAGCAAAAGGGTGATCTGCGCATCCACTGCTTCGAGTTCCTTTTCGGTGGCCCTGAGTTCCCTGTTTGCGCGCTCCAATTCATCGGCCAGTTGCCGTTTTTTCCCCGATAGCTGCCGGGCTTCCTCATAGGCGGCGGCAATCCGGTTCACGATGATTTCCACGTTGTTTTCGGTGATGCCCACTTCCAGCAGCACCTTGACCTCAGTTACCTTTCCTTCATAATCCGTGATAAACGCATCCCGCTTTTGCTTCACGTTTTTCAGCAGCTTATCCCTTTCCAGCAGCATCCCTTTCAATTGGTCTGCCCGGTCCAGGATGTTCAGAGCCGCCTCCGGGCTCAATGCGCTGTTGAGCTGCAGTTTGGCCCCGAGATAAGCTCCGAACTCCTGCCTGAGCCTTCCTTCCTTGATCCCGAGTTCTTCCAGGCGCTCCAGGGCAAGCAGGTAGGCGCCTTTTTTTGAGAGCAGATTCCTGCTAAAGAAAAGCATCCCGGCAATCAAAACCAGGACCATACCCCAGACATGCAGCCCATAGTAAAAGGCCGGGACTGCCGCCAATGCCGCTATGCCGGCAAGCAAAGCAGCCGCTGCTTTTGTGTTCAGCGAATGTTCCTTTGTTCTCAAAACCTTTAGCTCGGCGCCCAGCTCGCGTTTTTTTTGTCCCAACTCTTCGAATGCGCTTTTTGCCGACGCCAGTTTCGCCCGTTTGCCTTCCATGTCTTCAAAGCCGGCAATGTGGGCCTCGCTCCATCCCGTGCTGATGGCCGATATCCCCTTCCTTACCTCTTCGTCCAGTTCGGATGCCCTGCGCAGATCATCCTCCCTGTTTTTGATTTCCTTCTGGTACAGCGTCAGGTTCTCCCGGAGGTAATCTACCGTTTCTTTTTGCTCCAGCAAGCCGGAATTGAAATGAATGTTTTCCAGTTCCTGTTCCAGGTCCTGTATGCCTTTGCGCTCTCTTTTGCCACTGGTGATCGCACGCCACTGGTCTTTCAGGTGCTGTTCCCTGGTTTCCAGTTGATCCAGTTCCCCGGGCAGGTTGTCGGGGAGTTCTTTCAATGCCGGCATATCTTTCAGCTGCTGCCTGGCCCGGTTGATGCGCACAAAATATTCGTAGCATCTGAAATAGTTCTCAAGTTGGGTTTGTTTGGCCCGGTGCTGCTGCAGGGCAAGGCCGAGCCGGGCTGTTTCCTCTTCCAGCTCCCGGATCTCCCCGGTCAGGCTTTGGTAATGCGGCAGATGTGCCTGTATGTTCTTTACTTTTTCGTTCAGCTCATTGATGCGGGTCATCAGCTGGCTCACCTGGTGGGTGCGTCCTCTTTTAAAGAAGATCTTATCCGAGCTTTCCTGAAACCCTTTTTCGACCTCTCCCAGCGAAAGATCCCCCAGCCCGAGTCCGATGCTGAAGATCCTGTCTTCGACCCCCGACCTTGTTAAGGAATCCATGCCGACCAGTTCGTCCAGCGAAAAGGCATACACGTTCTGGTAGAGCTCTCCATAGGCATAGCCCAGCAAGCGGTCCCACTCTGCCTGGTCTGACGATTCCCCGCCGGGGGTCAACAGCCTGATCTG
>PWJC01000028.1 GCA_003560165.1 Bacteroidales bacterium
CTCAGAACGGAAGATCGTCTTCTTCGGGAGGCATTCCCGCCTCCCTGTTTTCCTTATCCCCGGCCCGGGCAGCGGGGCTTTCGGCACCTGACTGGGACGGCCTGCTACCCACAAAATTGATCACATCGCCAATGATCTCGGTGGTATAACGCTTGTTCCCCTCCTTATCATCCCATTGACGGGTTTGCAGACGGCCCTCGATATATACCTGGCTGCCCTTTGTCAGGTATTTTTCAGCCAGCTCTGCACGGTTGCGCCAAAGCACCACATTATGCCATTCTGTCTTTTCGACCATCTCCCCATCCTTTCCCTTGTACACTTCATTGGTCGCCACGGGGAAGCGTGCCATTTTTACCCCGCTTTCCAGGGTATTGATGTCGGGATCCTTGCCCAGGTTGCCCAGCAAGATCACTTTGTTTACTCCTGCCATACGATTGTTTTTTTCGGTGAATAAAATAAATATGTATGCTAAAATAATTATTTTTAAACTATATTTTTTTTGGCCGGCGGGTTTTGCCCTGTTTAAACACCCAGTTGTCAAAAAACAGTTGGCAGCGGCAAGTTACGGGATACCGAAGTTAAGAAAAAAACCATGCACAGGCCCTTGATAACGAACAATAGTTTTCCGTAACTTTAGCAATGGGAAGGTGGAAAGAAAGAAAGAAAGAAAGAAAGAAAGAAAGAAAGAAAGAAAGAAAGAAAGAAAGAACAACTTTTAAATTACCTAAACTTAAAAATTATAAACACATGGAAACAACATGGAACACCAGGATGCTGTTGCTGCTGACAGGTTTTTTTGCCATAAGCCTTGTTTCGTGCGAGGATGACGGCACAGAAAGTCTTTCTGCCGACGAGGCCAGGGCAGAATTGCAAGCGGCAGGCGACGAAATCATGACCCACATGGGGCTGATGATGGCCACTCCTCCCATGGAGTCGCTCAGTTTTTTCATGATGCTGATGGACATGGATTTTGATTTCGATATGCGGGAAGCCGCAGCCAGGTCGGTCGAATCGCCGCATGAGCTCACCATGCCGGGCATCGGCCGCCTTCCGGCACTGGGCAGGGGATTGGCCGCACAAAAAGGTCAGCCCGACGAAACGATTTTTTACGGAGTATTTCGCTACAACTTCAATACCGGCGAATTTGACCAGATCAACCAAACGGAAGTGGACTACCTCGAATTCCAGTTCCCTGCCAGCGAATCGGCTTATGATACGCGGCTGATCAACGGCATTCTGCGCATCGACAACCTATTGCTTGCCGAAGTGGTGATCGATGACGGATTCGGGGTGGATACCGACGTCGTACCCGTCAGGGCCGATGTGCGTCTGGATGTCGACAATCAAACCCTCATGAGCCTGAGCTATCAGTTGAGCCTGAACCCCGAAGGCTTGCCCACAGCCGGTTCAATGACGCTGGACATGCCGCCCTACGTCATGGAGATGAATTTCAGCGGGAGCGGGAGGAACTTCAACACCACCCTTGATTTCAGGGCAGATGGTACCCCCCTGATGGTGTCCGACCTCGACATCAGGTACACGGCCGGACTCGACGACGTGGAGAGGGTATCGGGATATTTCCAGCTGAGCCCGCTGCGCTTTTCGGGGAACATCCTGCCTCTTGCCCAGGAAGAATGCCACTACACCGACCTTGATTGCATGAACAACAACATGGACATCGAACTCTTGCAGGCAGCCAAAAACAAGCGCATCGGCAAAGTCGAATACCGGTTGTACGAAGATCCGCACTGGGGAGAGGCTTATCCGGAGCTGGCCATTGTGTATGCCGACGGGAGCTATGATTTCTTTTTCGAGGCCTTCCACCTCGACGAAGGCTTCCTGAAGTAGGAGGTCTGGGAAACGAAGGGGCGAGCACCTGGTAACAAAGGGTCGCTTACTCAAGCAAACGCTCGATCAGCCTGGGTTTTGCCATGGCCTCAAAACCCCTGACATCTGTCAGGATGTATTTTTTGCCGAACATTTCCAACTGCCCGGGCCCGTGACTCAGCCGGAACAGCCGGGCGTGGATGGTCTGATGACTTAACTGGTGTTTGAGCGAGCGGACCATCTCTCCTGAAACAGACTCATGATCATGCCCCGGCAGGACGGCCCGGCAGGCGCGGGCGAAAACCTCCGCTTCGTGCATTTCGTGTCCTGTTTCGAACAAAGGCAGTTCGTACAGCCCTCTCCAGATGTCGTTGCCCGAACGCTGGCCAACGAAAAAACCCGGCAGCCCGCCGGCGGTGGTGGCATGCACCAGAAAATAATTGAAATAACGCGGCCGGGTTTTCTTTTTTGGCTTTCGCGCAGGAAACCGCATCACTGCATTGCGCTGCAAGGCAAGGCACTGGCTGTTGAACAGGCATTCGTGACATACCGGCCCAAAGGGTTTGCACACCAGCGAGCCGAAATCCATCAGTGCCTGGTTATAATCCCCGGGCCGGCTTTCCGGCATCAGCGAGAGAGCCAGGTCGTAAAATGCCCGCTTTCCCCCGGCCGTGTCAATCGGATGTTCGATGGCAAACAAACGCGACAGCACGCGGTACACATTCCCGTCAATCACCGGCACCCGCTCTCCGAAGGCAATGGAGCCAATGGCTGCGGATGTATACGGACCGATCCCGCTCAAACCCGACAATGCCTGGCTATCGGAAGGAAGCTGTCCATTATGTTCGCTGATGATCTGCCGGGCAGCCCTGTGCAGGTTCCTGGCCCTGGTGTAATAACCCAGGCCCTGCCACAAACGCAACACCTCGCCCAATGGGGCAAGGGCCAGGCTGTGCAAATCGGGGAATGCCTCAATAAACCGGCTAAAATAGCCCACTCCCTGCTCCACACGGGTTTGCTGGAGGATGACCTCCGAAACCCAGATGCGGTAGGGATCGGAATCCCCCCGCCAGGGCAGTGAGCGGCCGTTTCTGTCATACCACCACAACAAGCGTGACGCGAAATCCATAAGAAGACATCCGGACTGAAAATAAAAACAAAATTAGCTTAAACGATTGATGTAAAAATAATTAATTTGTTTTCTTATAACCGGAAAAAACGTATATTTGCATCCCAAAATCAACGGAAAAAACAATCTAATCAACCCATTACCAAAAACGCGCATTATGACTAAAGCGGAAATTGTAACAGAAATTGCCAACAAAACCGGCATTGAAAAAGTAGCTGTTCAGGCCACAGTAGAAGCCTTTATGAACACCGTAAAAAACGCCCTGGTAAAAGGAGAAAACGTTTATCTGAGAGGGTTCGGCAGCTTTATTATCAAAGAAAGGGCAGAGAAAACCGGCAGGAATATTTCCAAAAACACCACCATCATCATCCCGGCTCACTGCATCCCTGCCTTCAAACCCGCCAAGGAATTCGTGAGCGAGGTAAAAGCTTCGGTAAAGGCTTCCTGAGCAGATCGACCAGAATTCTGAAAATTATGTGACCCCATTTAACCCGAAGAAAAAGATGCCTAGCGGAAAAAAAAGGAAACGACACAAAATGGCCACCCACAAGCGCAAAAAACGCCTGAGAAAAAACAGGCATAAGAAGAAATAAGCGACTTGAGGGCAGTTGCCTGATCACCTGCACTAATTTTTCAAAATTACATAATGCCCTTTAAGGTGTTATGTAATTTTATTTTCGACTCCCCGGGCATTGCCCTGGTGTTTGTAACCCTCCCCCATTCATTGTTAAATGAATGATGAACCCTTTAAAATATCTCTGATGTGAACAAAGAATTGATCATTGATTCCGGCACAACGGAGGTTGTTATGGCTTTGATCGAAGAGAAGCAGCTTGTTGAGCTGCACCGCGATCGAAAGAACAACAACTACTCCGTGGGCGATATCTACCTCGGGAAGACCAAAAAGGTCATTTCGGGGCTGAATGCCGCCTTTGTGGATGTGGGATACGAAAAGGATGCTTTTTTACACTACCTCGACCTGGGCAGCCAGGTCAACAGTTTGAACAAATACGTCAAGCTGGCCATGTCAGGAAAAACCAATTTGCTGGCCATGGATCGTTTTCATCCGGAAAAAGAGATCGAGAAGACCGGGAAAATCAGCGACGTGCTCTCGGCCAACCAGCCAATACTTGTTCAGATTGCGAAAGAACCCATTTCGACCAAGGGCCCGCGCATCACCAGCGAAATATCGCTTGCAGGCCGTTACCTGGTCGTTGTGCCTTTTTCTGATCGTATTTCGGTATCGCAAAAAATACAGAGCACGGAAGAAAAAAGCCGCCTGAAGCGCCTGGTGCAAAGTATCAAACCGAAAAATTTCGGGGTGATCATTCGCACCGTTGCCGAAGGAAAAATGGTGGCCGATCTGGACGCCGACCTCAACAGTTTGGTGTCCAAATGGTATGGCATTGCCGAAAAGCTTGCCCATGCCAGGCCCCCGAAGATCATCCTGGGCGAGATCAACCGCTCATCCGCCATGCTGCGCGACCTGCTCAATGAGTCGTTCAACAACATTCACGTCAATGACCCCATAATGTATGAAGAGCTAAGGGACTACATCAAAACCATTGCCCCCGAGAAAATCGACATACTGAAGCTCTATAAGGGGAAAGCATCGATTTTTGATCATTTCGGTGTGGAAAGACAAATAAAGGGATCCTTTGGCAAGGTGGTATCCATCAAAAGTGGAGCTTACCTGGTGATTGAACACACCGAAGCCCTGCACGTGATCGACGTGAACAGCGGTCAGCGCATGAAAAGCGACAACAGCCAGGAAGACAACGCCCTGGAGGTAAACCTGGAAGCAGCCTCTGAGGTTGCCCGCCAACTCAGGCTACGCGACATGGGCGGTATCATCGTGGTTGACTTCATCGACATGCAACAATCTGCAAACCGCAGGAAGCTGTATGAGAAGATGAAGGATGAAATGAGCAAGGACAGGGCCAAACACAACATTTTGCCACCCAGCAAATTCGGTCTTGTGCAGATCACCCGGCAGCGGGTCAGGACCGAAACCAGTGTGGAGATACTGGAAAAATGCCCTGCCTGCGGCGGCACCGGGAAAATTAAACCCAGCATCATCCTGATCGATGAGATCGAAAGCAATCTGCGCTACCTCATCCGCGAACAGAACGAGCCCTCGCTGACACTGAGGGTGCATCCGTTTATGCATGCCTATCTAACAAAAGGCTTTCCGTCGGTCAGGCTAAAATGGTTCTTCAGGTACAAAAAGTGGATAAAAGTTTATCCTTCCACATCCTTTCACTTCCTCGAATACCGGTTTTTTAACAAACTGGACGACGAAATCAAGCTTTGAGACTTGAAAAAAACAGCGGGAAGGCTTGCCGCCTTCCCGCTGTTTTTTTATTGGCGGCATTGAATTACCTTTGTACAGGTGGCAACCCGGCCCTCACAAACGCATGGAAAATGACAGGGAAAATCGCGACGTTTCGGCCGAAGTCTTGAAAAGCAAGGCGGCAAAGTTCTGTGCATACCAGGAAAGAAGCCCGGCAGCAGTCGAACGAAAGCTGCTAAGCTGGGGTGCCAGCCGGGCGCAGTGCCAACAGCTCATCGACTGCCTGACGGATGAGGGCTTTGTGAATGACCGGCGGTTTGCCAGGGAGTTCGCCCTCGGAAAGTTCCGTCAGCAACACTGGGGCAGGATAAGGATACGCTCGGAGTTGGCCGGTCATCAAATCCCGCCCGACCGGATCGATGAAGCCCTGGCGTTGATTGACCAAGCCCTATACATCAGGAAGCTCGACACATTGATCGACAAAAAGCGAATGTCGGTCACGGAGAACAGCATGGATAAAGCCCTGCAAAAAACCGCTGCCTACTGCATACAAAAGGGATACGAACCTGCACTGGTATGGGAGCGACTCAGGGGCGGCAAAAGCGAATGACCACTTTAACAAAGAACACATATGATTTATGCAGATCACATCAAGGATTTGAACAGGAGGCTGGATGCCTTAAGGAGGTTTCTTTGACATCGATGCAAAGAAAGAAGAGGCAGCCTCACTGCAAAGAGAAAGCCAGGCCCCTGACTTTTGGGACAGGCCTCAGGAGGCCGAGAAAAAACTGCGGCAGCTCAGCAGCCTGAATCAGTGGATCGACGCCTACGAGAAGACCCATCAGCAGCTGGAAGACCTCAGAGTGCTGCATGATTTTTACCAGGAAGGCGAAGGCAGCGAAGAAGATGTCGAAAAACACTATGACAAGACACTCAGGCTGATCGAAAAACTTGAGTTTAAAAAGATGCTCAACAAGGCAGAGGATCAGCTGAACGCCATTGTTACCATCAACGCCGGAGCAGGCGGCACCGAAAGCCAGGACTGGGCAGAGATGCTGATGCGCATGTATTTGCGGTGGGCCGAACGCAACAAATGCCGGACACGTATCCTCGACATCCAGGAGGGGGAGGGTGCCGGTATCAAAAGCTGCTCCATCGAGATGGAGGGCGACCACGCCTTTGGCTACCTGAAGGGCGAGAGCGGGGTCCACCGCCTGGTCAGGCTTTCCCCCTTCGATGCCAACCACAAACGCCATACTTCCTTTGCCTCGGTGTATGCCTACCCCGTGGTGGACGAAAACATACAGATAGACATCAACCCGGCCGATCTTAACTGGGACACCTTTCGTTCGAGCGGTCCGGGCGGTCAAAACGTCAACAAGGTGGAAAGTGCTGTCAGGGTAAGGCATGCCCCAAGCGGCCTTGTTGTGGAGTGCCAGGAAACCCGTTCCCAGGCCCAGAACAGGGAGAAGGCCCTGACCATGCTCAAATCGCAGCTCTATGATATGGAACTGCGGAAAAAACAAGAGAAGCTTGACGTCATGGAAAGCAGCAAGAAAAAAATCGAATGGGGTTCGCAGATCAGGAGTTATGTTTTTCATCCCTACAAAATGGTCAAAGACCTTCGCACCGGCGTAGAGACCTCCAATGTACAACAAGTGATGGACGGCGAACTCGACGAATTCATCAAGGCCTACCTGATCGAATTCTCCTGAACCACTTCGCCGGATCTTTTTCCTGGCAAACTTTCAGGCTGTTTTCAATCAGCCGTTTATGTTGCTGCGGTTAATAACTTTTGGTTTTTGTTGAAAAACAATGGGCGTTTTTCATTGTTTTGTTTTTTAACTTCGCCTGTACGACCACCACTTTCAGATTTACTTATCATCATTTTTCTTTGCTTACCCCAAGGCGCTGTGCCTGGGACCATTCACGACGAAAACTCACAACAATATGGGCGATAAAACCACCTTGGGCAAAACAACGAACGCAACAAGGCAGTCTGCTGAGGGTGAAAACCTCTATCATGGCGTGCTTGACAAACGCAGCCTGCCCGGAGAGTCACCGGATTCACCGTCAGGTACACAGGCCGGGGACAAAAAGCAGGAAAACCCCGGCCCCTTGCCTGCCAGGTTCGACTACGACAGCGTTCTGAAAAAATCCACTGCCTACTTTGGAGGAGACAGCCTGGCCGCCGGGGTATGGGCCAACAAGTACGCCCTCAAGGACTCCCAGGGAAATTTGTACGAACAAACCCCCGACGACATGCACCGCCGTATTGCCAGGGAGATCCACCGCATTGAAACCAACTACCCCAATCCCCTTTCCGAAGAAACCATTTATCACTTGCTGAAAGATTTCAAATTCATTGTTCCCCAGGGAAGCCCCATGGCCGGTATCGGCAATCCTTTTCAGATCGGATCGCTTTCCAACTGCTTTGTGATCGGCAGTAACGGCAGCGCCGATTCGTACGGTGGCATCATGAAGGTCGACGAGGAACAGGTACAACTCATGAAGCGCCGTGGCGGTGTGGGTCACGACCTCTCCCACATCAGGCCAAAAGGCAGCCCGGTCAAAAACTCCGCACTTACCTCCACAGGCCTGGTCCCCTTTATGGAGCGGTATTCCAATTCGACCCGTGAAGTCGCACAGGACGGCAGAAGGGGCGCCCTGATGCTTACCGTATCGGTCAATCATCCTGATGCCGAAGGTTTCATCGATGCCAAACTGGAACAGGGCAAAGTGACCGGGGCCAACGTATCGGTCAAGATCACCGATGACTTCATGCGGGCTGTGGCCGAAGACAAAGACTTTTTACAGCACTACCCCATCGGCTCGTCCTCGCCCGGATACACCAGACTGATCAGGGCAAGGGAGCTGTGGAATAAAATCGTCCACAATGCCTGGAAATCGGCCGAGCCCGGCATACTTTTCTGGGATACCATCATCAGGGAATCCGTTCCCGACGCCTATGCCGACCGGGGCTTTACCACGGTATCGACCAACCCCTGCGGAGAGATCCCTCTATGTCCCTATGATAGCTGCCGGCTTCTGGCCATCAACCTGTTCAGTTATGTAGAGCATCCATTTACCGCCAAGGCCAGCTTCAACTTCGCCCGCTTCCGCGAGCATGTGGGCCATGCCCAGCGGATCATGGACGACATCATCGACCTTGAACTCGAAAAAATTGACAACATACTGAATAAGATCACCACCGACCCCGAAGAAGAAGAACTCAAACGCACGGAATGGCAACTATGGCAAAAGATCCGTGAAAAGTGCATTCAGGGGCGGCGCACCGGAATCGGGATCACGGCCGAAGGCGATATGCTGGCTTCCCTGGGATACCGCTACGGGACCCGGGAAGCCACCGACTTTTCGATCAGGATTCACAAGACCATGGCCATAGAAGCCTACAGGGCATCGGCCAGGCTGGCTGCCGACAGGGGCGCTTTCCCGGTATACAGCACCGAAAAGGAAAAGAACAACCCCTTTATCCTCCGCCTGAAGGAAGCCGATCCGACGCTTTACGCAGACATGTGCAAGCACGGACGCAGGAACATCGCCCTGCTCACCGTTGCCCCCACCGGCAGTGTCTCCATACTCACCCAGACCACTTCCGGCATCGAGCCCGTTTTCATGGTGGCCTACAAGAGGAGGAAGAAGGTGAACCCCAACGATAAAAACGCAAGGGTCGACTTTGTTGACGAAGTAGGCGATCACTGGGAAGAGTACCATGTGTTTCACCATAAGTTTGTCGACTGGCTGAAGGTCAACGGATACGATATAGAGCAGGTGAAGCTGATGAAGGAAGACGAACTCAGCGACATCATCCGCAAGTCGCCCTATTACAAGGCCACGGCCAACGATGTGGACTGGGTGGCCAAGGTAAATATGCAGGGGGCTGTGCAAAAATGGGTCGACCACTCCATCAGTGTTACCGTGAATGTGCCCGGAGACACCCCCGAAGCACTTGTGGGACGGATCTACCAGACCGGATGGGAAAGCGGGTGCAAGGGCTTGACCGTTTATCGCGATGGCTCCCGCTCAGGGGTGCTGGTCAGGGAAAGCAAGAAGGGAGCGGAGGGGGAGTTCAGGGAGAATAATGCCCCCAAACGCCCGAAAGTGCTTGAATGCGAAGTGGTCCGGTTTAACAACGATTCAGAAAAGTGGCTGGCGGTTGTCGGCCTGTTGCACGAACGGCCCTACGAGATATTCACCGGAAAGGCCGAGGGCTTTTATCTGCCCCCCTATGTGCAAAAAGGCTGGGTCATCAAAAACCGGCTGACAGGTGGCGAAAAACGCTACGACTTCCAGTTTTTGGACAACGATGGCTACAAGGTGACCATCGAGGGGCTATCCCGATCCTTCCACAAAGAGTACTGGAATTACGCCAAGCTGATATCGGGGATATTGCGCCATGGCATGCCGCTGCCCTCGGTGGTGGACGTGGTAGAAGACCTGAGCCTGAACAGCGACAGGTTGCACACATGGAAAAACGGGCTGGTACGTGCCCTCAAGAAATTCATCCCCGACGGCACCAAGGCCGAAGGACGCATCTGCAACAGCTGCCAGCAGGAAACGGTAATCTACCAGGAAGGGTGCCTCACATGCACTGCCTGCGGCGAAAGCAAATGCAACTGATCCGCACGCTATTGCAGGTAGATGTATTCGCCCACCCCTATCGGCAGGCCGAGTACGTACCAGACAAAAAGCAGCACCACCCACATCACAAACAGTATCACCGCGTAGGGTATCAGCAGTGAGACGATGGTGCCAATGCCGATGTTCTTGTTGTACTTATGTATCCATCCCAGCAATAGCGGGAAATACACATACAAGGGGGTGACGCAATTGGTGATGGAATCGCCCACACGGTACATCAACTGCACAAAGGCCGGACTGTAATTCAACTGGGCCAGCATGGGAATGAAAATGGGAGCAAAAATGGCCCATTTGGCAGATCCGCTGCCCAGAAAAATATTCAAAAAGGCCACCAGCACCATAAAGAGGATGAACAATATGGGGCCGGTCAGCCCGGTGGTTGTCAGAAAATCCGCCCCGACGATGGCCAGGATGGTATCCAGGTTCGACCAGCTGAACAGATTAATGAACTGGGCCACGATCAGCATCAGCACAATATAGCCCGAGAGTTCTTTCATGCCATGTTCCATCTGCTTCAGGATGTCGTTGGGCTTTTTGATGGCACCGGTAGCTTTTCCGTAATAATAACCTGGGATGGCAAAGAAGAAGAAGAGTATGGGAATCAGCCCGCGCAGGAAGGGGGAGGGTACCAGGCCCCCGGTTTCCTGGTTGCGAAGCGGAGCACCTGCCGGGGCCACCAGCAGGATGATCACCACCGAATAGATCAGCAAAGCCAGCCCGGCCCTCTTCAGGCCTTTCTTTTCCTCGGCCGAGAGGGTGCCTGAATGCACCTGGTGGTCAAATTCGCCCAGGAGTTCAAAACGGTTACACCGGGGTATGGTGTACCGCCTGGCGATGAATGCCCCCCCGAAGGCAAGCAGAAAGGTGGAGGCGATCATAAAATACCAGTTGGCCGTAGCGCTCACTTCCATGGCCGCGGGCATCTGCTGGGTGATTTCGGTACTGATACCGGCCAGCAGCACGTCGGTGCCTGCAATGAAGAAGTTGGCGGTAAAACCGGCCGTAGCTCCGGCGTAGCCGGCCACAAGCCCGGCTATGGGATTCAGTCCCATCTGGGTAAAGATCAGCGCGGCAATGGGGGGTACGATCACAATGCCGGCATCGGAACCGATGTTGCCACATGCACCAATGATGAAGATCACTGGCAAAACAATTTTCCTGGGCACCGAAAAGGCCACGGTGCGCATGGCAACCGCAAGCAGGCCACTGCGTTCAGCAATGGACACACCCATGAGCATTACCAACACAAGACCAAAGGGCGCAAAATGGGCAAAATTGGTAACCACCTCTTCGAGAAAGCGCCTCAGGCCTTCTCCCGATATGAGGTTTTCTGCTTCCACCAGGCTGCCGTCGTCGGGATGAATGGCACTGACCCCCAAAAAGGAGGTAATGCCGCTGAGAATGACGATCAAAATACATATCCACAAAAATATCCAGAAGGGATGGGGGAGTTTGTTGCCCATTATTTCGACCCAACGAAGAAAGCCCTTGGATTCGTTTTCCGGAACGGAATTGCTTTGCCCGCCTCCGCCGCTTTTTTCCCGACCCGGTGTCTGTTGTTTTTCTTCAGCCATACTGATGCTTGATTGCAAAGAAGTGAATAATTGATTTGTTTAGAAAGATTCTAAGTAAACAAGCCTGCTCCAGGCTGTTACACAGATGGCAAAAATACAATTTTCGCTGTATCTGCAACAGGAATGCCATTATTTGTTGAATCGGGAGAGAAAAAAATCCGGCGCCTGACGGCGCCGGATTAAGGGGTGGTTTCGGAAATTGGCAGGGCTATTCTTCCTCTTTTTGCTCTTCTTCGTATGCTTTCAGCAATTGTTCCTGGACGTCTGCCGGGACCTGCTGGTATTCGGCAAATTTCATTCCGTAGGTGGCCCGCCCGCTGGTAAGCGAACTCAAACTGGTCGAATAGCGGTTCAATTCCGCCAGGGGCACCTTGGCCTTGATGCGTTGATAGTTGCCTTCGCTTTCCATGCCCATGATCAGGGCACGGCGGCCCTGGAGGTCGGTCATTACATCGCCCATCTTTTCTTCGGGCACCATCACCTCCACGTCATAGATCGGCTCCATGATCTTCGGGCCCGCATTCCTGAAGGCCTCCCTGAAGGCATGCCGCCCGGCCAGTTTAAAAGAGATCTCGTTGGAGTCGACCGGGTGCATTTTCCCATCGTACACATTCACGACAATATCCCGGGCATAGGAGCCTGTCAGGGGCCCTTCCTCCATCTTTTCCATGATCCCTTTCAGGATGGCGGGCATAAACCGGGCATCAATGGAACCGCCCACGATGCAATTGTTAAAAATAAGTTTTCCTCCCCAACTGAGTTCGTGTACATCCTGCTTTCTGACCGGAAACTCTTTCTGGTCAGGTTTGCCTTCCTCATAAGGTTCGATCATCATATAGACCTCGCCAAACTGCCCGGCGCCTCCCGATTGTTTCTTGTGACGGTAACTGGATTTGGCAGTTTTGGTAATGGTTTCGCGATAGGGGATCTTCGGGGGGTAGAACTCTACTTCTACCTTGTGCAGATGCTCCAGCATCCATTTGGCCACATTCAGGTGCATTTCGCCCTGTCCCGACAGAATCATCTGCTTGAGTTCCTTGGATTGCTCAAACAGCAGGGTGGGATCGATGTTGTTCATTTCCCTCAGGATGCTGCCCAGCTTTTCATCATCACCAGAATTTTTGGCCTTCACCGCCATACGGTATTTTGGCTCGGGGAATCCGATGGGGGCAACCCTGGTCTCCTGGTTTTTGGTACCGGTCAGGGTATTGTTCGTATTGGTATCTTTGAGTTTGATAGTTGCGGCAATATCGCCGGGCATCACTTTTTCGACCTTATTCCTGTTTTTCCCGGCCACCACAAACAACTGGGAAAGCCTTTCCTTAGACCCGGTCTCTGAATTGAGCAAGTCGGCCGATTCGGCGATGTGCCCCTCAAAAACCTTAAAAAACGATATCTCACCAAGGTGGGGCTCGACAGAAGTCTTGAACACAAAAACAAGGGGGTCTTTGCTGTCAACAGCCTCCAGGGTATTTCCCTTCATGTCGGTGGTGGGAGTGACTTCGGCCGGTGAGGGAAGGTTTTCATTCACAAACTCCATGAAACGTTCCACACCCTGGCTGTGCTTGGCAGAGCAGCACAAGATGGGGAACATGGTGCGAGTTGCGATCCCCTGTTTGATGCCCCTGGCCAATTCCTCCCCAGTGAGGGTTCCGTTCTCGAAAAAAGCCTCCATCAGCGACTCCTCGCTTTCTGCAGCAGCCTCTATGATAGCATTCCTGTACTGCCCGGCCTTGTCCTTTTCTTCGGCGGGAATCTCCAGCACCTCGGCTTTTCCGCCTCCGACAGGGAACTTAAGCATTTTCATTTTCAGCACATCCACCACCGAATCGAAACCCTGGCCCGGATTCATAGGATATTGCGCAATAATGGCCCTGTCGCCGAACTGGGTATTCAGTTGTCTGACAGATTCATCAAAATTCGCCTTTTCGTGCTCCAGTTGGTTAACCAGGAATACAGCAGGCTTTTCGAGGCCATTGATATGGCGCCAGGTAATTTCTGTACCCACTTCCACCCCGCTTTGCGCATTGATCACCATCACGGCCGTGTCGACCACTTTCAGTGCAGCGATCACTTCGCCGATAAAGTCGTCGAAACCGGGTGCATCGATAATGTTGATCTTCTTGCCGGCGTACTCCGAATAGAGCACCGTCGAGAACACCGATGCCTGCCGGTCAAGCTCTATCTCTCGGTAATCGGACACAGTGTTCTTGTCGTCTACCGACCCCTTCCTGTTAATCACATCCCCCTCAAACAACATGGCCTCGGCCAGGGTGGTTTTCCCGGATTTGGCTCCGCCAACAAGGACAATGTTTTTCAGTTCGTTTGTCTGATATACTTTCATAGCGATTAGATATGGTTAAAAGTGGATAATTCCGCCCCGGGGGCCCGGCACCTGCCCCACCAGTATCAATTGGCTGTTTTTCATGTGCTTAAGGCCACACCAGGCGACGGGTAAGACCCGGGTAAAAAGTGGCTAAAGTTAACAAAAAAGCCAGACGCTTCCCAAAAAAAACACAAATAAAGGGCTCTTGCACCCTACACCCTAAAGGAAACAAGTTTTACGAATTCCAGCAGGCGTTCCCTGATGTCATCCTGGCTAAGATTCAATAAGCGTTCAGTCCCGAATTTCTCAACAGCAAAACTCGCCAGGGCCGATCCATAGATCAACCCATTCTTCATGCTGTCGAAAGAGGTATTGCCTTCCCTTGCCAGATAACCCATAAACCCGCCTGCAAAGGCATCTCCGGCACCCGTTGGGTCGTGCACCAGTTCCAGGGGCATGGCCGGGGCAGCGAACATCTGCCCTTCATGGAACAGCAAAGCCCCGTATTCGCCCCGTTTGATGATCAGGGTGGAGGGGCCCATGGCCAGGATCTTCCGGGTAGCCTTTACCAGGGAATATTCTCCCGAGAGCTGCCTGGCTTCCTCTTCATTGACGGCCAGTATATCCACCATCGAGATCACTTCCAGCAGGTCGTCCATTGCCGTGTCCATCCAAAAATTCATGGTATCCATACAGATCAGCTCCGGACGGGGCTCCATTTGTTCAACCACCCGCTTCTGGAGGCAGGGGGTAAGGTTCCCCAGCATCAGAAAACGGCTCTTTTTAAAGGCTTGCGGAAGTACGGGGTCGAAACCGGCCAGCACATTGAGCTCGGTGCACAAGGTGTCGCGGACGTTCATATTGGTATGGTACCGGCCCGACCAGAAAAACGTCTTGCATCCGGCTTCCACACGTATGCCACTGGTGTCGATCTTGCGATCTGACAATAGCCTGGTGTATTCTTCCGGAAAGTCGCCCCCGACTACCGATACCAGGCGCACCTCATCGGTGAGCAGGCTGGCGGCCAGGCCGATGTAGGTGGCTGCACCCCCGAGTATTTTTCCCGATTTGCCCCATGGGGTTTCAATTTCATCAAAAGCTACGGTGCCAACAACCAATAAACTCATTACCCAGCATTTTTTAATCCTTCGGGCCGGATTCCCGGTCAGGCCGCTCAATGTATTCCCGGTTCAGTTTCAGTGCCGTTTCGGCCACGCGCTGACCCAGCGACTTCCCTTTCTCAAGGAAATGCGGGTGTATGGGCGCTTCGGCAGGGAACACCTCTTCCCCCCGGATGGCGGAGGCACCAAAGGGCATGGTCCAGTCGGGTCCTCCGATCACAATCATGCCGAATATCAGCATGGACTGCAAAATATTCATCTGGGTGATCTCCTCACCTGCCGAGAGCCCGCCGGCTGTGACAAAAGCTGCTCCCAGCTTATCTTTCAGGGGTTCTCCCTCAAATGGCCACGACGCGATGAAGGCCGAAACGCCGGGGGCGACATTGGCATTGTACACCGGGCTGCCAACAACAATGGCATCTGCATCCATCAGATCAAGTGCAGTGGTTTCACCGACCTCCTTCAATACCACCCTCACACCGATCACCCGCAGTGCCCCCTCCTGCACGGCTTCGGCCATCAGCCTGGTATTCCCGGTCTGGCTGTAATAGGTTACCAGTATGAGAGGTTCGGAAGCCCGGGCGGGCAGTCCGCCAGGCGAAAAGAGAAAAACCAGCAACAGCAATAATTGAATTCTCTGCATCACGATTCTGGATTGGATTTACTTATTCGACAGTCACCGACTTGGCAAGATTTCTGGGCTGATCTACGTTGCATCCCCGCAGTACGGCAATATGGTACGAGAGCAACTGCAGGGGAATGGTAGCCACAATGGGCACCAGCAACTCATCGACATCCGGTATTTCGATTATATGGTCTGCAAGCCTGCCCACCGCCTCATCTCCCTCCGTGACCACAGCGATTACGATGCCCCGGCGGGCCTTTACTTCCTGGATATTGCTCAGCAGTTTGTCGTAATTGCCTTTTCGGGTGGCAATAATCACCACGGGCATTTCCTCATCGATCAGGGCAATGGGGCCGTGTTTCATTTCGGCCGCAGGATAGCCTTCGGCATGGATATAGGATATTTCCTTGAGCTTCAAAGCTCCCTCCAGGGCTACGGGGAAATTGGTGCTGCGGCCCAGATATAAGAAATTCCTGGCGTTGTGAAAGATCCCTGCGATGTCCCTGACCTTTTCATTGACCTTCAACACCTGTTCCACTTTGGACGGGATCGACTCGATCTCATTCAACAGCTGGTAAAAACGCGATTGGGGAATGATCCCCTTCTGGTTGCCGACCGACAGGGCCATGAGGGTGAGAAGGCTTACCTGTGCCGTGAACGCCTTGGTGGAAGCAACGCCAATTTCGGGCCCGGCGTGGGTATAGGAGCCGGCATGGGTGGCCCTGGCTATGGATGAGCCCACCACATTGCAAATGCCCAGGATGGTGGCCCCCCTGCTCCTGGCCAGTTCTACTGCGGCAAGGGTGTCAGCCGTTTCGCCCGACTGGCTGATGGCGATCACCACATCGCCTTCGTTAATGACAGGGTTGCGGTAACGGAACTCGGAAGCATATTCCACCTCTACGGGAATCCGGGCCAGGTCTTCAAAAAGATATTCGCCCACCAGGCCCGCATGCCACGATGTGCCACAGGCCACGATGATGATCCGCTGGCAATTGACCAGTTTCATGTGGTAGTCGGCAATGCCCCCGAGCGAAATAATGCCCTTTTCGGCATTTACCCGTCCGCGCATACTGTCTTTGATGCTCCTGGGCTGCTCATAGATCTCCTTGAGCATGAAATTGGGGAAGCCTCCTTTTTCAATGGCAGAGAGCTGCATTTCCAGTTGACAGACATAAGGTGTCCTGTCCTGGTTTTTGATGTTCTTGATCTTCAGGTCGCCATTGCGCGGAATGATGGCCATCTCCTCATCGTCGAGGTAGATCACATTCCTGGTATAGCCCACAATGGGGGTGGCATCTGAAGCCACGAAAAACTCCTTATCGCCAAGCCCGATCACCAACGGGCTGCCTTTTTTTGCCACAATAAGCTGGTCGGGATCCTCCCCGGAGACAACCACAATGGCGTAGGCACCGACCACCTGGTTCAGGGCAATGCGCACCGCCTCATCCAGCGAAACCTGCTCATTATCCTGGATATCCTCGATCAGGTGAATCAGTACTTCCGTATCTGTTTCGCTGACAAAGGAGTAACCCCGGTTAATCAGTTCTGCACGCAGGCTGTCATGGTTTTCGATGATGCCATTATGGATGATGGCCAGTTTCCGCGAGGGGCTGTAATGAGGGTGGGCATTTACGGTGTTGGGTTCGCCGTGGGTGGCCCAGCGTGTATGTGCAATTCCGGTGGTCCCCCTGATCGTTTCTCCGTTGATCAGGCGGCTCAGGTCATCTACCTTGCCCTTGGTCTTGAACACTTTCAGCTCGCCGTCGAGCAATGCGATGCCTGCACTGTCGTAGCCGCGGTATTCGAGCCGGTACAGGCCCTGAAGAAGAAAGGGAACCGCCTCCCTGTGGCCAATATAAGCGACAATACCGCACATAATGGATGGTTTCGGCTTATTCGAAAACTGTGTAGAAGATCTCCAGCCGCATCGGGTTCTCCTGCCGGCCCGGCCCGCGCAATACCACCCGGCTCATGTTCTCACCGGCCCCGGCAACCACCAGAGCGAGGCCTTTGTTGGGATGGATGTCGTCAAGGACCTGCTGGACATATTGGGTAATATTGAAAGTGTACTGATTGGTTGCGGCATCGAAAACGCCGCCGAAATAGGACTGCCCAACCTGAAAGTCGCGTAAAAATTCCAGTTCGTCGTCGTCGGTATACCTCAGCAGCAGCAGCTGCCGGGAGGGTGGTAGCAACTCCGTGACAAAATCAACGTCGACCGGCACTACCATCTGGGCCTTGTTGATCAGCACCCTGGGCAAATCGGCCAGTTCTTCCAGATGAGGAAAGTGAATATTGCTCCGCAACACCCCCAAAGACTGAACAAAGAGCAGGCTGTCGCCCAGTGCCAACTCCTGGTCCTGTACCTGAGCCCGCAAAACTTCGTGGGTTTCATCGAACCCGAAATGCTCCACCCGGCTGCTGCGTTTGGCAAATTCGTTGATGGGAAACCGCTGCATTCGCGAAACCGTATCGCCCTGGTTGCGGTAGAACAACTCCAGGGAGGTCATGCCGGCAAGCATGTTCAGGCTGTAAAGCGAACCGGTTTCGTCGGTTTGGGCATCCAGGGTAATGAAGAGGCCCTTGAATGCTTCCAGGTAATTGGGTACATTTTCAAAAGCGGGAGTGCCATTGGCATCAATGATCTTTTGCCCGAAGGCCGGCGACAGGGGGATACGTATATGCGGGGGCAGCAAAATGGTGTCAACCATCACACTGTCGGTGGGGGCGGGCCTTAGCAGGAAGCCGCCGGGATCAAGCGTAATGGGTTCGGGTTTGTGCGGAATGTCCATGCTGGAAAAAAGGGTGTCGGCCTCGGGGAAGTTTTCACTGAGTTCATAGACCCTGATGTTATGGAAAACTTCCACATTTCCGTAATATTGGCCGGTATAGGCCATCACCAGGTGAATCGAGTCGAGCACCGGATCTTCGCCCAGCGAAAGGTCGTTCATGGCCAGCCTGGTCTCGGTATAGATGCTGGCCCGGGTTTTGCCGAAAACAGGGTCATCGATCACCCCAAGCACATTGGTGCTGGCAAAATTGGTGGCCACACTGTCGTCCGGCATTGTGTAGGCCAACACCTTCAGCGTGTCGATGGTTTGCAGGCGAACATGCGAATCGATCAGATCCAGCCCGATCTCATCAGATTCTTCGCAACCAGCCAACACAAAGATCGCACATAATGCGAAGCAGGCAGCTTTCAAAAGGCCGAAAAAATCCCCGTAAAAACGGGGATTGTTGAGTTTTTCCAAGGTTCAGTAAATTTTTGTGATCGTTCAGGCAAACAAGCCCGGTTGCTGAACGCAAAGGTAGAATAATTTATTATTCCGAAAACACCGTTTCTGAAACCAGGACAGTGTCATAAAACGTATTGTATGCGTCGATATAGGAGTCCCTGCCATGGTATTCCAGAAGGGGTTTTCCGCTTTGCCTGGCGTATGTTTCAAGGCTGGGATCGATCGATTCTTCACCCAGGATCACACCATCGGAATAATCGATGGCGAGCTTGCTGATGTTCTCGAACGAAGGATCGGCGTATTTTTGCAACACAGTCTTGTCAATGCCCTTGGTCTTCATTTTCACCGGCATGTCCTTGCCCAATTCGTCGCCAAAGCCGTCGTTGTAAATCGAGTAAACCACCTTGGTGTCAGAAAATATGGGGTTGTCTTTCAGAACCACTTTCAGATAGAAAGGCATCAGGCTGGTAAACCATCCGTTGCAGTGCACCAGATCGGGTGCCCAGCCCAGTTTTTTTACCGTTTCAACAACACCCCGGGTAAAGAAGATCGCCCGTTCGTCATTGTCTTCAAAATACTTTCCGGTTTTGTCGGTAAGGGTGAACTTGCGCTGAAAAAAATCTTCGTTGTCAATGAAGTAGATTTGCATTCTTGCAGACTGGATGGAAGCCACCTTGATGATCAGGGGGTGGTCTTCATTGTTGATGACCAGGTTCATCCCCGAGAGGCGGATCACTTCATGAAGTTGGTTGCGGCGTTCATTGATACAGCCATAGCGGGGCATAAAGGTGCGGATCTCCTTTTTTCTTTCCTGAATCCCCTGAGGCAGGTACCTGCCGATATGGCCCATATGGGTTTCTTTCAGGTAAGGGGTGATCTCCTGCTGAACAAAGAGAACTTTGGGTTTTTCCATAGAAGTAATGAACTTAAGTAGCTGTAATAAAATATACTGCAAAAATACACATTTTTTTGCTAATATTCAACTATTCATTTGTAGCTTTGTCGATTTGTTTTTCGGTCTTCATAAACCGCAAACATATCCGGACAAGGCTCGGAACAATCAAGACCTATTCGATTCAACATGCTAGTCTTTGAGCGAAAAAACCAATTGTCCGACTGGGCCCGCCAGGAAAAATCGACGGGCAGAACCATCGGCTTTGTTCCGACCATGGGTGCGCTGCACCGCGGACACCTGTCGCTGGTGAGCCGTGCCGGGATGGACAACGACCTGGTAATCTGTAGTATTTTTGTAAATCCCATCCAGTTCAACAACCCACAGGATCTTAAAAAATACCCCCGCACCCCCGAACGCGACCTCCGGCTGTTGCGCGAAGCCGGCTGCACGGCCGTGTTCTGTCCTTCCGGCACCGAAATGTATCCCGGTCCTGTCACCACCACCTATGATTTCGGGCAACTCGACAAGGTGATGGAGGGCCGTTTCAGGGAGGGTCATTTTAACGGTGTGGCCATTGTGGTGAATGAACTTCTCGACGTGGTCGGTCCCGACAGGGCCTACTTCGGCCAAAAGGACTTTCAGCAGTTGCAGATCGTAAAGGCCCTGGCCAGAAAGGAACATCCCGGAACGGAAATTATAGGCTGCCCCACGGTGAGTGAAGACGACGGCCTGGCCCTTAGCAGCCGCAATGCACGCCTGAGCGAACAGGCCCGGCGCGAGGCACCATGCATCTACCGGGCCCTGCAAATGGCCAGGGACAGTTACCCCCACACCCCCATTGGGGAGATCAAAAAACAGCTTGCCCGGTATATTGAGACCAGCCCGCAGCTGAAGCTCGAATACTTTGACATTGTGTGGGCCGACAGCCTGATGCCGGTTGAGCGCCCGGATCCCTCCCGGCAGGTGGTGGGCTGCATTGCCGCATATGCAGGCAAGGTACGCCTTATTGACAATCTGGCATTTAATTCATAATTTTGTGTTCTTTTTATCGCCCTGGCAGCAGGGCTTCCTCATTTGAAAACCTGCATTATGCTAGTTAAGCTATTGAAATCAAAAATCCACAGGGCGGTGGTCACCGAAGCCGACCTGAATTATATAGGCAGCATCACCATAGACCAGGACCTGATGGATGCCGTGGGCATCCTTGAACACGAGAAGGTACAGGTAGTCAACATCAACAACGGAGAGCGCCTGGAAACCTATGTTATTAAGGGCCAGAGGGGAAGCGGCGAGATCTGCATGAACGGTCCCGCCGCCAGGAAGGTCCAGCCCGGCGACATCGTCATCATCCTTGCCTATGCCCTGATGGACAACGGGCAGGCCAAAAGCCACCAGCCACAGATTATTTTCCCCGACAGCCACAACAAAATCTGACCTCACACCTTGAGTGCATCTGCCAGAAGATATCTTCGTGTGCTCATCTCACTTTCCCTGGGCATTTTGCTGCTATGGCTCATTACCCGCGGACAGGATGTCGGGCTGATCGTGCAGCATCTGCGCCAGGCCAACTTCCTGTGGATATTCCTGGCCATGATCTGTGCCCTGGTCAGTCATTTTCTCCGGGCAGTCCGGTGGAATATGCTCATCGGCACCATGGGGTACCATACCAGGCCCTTCCAGACTTTTTATGCAGTAATGACAGGTTATCTTGCCAATCTGGCCATTCCGAGAATGGGTGAGATTACCCGCTGCGTGACCCTGGGCAAGGCCTCAAACACCCCTTTCAATGCCCTGGCCGGCACTGTGGTCGCAGAGCGGGTGTTTGATGTGATCAGCCTCTTTTTTATTGTCGTTATGACCATCGCTTTTCAGTTCGTTTTTCTGAAAGACTTTATCCACCGCCTGTTCTGGGAGCCCCTTCTGGCCAGGGGCACCGGAAACTGGGGCAGCATTGTCCTGGCCCTGGCCATTTTGCTGCTGCTGCTGACCCTGGCCGCCTGGCAACTATGGAACAAATTGAGGGCAGCTGATGAGGACAGCATCTATTTCAGGATAAAAAGGCAACTCAGGGGCTTTGTCATCGGCTTCAAGACCATTGCCCGGTTGCGCGGCAAGGTATGGTTCCTGGTCTATACGGTATGTATCTGGGGGCTGTACTACCTTACGGTCTATCTTTGCTTTTTTGCCATTGAAGCCACCTCCCACCTCAGCCCCATCGTGGGGGTGACGCTGCTGGCCGTTGGCAGCCTGGGCATTCTGGCACCCGTTCCGGGAGGGATCGGCACCTACCACTTCCTTACCATCATTACACTTGTCGAGTTGTACGGCATCGAATCAGAACCTGCCACTTCGTACGCATACATCACCCATGCCACCCAGATCGCAGTCAACGTCCTTGCCGGCAGCGCATCATGGATCATTCTCTCTGTCCATGGCAAAAGACCCTGGTTCCCCAACCAGCCGGACCAGGCCAAACATCAAAAGCTATGAGCCAAAGTAAGCACCACCTCCTCGAAACCAAGTTGGTTGGTCCGGATAAACTGATGCTGCTGGTCCGGCAATGGAAATCCACCGGAAAGCGCATCGTATTCACCAACGGATGCTTCGACATCCTGCACGCCGGGCATGTCGATTACCTCTCACGGGCAGCCGATCATGGGCAGGTGCTGATTGTCGGACTGAACACCGACCACTCGGTGAAAAGGATCAAGGGGCCGAACCGTCCGCTGAACCCACAACAGGCCAGGGCAAAACTGCTGGCTTCGCTTTTTTTTGTCGACGCCGTGGTGCTGTTCGACCAGGACACCCCCGAAGAACTGATCCGCCTTATCGGCCCCCACATCCTGGTAAAGGGCGGAGATTATCAGCCGGACACAATTGCAGGGGCATCAAATGTCATTCAGGACAAAGGCAGGGTGGTTACCATCCCCCTGCTGGAAGGCTACTCCACTTCGGGGCTCATCGAAAAGATCAGATCGTTGAAGTAAGGCTGGCATGGCCCGGGGTTTTAAGAAAAAATAACGTTTAATCATCCCATTAATCCGTAATTTCGTAAACGAAGGGTACAATTCCTGTACATCCTTCGCCACCTTAAGCCGGATCAGGAAATGACCATGAACAAAAAGCCAGACAACATCCCATTCAGGGCCTACCTCCCTGTTATACTGGCCCTTGTGCTTGCGGCAGGTTTTATGCTGGGTCTCTACCTGCGCATGCCCGAGAGCGGACCTTCCGAAAGAAGTTTTTTCAGCATAGGGGCCGACCGGTACAACAAGGTCAACGATGTGATCAATTACGTAATGGAGTCCTATGTGGATACCGTATCAAGGGAACGACTGACCGAAGAGGCCATCGTCAGCCTGTTGAAGAACCTCGACCCCCATTCATCCTATATCCCCGCCTCCGAATTCCAACGGCTGACCGACCCCCTCATGGGCAGCTTTGAAGGCATCGGCATCGAGTTCAACATGATCAAGGACACCGTTGTGGTGGTCCATCCCATACCTGGCGGGCCCAGTGAACATGCCGGGGTAATGCCGGGCGACCGCATTGTCATGGTCAACGATACCCTGATCGCCGGTGTGGGCATGGCCACCTCCGAGGTAGTGTCGAGGTTGCTGGGCCCGAAAGGGACCGTTGTCAATGTGTCGGTTTTCCGCCCCGGAATCCAGGAACTCCTGGATTTCTCCCTTACCCGTGACAAGATCCCCTCCTACAGCCTCGACATCGCCTATATGGTGGATGAACAGGTGGGCTATATCCGGCTGAACAAATTCTCCGCCACCACGCATGCCGAATTTTTATCGGCACTGGAGCGGCTGAACCGCGAAGGCATGGAGAAGATGATACTCGACCTGCGTGGAAACGGCGGAGGCTTTCTGGACGCGGCCATCCAGGTGGCCGACGAATTGCTCGAACCCGGGAAACTCATCGTATATACCCAGGGGCGGCGAAGGCCAAAGTCCTATGCCAGCTCATTGAAACAGGGTGGTTTTCAGACCCGGCCCCTGGTGGTGCTCATCGACGAATGGTCGGCCTCGGCAAGCGAGATCATTGCCGGTGCCGTTCAGGACAATGACCGCGGCCTTGTCGTTGGCAGGCGCTCGTTCGGGAAAGGCCTGGTACAGGAGCAGGTCCGCCTGAACGACGGATCGGCTCTGCGGCTTACCGTGGCCAGGTATTACACGCCCACAGGCAGGAGCATACAAAAACCCTACGACGAGGGCGAAGAAGCCTATTTCAGCGAATTCATGCAAAGATACCACAACGGCGAACTGCTCAGCCCCGACAGCATCCGTTTCGACGACTCCCTGCGTTTTGAGACCCCTGCCGGGCGGGTTGTTTATGGAGGCGGGGGCATTATGCCCGATGTGTTCGTGCCCATAGACACATCCGGCGACATCCGGTTTTTCAACCAGGTGTCGAACCGCGGCCACATCTACCTCTTTGCTTTCGACTACACCGATCGCAACAGAATCAGCCTGGAAGGCTATGGCGACCCTGCCGGTTTTGTTGACCGCTTTCGTATTACCGATGCAGTGTTTAGCGAATTTCTGGACTTCCTCCGCAACATGGGTATGGAGGTCCCCGGACGGCTTGCGCGGGATAGCGAACAGTTGATCCGCAACAGCCTGAAAGCCTATATCGGGAGGAATGTATTCGGGGCTGCTGCATTCTACCCCATACTGCATCAGCACGACCAGGGATTCAGAAAGGCCCTGGAGAGCCTGAAGGATGAAGCGGCCATGGCCTCAGTGCGCAATGGCGGGCAAGAGGCACAATAGTTCTAGAGGCCGATATCTGGTGCGACTTTCTTCATGGCATTCAGCGAGAGTTCCACAAATTCCGGAAGGCCCAGCCCGAGTTTTTCACATTCCATGATGGTCTCCCTGCTTACCGAAGCGGCAAATGCCTTTTCCTTCATGCGTTTGGTGATGGATTTGGGTTTGACACTGCCCACTTTCTTATCCGGGTATACCAGTGCGGTTGCAGTGATCAAACCTGTGATGGTTTCACCCGCCGACAATGCATGATGCAGGGGCTTATGCCTTTCCTGATCGTGGGCAGCGTCTTCATTGTGGAGCATAACCGCCTCAACAATATCCGGAGAGATCCCCTTCTGTTCTAAAATTTTTGCTCCCTCCATGGCATGTATCCTCGGATCTGCATTGGTGATCTCCACATCAATATCATGCAGCAAGCCAGCCAGCCCCCAATGGTCAGGGTCTTCACCCAGACGTTCTGCCAAAGCCCTTAGCACGGCTTCAGAAGCCAGACTGTGAGCGATCATTTTTTCATTTTTCACATACGATTTAAGCAGATCAAGTGCTTCTGTTCTTTTCATAGTCATCGTTTTACATCTCTGGTTCTTCTGTTTAGCTGAAAGTAATATCCCAACATTTTGCCAAAGGCTCGTGCAAATATAAAATAAAGACCTCCATCCAACCAAATCGGTCTATAAGTCTTCAAGAAGCGCCAACTCTTTTCTGAATTTTACGGTTTCTCTGATTATAAGGATCAAAAGGTTTGTGTCCTCTAAAGAAATCTGGGAGCCAGTGACCACAGCTGCAAGGCCGGTTACTGCCATTACCCTGGGAGCAGGGGCCAGGGATAATACCTATGGGAATTTTGCCATCAGTTTTCCTGAAATGCTAAGTATAGTTGGTGTTGCCGAACCCATTCCCATCAGAAGAGAAAGGTATGCCCGGCGGCACGAAATTCTTCCCGGGCATGTTTTCACCACCTGGGAGCATGTATTTGAAAGGTCCAAATTTGCCGATGCCATCATTATATCAACCCCCATGGAAAATGATCAGCCCGACCATTATGTATGTGCCATGACCTTCGATGTCGGTATTACGGCCAGTTTCAACATGGAGGCCTTCACCTCATACCATGGCCGCCGAATACACATTATGGGATCAATGAAAGACATCAGAGGCGATATGCAGGAGTTCATAATGACAGATTTCATGACCCGCGAAAGCACTACGTTTGACAACACTGCCGGTGAAAATGATCCATTTGGTGCGTCCGGTCATGGTGGAGGAGACTGGCGGTTAATGTATGACTGGGTAAAAGCAGTAGCCAAACAGTATCCTTCCATGCTGACCTCAACCATAGATGCTTCAATCGAAAGCCACCTAATGGGATTTGCAGCCCGGAAGAGCCGACTTGGGGGAACCATTGAAGCCATTCGTATATAATGCCTTTTAAATGCCTTCTCAGGCCTGGGCTTCACTGTCCATTGCCGGATAATCAACATAACCCCTGGGGCCTCCATGATAAAAAGTATCCTTATCAGGCTCAGTAGGCTCATTCCCTGATTTAAGCCTGTCAACAAGGTCAGGGTTTGAAATAAAAGGTTTTCCAAAAGCCACCATATCTGCATAGCCACTGTCAATCATTTGCAGGGCACTTACCCGGCTATGACCGCCACATGAGATGAGCCTTCCATCATATATTTCTCTATACAAAGGAAGCACCGTTCTTTCAGGCTCACCAAGACGTTCGCCTTGTGTCATCATCTCGCTGATGTGCAGATATGCCAACTTATAACTGTTTAATTTATTTACAATGTATCCATAGGTATCTTCAGGTTTGGAGTCGGCCATTCCAATTTTCACCTGCCTGGGTGAGAGCCTTAACCCAACCTCATCAGCAGGCACATACTGCATGACCTCATCCAGCACCATAAACAAAAACCTTGAACGATTCTCAAGGCTTCCGCCAAACTCGTCATTCCGTTTATTGGTTCCATCCATGATAAACTGGTCAATGATATAAGAATGGGCACCGTGAACTTCAACCCCATCAAAACCCGCCTCCATGGCATTTCTGGCTCCAAGGCCAAAATCTTTGATGGTAGCATGTATTTCGTTGACAGTCATTGACCGGGAAGGCTCATAGGGCAATCGTCCGCCGGGCGTGAGCACTTCTCCAACAGGTACGACCACCGAAGCCGATAAGGGAGGCTTCCCTTCAGGTTGTAAAAGTCGATGAGACCATGGCCCCACATGCCATAACTGGAGAAATATCCTGCCCCCCTCTTCATGCACAGCCCTGGTTACTTTTTTCCATGCCTCTGTCTGGACTCTTGAATAGCATCCGGGCGACCCGGTAAACCCATAACCTTCAGGCGAGACCTGGCTTCCTTCTGCCACAATCAGACCGGCCGAAGATCGCTGACGATAATAGAGTGCCATAAGGTCATTGGCTTTGAGTTCAGGAGCTGTTGCCCGGCGTCTGGTAAGGGGAGCCATCACGATGCGATTTGTCAGGGTCAGAGGCCCAAGTTTATACGATTCGAAGATTTTTTGTGTCATATTGTCATCATTTTGGAATATTTTCAATGTTTGTTTCGGCTCACAAACCCTTTACTGTAAAAGTAACCAGAATATATTCAATATGTGTTTCGACTGGCATTGTCCACATAATTCAATTTAAAATGGCAGTTTGTCGATGGCTTAATAATAATAACTACCTTTGCACCGGTAATTACGAGTTGGGTTTTTTCTTTGCCCGTTTTCGAACAAGCGCCAAGCGCTGCGCAGTATAATCTCTCCACCTCATATTTCCGGGATTCAATCTAAACAGGTCACGCACAAGCGAGACCATTTAATAATATGTTAACTACCATTATGACGAATTTTGACAGTCTTCAATTAGACTTGCCCCTTTTGCAGGCATTAAAAAGCAAAGGATACACAGAACCAACCCCTGTCCAGGCACAGGCCATCCCCCTTATTCTTGAAGGCAGGGACATTTTTGGCAGTGCCCGCACAGGCACAGGCAAAACGGCAGCATTTGCCCTTCCGCTTCTTCAACTCCTGTCCAACAAACAAAAAGTGGCACGCCATCCCAGGGCATTGATCCTGGCCCCTACCCGCGAACTGGCCCAGCAGATCGCTGACAGTTTCAGAGATTACGGGAAAAACACCCGCATCAGGCACACGGTGATCTACGGCGGGGTTTCACAGCAACCCCAGGTCGATTCACTGCGCAGGGGTTGCGATGTGGTCATTGCCACACCGGGGCGTTTGCTCGACCTGGTCCAGCAAAAACACCTCAGCCTTCATGCCGCAGAGTACCTGGTACTGGATGAAGCCGACAGGATGCTCGACATGGGCTTTATCAACGACATCAGGCGTATCTGTGAGCAGTTGCCTGACCAAAGGCAGTCGATGTTGTTTTCGGCCACCATTCCGCCAGATGTCAAAAAACTCGCTGCCAGTTTGCTGCAAAACCCGGTTAGCGTAGACATCGAACCGGATTTCACCTACGACACCATCACCCACGAGCAGGTGTACTTCATCGACAAGTCGTCGAAGGCCGCCTTGTTGCAGCACCTTGTCAAAGAAGAACGCATTGACCGTTCCCTGGTATTTACCCGCACCCGCAGGGGAGCCGACAAACTGGTCAAGGCGCTTGCCAGCAAAGGCATCATGGCCCAGGCGATTCATGGCGACAAGTCTCAGGCACAGCGTCAAAAAGCGCTCAATCAGTTCAAGAGCTACAAGCTCAGCATGCTGGTGGCCACCGACGTGGCCTCGCGGGGTATCGATGTGCAGGATCTCTCGCATGTGATCAACTTCGACATCCCCGAGCAGACAGACACCTACACCCATCGCATTGGCCGGACCGGCCGTGCGGGGCAGAATGGCATCGCCTATTCGTTCTGCAGCCCCGACGAGCGGATGTACCTGAAAGACATTCAGAAAGCTACCGGAAAGAGCATCCCCGTGGCAACACATCCGTATGCAGGAGTTCCCGGCATCGAATCGGTAGTTCATAAAAGCCCTGTTGCCAACGGGCATGGCAGGAAACAAAAAGCAGCCCCTGTCTGGCACACCCAAAAATCAGGCCGGGCAGGCAGGGTACGACAAGCCAGACAGCCCGCTTAACCGGGAGTCTGGCATAAAGCCGGGGCGGTCATATTTTTTCCCGGTGGGGTCGAAGACAAAAGACGGCAGACAGAAGGTAGCGGGTAGAAGGCAGAAGATAGAAAAAGAAAAAATCCTTCCTCCGTCTCTTCCGTTATCTTCACTGGCTTGCTCCACTACCCCCAAGCAGCCGATAAAATATAATTTGCCTGTTTGCAAAAAAGACGTATTTTTGAAGCCGGCAAGCAAAAACAGCCACCCATGAACGCGACAGTGTATTTCTTCAGCAACAACAATAATAACAATTCCCCTCCCTAAACACAGGCGGTTGCATTGTTGTGTACATAACTATACCGGAGCCCGCCTGTTTGGCGGGCTTTTTTTTTCACCCAAAGCCCTTACCCCATGGCAGAAACAACAGGTGTACTGAAAACCGAAAAGGCCATTGCCTTTGTCAAGTACAGTTTCGAAAAAGCATTATCCCGGAGGCTGAAGCTGTTCAGGATCTCATCGCCCATTGCCGTAATGGAAAATACCGGCCTCAACGATGAACTGAACGGCGTCGAACGGCCGGTGAGTTTCAATACAAAATGGGGCAACGGCAGTCTGGCGGTCATCGTTCATTCACTGGCGAAATGGAAGCGGCTGCGCCTGAAAGAAATCGGTGTCAAACCAGGCAGGGGCCTGCTGACAGATATGCGGGCCCTCAGGCCGGAAGAGGATTATTCACCCATCCACTCGATCTACGTAGACCAGTGGGACTGGGAAAAACGCATCCATCCCAAATACCGGACAATCTCCTATTTAAGGAATGTTGTCCATAATATATACGGGGCATTGAAAGAGACCGAACATCGCCTTTGTCTCGAATTTCCGGAGATCACCCCCCTGTTGCCAAAAAGCCTCCGGTTTATCCATGCCGAAGAACTGCTGCAAACATACCCGGATCTCACCCCCAAACAAAGGGAAACGGCCATCGCCAAAAAATACGGGGCAGTTTTCATCAACGGGATCGGAGCGGTGTTGTCGAGCGGCGAAGCCCACGATGGCCGGGCACCCGATTACGACGACTGGTCTACAGTGAACGAAGAAGGGAGTACCGGACTGAACGGCGATCTGATACTCTGGAGTCCGGTATTGAATAACGCCATAGAAATATCCTCCATGGGGATACGGGTCGACCCGGCGGCCCTGCAGCGGCAGCTGCACATCCGCGGCTGCATCGAAAAATCCGCCTACCCCTTTCACCGCATGTTGCTTCAGGGCAAGCTTCCGCAGAGTATCGGAGGCGGCATCGGTCAGTCCAGGTTGTGCATGTTCATGTTGCGCAAAACCCATATCGGAGAGGTGCAAGCCAGCATCTGGCCATCCGGCGAAAGGGAGCGTCTGGCATCGATGGGGGTCCATCTGCTTTGATGCCAGCGCCCTTACTTCCCTCCGGTCAGTTGCCCGTATACGGAATGCCTTCCCTGATCCATTCGGGGGGGGCCATGCCCCTGAGGTGGTAATCAAAGTATTCCTTCATCCGGATGGTGTAATCGATCTTGTTGGGGTATTTCTGCGGATGATGGGGCTCGTCGCGGTATTGCAAAAAGATGACATCCTTACCTGCACGGCGCATGGCAAGATACATTTCAATTGACTGCTCCCATGGAACGGCGTCATCCACGTCGCCATGCATAAGCAATAGCGGGGTGTTGATCTCATGGGCATAGAATACCGGCGAATTTTCAATATAAAGGTATCGTCTGTCAAACAGTGAATAACCTATGCGGCTTTGGCCGGTTTCATACTGGAACTGGCGCGCTACTCCTGACCCCCAGCGGATTCCGCTGTAGGCGCTGGTCATGTTTGACACAGGAGCACCTGCCACAGCAGCTGCAAACAGATCTGTCTGGGTAACCACATAAGCTGTCTGGTAACCACTCCAGGAGTGTCCATGCAGACCTATGGCATTGGGATCGGCAATTCCCATATCAATGATGGTCTGTACGGCTGGCACAAGCGATTTAACGGCCGACATGCCCGGACGACCCTCGATGAAATGGATGTCGGGCAACAGCATCACATAGCCGTTGCTGGCATAGAAACCAAAACCCGGCCGGTGGTTGATCACCGTCTGGTTGAAGTCGTGCAGGCGCTGGGAATACTGTTCATAATAATAGACGAACACCGGGTACTTTTTTGAGGGATCGTAATCACCGGGCTTGATCACAATGGCCTGCAGGGGCACTCCATCGGCCGACCGGTAGCTGATGAGTTCGGCCTTGCCCCAGTTGAACTGTTCTACCTGCTCATGCAAATGGGAAATCTGTACCGGATTTCTGAAGCGGGTATTGCTGACCCACAGATCGGGAAATACATCCTGCGACTCATGGGTAAACAGAACCGTACTTCCGTCACCTGACAAATCTCTCAGCCGAAGATTCTGTCCCACATCCATTGCCAGACTCACCCCCTGGCGATCAAGCCTGGCGGTATAAATAGCTCTGACTTTGGTCTGCTCATTGAAGCCTTCAATAAACACTTCATCTCTACGACCGAACAGTGGTTTATCATCCATTCGGCGGATCCGCAGGACAGTTTGTGTCTCACGACCCTGCCCGCCTGTTACATTCCGCATCTCACCGTTGGTCAGGTTGGCATGCCATATATCATAGCGATCGTATATCAGTACAGACTGACCATCTTCCATCCATCCGGCAATGCGGTAACTGTTCGGGGGCGAAGGGCGGTCGTGGGTTTCGTTGTAAAACGGCACCTCCATATCAGCGGTCAGATTCAGGTATTCGCCTGTTCCGGTATGAAACACATGCCAGTTTTCCTGGTCGAAATAAAGCAGGTGGCGGCCATCGGGCGAAAGCAGTGTCATGTCTTCTGCCTCTTCGAGCACCAGCTGTCTTTCACCTGTATGAACATTCATGACATATACGTCGCGAAAACGCCCTTCCCAGGTAATACGCCGGGCGTGGGGTATATTGGTTGATGACAGGACAAAATCCCCGCTCCGGGCGGGCTGCACATCATGCAGGTATTCATCGGCCAGCCTGACCAGCCTGCGGTCTGCCAGGTGATATACCGACATCAGATTTTGACGTCTGACCTGGTTCCACATAACTTTTTCATGGGTTTTAATCAGAGGATCTTCACCGTGCCATATATCAATATCAGCCGCAGCCCTTATGGAATCAAGCACTGAAAGGGATTCCGGTTTTTCATCCGGACGGGCCGCAAACTGATCGGGTCTGAAACCAATGAACAGGCGTTGACCATCCAGGGTCCAGACAAGCCTGTTGTCAAATGGCAGGAAAAGTCCATCGGGAGCATCGGCCTGGCCCAGGATTCTGTCCGGGGCGTTATCACCCGGGCGCCATGCATAAACGGCCGCTGTTTCAACCGAGTCTTTTTCAAGCTCTTCGGCCCGCATATAGGCCAGCCGCGAATCCTTCTCAAACCAGGTAAAGCGGTTGAACCTTGGTGTACCGGTGGTGTCGACCGCCTGGGGTGACCGGCCTGGTTGGTCGAGCGAAAGGGCATATAGCCCATTGTGGCCCTTCAGGGTGTCATTTTTGACAAATACCAGGGTGGTGGCCAGGCTGTCGACGGTAAAACTGTCCACAAAGGGCAGCACCACCTGACTCCCATCGGCCAGGCTGCGCACATAGAGGGGCCCTCCTGCCTTTTTGAGTTTTTCATTTTCCTCTTTCGACAACAGAGTATCTTCCACCACATGCTGGTGTACAAAGATAAATTCACGGGTCTGGCTGAAGTTTGCCGTACGCACATCATCGTATTGGAGGCGGCTGCCATCGGAAGTGCTGATCAGCACGGCAGCGTTGTTGGGCCTGTCGGCCGGTCGCCGGCCCTCTGTTTCCCAGAGGGGGGGCCTGACGGTAAACAACACCCAGTTGCCCGCTGCAGAAAAACGGGGGCTGACCCCGCGTTCCACCCTGTATCCGGTGCTTCCATCGGCCGGAACAAGCACCCCGTATCCATCTCCCCTGTCGGGAGAGGCAACAAAGGCCACCCAGTTGCCGTCAAAATTAATGGTCTGTGCATCGATATGATGAAATCCCATCACGTCATCGAGGGTCATGGCCCGTTTTTCCTGTCCGCAGACAGCGAGGGCAAACAAAAGCAGAAACCCCGTTAAAAAAAAATTTGTGGTCGTTGGTCGGTTCAATTGCATTGTTCAGGAAGTTTTTTATGAAACCCATTTGCTGCCGGGAAGGCAGATTGCCCATAAAAGTACAGTTTTTTCAGCATTTTTCGAGCAGAGAATACATGCAGAACATGTCCATGCTTTATTTTTTTTCGTATTTGTTTGTCCGTATTAAAATATATCCTTAACATTGTATCGACAAAAAGACATATCATGCTGTTTTCGCGTGCAACCACCACTTATTATTATCTTTCTTTCCGCCGGGGGGATTGGTAGTGGCATGTGCCGTAAAAAGCAAACAGATTCATAAACCAGGCCCCGCAATTGCGGGGTTTTTTTTTTATGTGTATGAGAAAAATTGTTTGCATAGCAGGACTGGGCCTTGTCGGGGGGTCCATGGCCATCGATCTCAGGAAGCGGGGATTTGCCAGCCACATTATCGGGGTTGAAGAGAACCCTGTACATCAACGGCGCAGCCAGGAACTTGGTTTGGTGGATGAGTTCGCAAGCCTCGAAACAGCAGTCCGGTCAGCCGATCTTGTTATCCTGGCCACCCCGGTGGACGTAGTCGGGCAATTACTCCCTGCCGTTTTGGATCTGACATTGGGAAAACCCACTGTGGTTACCGATACCGGATCAACCAAGTCCTGCATCATTGATCTGATTAAAGATCATCCGAACAGGCCTCAATTTGTGGCGGGCCACCCCATGGCGGGCACCGAGTACTCCGGTCCTGACGCTGCCAGCGGGGGATTGTTCGATCAGAAATGCGCCATAATATGCGATCCGCACGACAGTAATCCGGAGGCAGTGGCCATGGTTGAAGAAATGTACCACGTACTTCAGATGCCGGTTATCCGGATGGAGGCCTCTCAGCACGATGTGAGCGCCGCCTATGTTTCCCATATTTCACATATCGTTTCATTTGCCCTCTCCCTTTGTGTACAGGAAAAGGAAAAAAATGAAAAAAGGATCATGAGCCTGGCCGGCGGCGGCTTTGCCAGTACCGTCAGGCTGGCTGCCAGCAAATCTTCAACCTGGGCTCCCATTTTCCTTGAAAATGCAACACCTGTGCTTGAAGCCCTTGATGCATTCATGGGGTATTTGCAGCAATTCAGGAACCAGATAGCCCTGGATGACCGCGAAAAAATCAGCCAATTAATCCAACAGGCAAACCATATGCAAAAAATCATCAATTAACCCAAATACAGTTCCCTATGAGGAATCTCCAAAACAAATCATCCGCTATGGCAAAGGGCAGGTCTTCGAGGCCACTGCTCATTGCCGGCCCCTGCAGTGCTGAGTCACCAAGGCAACTTCTTGAAACAGCCACAGCCCTGGCTGCCACAGGGAAGGTAGATTATTTCAGGGCAGGGGTCTGGAAGCCACGTACCTCGCCGGGTTCTTTCGAAGGCATGGGATCAAAAGCTCTGGGTTGGCTGAAAGAGATCAGACAAGCCACAGGTCTGGCCATCTGTACCGAAGTGGCCAGCGTTAAGCATGTGGAAGAAGCCCTGCTGCACGATCTGGACATGATCTGGATTGGAGCCAGGACGGTGAGCAACCCCTTTCTCGTGCAGGAACTTGCAGAGACATTGAAAGGGACAACCATCGGCGTAATGGTCAAAAACCCCATGGCTCCCGATCTTGATTTGTGGGCAGGGAGTATCGAACGCTTCCGTCAGGCAGGCGTTGGACAGGTAAGCGCCATTCACAGAGGCTTTTTTTACTGGACAAAGTCCTTGTTCAGAAACCACCCCTGGTGGCATATCCCCTCCGGACTAAAGAAAAGGATGCCCGACCTGCCTGTTATCTGCGATCCGAGCCATATTGCCGGCAACAGCAAAATGGTGCCCCTGATCGCCCGCAGGGGCCTGGAACTGGGGATGGACGGGCTGATGATCGAAGTGCATCCCGAACCCGCCAGGGCCCTGAGCGATGCCAGACAACAGCTCAGTCCGGGAGCCTTCGCCAGCCTGATCCTGCAATTGTTTGGCGGCCAGGAGGGGGAAGCCACGCACTACGACGGCATGCTTGAAGAACTAAGGGCAGAGGTGGATGTGATCGACCAGGTCCTTGTATGGGCACTCTCGAACAGGATGAAGCTGGCGGGGGAAATTGCCGGAGTCAAGGCACATACCCATACCGGTATCCTGCAGACCAATCGCTGGGAGCAGGTCATCGAAGGGGTTATGGCCAAATCGCGGGAGTCGGGCCTGCGCCCCGATTTTATACGAAACCTTTTCGACCAGATTCATCGCGAATCCCTGTCGATCCAGAAAGGCTCCCCCGAAAACAAAAAACCGGGAATTTGTCATACATTTGCCATATAGCCAAGCCATATGGAAACGATCAAGGTCAAAGGCGGGGCCCTGGAATGCCTCGTTGTGGTGGGGGGGCAGCTGAATCAGCTCCATAGTTACCTGCCTGCCGACAATGTATTCATCATTACCGACCACCACCTCTACCACATTTATGGTCAGGAGTTCCCCGGTTTCCCGGTATATGTCGCCGAACCGGGCGAACAGAGCAAAACCATGGAGTCGGCCCGGAACATCTTTTACTGGCTGATGGAGAAAGGGGCCGGACGCAATGCCTTCATTCTGGGCATCGGCGGTGGCATGGTGTGCGATCTGGCCGGATTTGTGGCGTCGGTGTTTATGCGGGGAGTAAAATACGGTTTCGTGGCCACTACATTACTGGCCCAGGCAGATGCAAGCATCGGAGGCAAGAACGGGATCAACCTGGATGGGTATAAAAACATCATCGGCACATTCAATCAGCCTGCCTTTGTGCTCTGCGACACCGGCATGCTCCGCAGCCTCCCCCAGGAGGAGATAAAAAGCGGGCTGGCCGAAGTGGTCAAGCACGCCCTGATTGCCGACAAAAACATGTTCGGGCGCATTGCCGAAAACCCCGGCTCCATCTTCCGGCTCGAGGAAAGCATGATCAACTACCTGGTGTCCCGGTCGGTGCACATCAAGTCGGGCATTGTTTCGCGCGACGAAAGAGAAGCCGGTGAGCGACGTAAACTGAACCTGGGGCACAGCTGGGGGCATGCTGTCGAAAAAACCGACGCAATACCCCATGGCAAGGCGGTATCCATTGGCATCGCCTTCGCAGCCCATTTGTCGGAATACATCGGATGCCTGAAAGAGGATCAGCGCAAACAGATCGTTTCATTGCTCGAATCGATCGGCCTGCCAACCAGCACAACCACCAACCCCATGACCATCTTCCGGGCCATGGTAAAAGACAAAAAAAGGGAAAATGCCCGGATCCATTTTGTGCTGATTGCCGGCATCGGACAGGTGAGCGTGGAGCCCATATCCCTGTCGGAGCTGGAGGCCTTTGTGCAGACACTGAAGGGGAGTGACACCCCCGGCCAAACCCATTAACGCCTGGGAGAAATTCGGCATGAATAAACTGTATACAGTATTTGGCAGTCCTGTGCTTCATAGCAAGAGCCCGCAACTTTTTCATCACCTGCTCGAAGCCGGGGATTTCTATACGAGAATCCGGCCCGGCTCAGCGCCGGACCTCATTCGAATGTTCAGGTTATGGAACATTCGCGGGGCCTCGGTCACCTCCCCTTTCAAAGAAAGCATCTTTCCCCTTATCGACGAAGCATCCGATACGGCCAGGCATATCGGGGCCGTGAACTGCATACGGTATGAAGGGGGGTCTATTGCCGGGCATAATACCGATCACCATGGGGTGAATGCTGCCCTGGAAGAAGCGGGCGTGGACCTAAATGGGGCAAGGATATTGGTGCTGGGCGCCGGCGGTGCCGCCAGGGCTGCCGTATACGGCCTGGTCCGGGCCGGGGCCGGAGTCAGCGTCTGCAACCGCACCCGGGCGAAAGCCGAACGCATTGGCCTGCAATACGGTGCAGATGTCATTGGCTGGGACGATCCTGCCCCCCGGGCTGCATTCGATGTCGTGGTTTCGGCCCTCCTGCCCGAGGCCAAACCTCCGTTTGCCGACCGTTGGGAATACGGTTTGCTGCTTGATGCCATCTACAAACCCTCAGCAATGAAAGCCCATGCCCTGACCCGGGGGATCCCGGCCATCAGCGGAGAACGCTGGCTGATCCATCAGGGCATTGAGGCTGCCAGATTCTATATGGACAAGAACCCCCAACCGCGCACCATGGCATTGGAACTGGACAAAATCCCGAACAGGGAAAACCTCCGCATTTTAGTGGCCGACAGGGAAAAACCCGCCGATGTTCACCGACTGCGGCCCGACCTGGTGATATCTGCCCCAGGCATGAACAAGGCCCGGATAAAACGCATCATCCATGAAGAGAAAGTGCTTGCCTTCGGCGGTTGATGGCAGCCTTCAGGCACCTCCCTCCAAAAGCGCTGCCCAACGAGCTATTGCCATTGCCTCCCTTGCCCCCGGGCTATCGGTGATCAGGCACCCCGGGCAATGCGACGACGTACTTTCTGCCATTGGGGTCTGCCTCGATCTGGGGGCCGGCCTGCAATGGCACAAAGACGATCTGCACATACAAGGAGGCATCGACACCCCAAAAAAGCCTCTTAACTGCGGAGAATCCGGGCTCGGCCTGCGGATGTTTTCGGGCATCGCGTCAAGCCTGGGCGAAGAGGTGGTGCTTACCGGCGAAGGCAGCCTGCCGGGCAGGCCAATGGTTGCCCTGGAAAATTCTCTCCGGACCCTTGGGGTCGTATGCCGAACTCAGAATGGCTACCTGCCCGTAAAGGTAAAGGGGCCTATCCGGGCCGAAGAAGCCAGCATCGACGCTTCATCAGGATCACAGGTGCTTACCGGCATTCTGATCGCAGCCCCCCTGAGTGGGAACAGCCTGAATATTTGTGTTGAAAACCTGAAAAGCAAACCGTATATCGACCTCACCCTTGAGCTCATGAAGGCATTTGGTGCGGAAGCCACCCATTCGGGATACAGGGAATTCCATATCAGGGGAGGGCAGTCGTACAAAGCCACGCATTACGTGGTGGAAGGAGACTGGAGTGCTGCCGCATTCCTGCTGGTGGCGGGCGCCACTGCCGGAAGGATCCGGGTGACCGGATTGGACCCCCGGTCGTTCCAGGCCGACAGGAAGGTGCTGAAGGCCCTGGAGATGGCAGGAGCAGGCATCCTCTTCGGGCAGGCGGGACTCGAAGTATGGAAGAGAAAGCTGACCCCTTTCTCGTTCGATGCCACCGATTGTCCCGATCTCTTCCCCCCCCTGGTATGCCTGGCGGCCAGCTGCCGGGGGAGAAGCAACATCAGGGGCATCGACAGGCTGAGCATCAAGGAAAGCGACCGTGCGGCCACCCTGATGGAGGTGTTCGGCAAGATGGGCATAGTAGTTCAGTTGCGTCAAAACACCATGATCATAGAGGGCCGGCGCGCCGGGGGGGCCACGGTAAGCTCACACGGCGATCACCGCATCGCCATGGCTGCCGCCATCGCGGCTCTCAATGCCGGAAACCCGGTAAACATTATGGATGCCGGGGTCGTTAATAAGTCCTACCCCGGTTTTTTTGAAGACCTGGAAAAGGTGAGTACAGCGGCCGGAAGAGGTGAAGAGGCCTGAACGGGCGGCCCCTGCTGCCTGTCTGCAAACAGCAAGAAGATGAACAGTTTTGGGCGAATATTCAGAATGCATATTTTTGGCGAATCACATGGCCCCCTGGTTGGACTGTGCCTTGATGGCTGCCCCCCGGGCATAGCCCTGAAGGAGGAGGACTTCCTGGCCGACCTGGACCGCAGAAGGGCCGGTGCCAGGGGAACAACCCCCCGGGTAGAGACCGACCATCCCGAAATTGTTTCCGGATGCTTTGAAGGGCATACCACGGGAGCCCCACTGACCCTGTTGTTCACCAACCGAAACATGCGTTCAGGAGATTATGCTGCACTGGCCCGGACGCCAAGGCCCGGACATGCCGATTTTGTCGCTTCAAAACGTTTCAGGGGCTTCAACGACCCCCGGGGCGGCGGGCATTTTTCGGGCCGGCTGACCCTGGCCCTGGTGGCAGCAGGGGTGGTGGCAAAAAAATTACTTCCCGGCATCCGGATCTCGGCCCGCCTGCTTTCGGCAGGCGGACATTCCGACATCGCCTCTGCCATTGACCGGGCCATGAAGGAGGGCGACAGCCTGGGCGGACTGGTCGAATGCCGGGCAGACAACGTCCCCGCCGGCTGGGGAGAACCCTTTTTTGATCCGGCAGAGGCGGTGATCAGCCACCTGGCTTTTGCCGTTCCTGCCATCAAAGGCATCGAGTTTGGTTCGGGCTTTGCAGCCGCTGCCATGAAGGGCAGCCGGCACAACGACCCCATCATCAACAGAGAAGGGAAGACCGCTTCGAACAATGCAGGCGGGATCAGCGGAGGGCTCACCAACGGCAACGAACTGGTCTTCCGGGTTGCCGTAAAGCCCACTTCGAGCATTTCCAAAGAACAACAAAGCCTGAACCTGGAAAGCGGGATAATGGAGCCCCTTTCGGTAAAGGGGCGGCATGATGCCTGCATCGCCCTGAGGGTACCCGTGGTGATAGAGGCCATTACCGCCATGGCCCTGGCCGATCTGAAATTGATGGCCGCCAGGGGGGAAGGATAAAAAATACTTCCTTTGATTGAACAAATTCCCCTTGTTGGTTGTAGTTAATAAAAAAGAATTACCTTAGCTGGCTCCGAACACAAAGACAATGACCGGAAAAACCCATCATCACCTCCATCGCACAATCCATTCCCCAAAAGGGAGTTGACCGGAACCATCGTGGGTTTTTTCACAGAGAACATACCATCAGGCCCCGGGAAACCCCGGGGCTTTTTTATTGAGCCAAAACAAATTGCACAAGCATGACAACCAACAGCCATACCCTCCATCATCATCCTGCGCTTCAGGCGGCCGGGCGATAAAGGATTGGCTATGTAACAAAAACACAGCATCACTTACGCAGGGGGACCGCCGACACCGGCAGGCCCCCTTTTTTTTATTATCAAAACACCAACTAAGCATGACACACAAAAACAAACTGTTGACCCTGGCCGTTCAAAAAAGCGGCCGGTTGAGCGAAGACTCCCTGAGCCTGCTCAAAAAATGCGGCATTGGCATTCAGAACGGCCGCAACCGTCTAAAAGCCACCGCCAGTGGGTTCCCCCTCGAGCTGATCTTTTTGCGCGACGACGACATCCCCCAATATGTAGAGGACGGGGTGGCCATGGCAGGCATACTGGGACTCAACGAGGTCATTGAAAAAAACCGCAAGGTCAGCATCGTCAGCGAACTGGGGTTTTCGCGCTGCCGGCTCTCGGTGGCCGTTCCTAAACAGGTCGATTATCCGGGCAGGGAATACCTCAACAACAAGCGCATCGCCACCTCCTATCCGGCCATTCTTCAGTCATTCCTGAACGATAACGGCCTGAAGGCCGAGATACACCCCATCAGCGGATCTGTCGAAGTCACCCCGGGTCTGGGCCTGGCAGACGCCATTTTTGAGATCGTGAGCTCGGGGGGCACCCTGATTGGTAACGGGCTGAAAGAAGTGGAGGTTGTTCTGGAAAGCCAAGCGGTGATGATCGCCCGGGAAGGCCTCCCGGCAGACACCGGAGAACTTTTGCAGCAACTGCTCTTCAGGATCAAGGCCGTTCAAAAGGCCAGCAACAACAAATACATCCTGCTGAACGCACCCAAAGAAAAGCTCGGGCGCATCAGTTCGTTATTGCCGGGGATGAAGAGCCCCACCCTGATGCCGCTGGCCGAAAAAGGCTGGTATTCTCTGCATTCGGTGATCAGCGAAGATGATTTCTGGAACGTGATCGACAATTTGAAAGAAGCAGGCGCCCAAGGCATACTTGTGATCCCGATAGAGAAAATGGTGGTTTGAAAGCACCCTTTAAAAAGAACCGGAATAAAACAGGCTATGAAAATCGTATCGAAGATCATCCCGGCCGAATATGAACGAATCCTGCAGCGGCCAAAGGAAGTGCAGGAAGGACTGGAACAAAAGGTGAGCCGCATCATCGAAAGGGTCGAACAGGGGGGCGACGAGGCCCTGCGCGAACTCTGCCGGGAGATCGACGGCCGCGTACCCCAACAGTTTGAAATACCCCCGTATCAGCTGGTACTGGCCGGAAGCGATGTGGACGGCCACCTGAAATCGGCCATCAGCCAGGCCATCGAAAACATCCGCACCTTTCACCAGGCCCAGCTGCCGATGCCGGTGTCGGTCGAAACCATGCCCGGTATCCGCTGCAGCCTGCATTACGAGCCCATCGAAAAGGTGGGGCTCTACATACCCGGAGGCACCGCCCCCCTGCTGTCTACCGTATTGATGACGGCCATCCCGGCAAGCCTGGCGGGTTGCCGGGAGATCATTGCCTGCACCCCACCCGGGGCGCCCCCCGAATTGCTATACACCCTCAGTCTGTTCAAAATGAGGGTGTTCTCCATCGGAGGGGCACAGGCCATTGCAGCCATGGCACTGGGTACCGAAAGCATACCCAAAACCGACAAGGTGTTTGGCCCGGGCAACGCATGGGTCACTGCCGCAAAAATGCAGCTGGCAGGCCGTGGACTGGCCATCGATATGCCAGCCGGCCCATCGGAGTTAATGGTCATTGCCGACGACACGGCCATCCCGTCATACATTGCCGCCGATTTGTTATCGCAGGCCGAGCATGGCCCCGACAGCCAGGTGGTTTTGGTGGCAACCTCGATGGACATCATCCGGGCCACCATGGATGAAGCAGGGAGGCAGATCGAAAAATTGCCGCGAAGGGAGGTAGCCAGACAGGCGATGAGACAGAGTCTGGCCATTTGTGCAGATAATGTGCAGCAGGCATTGGATATCAGCAACTACTATGCTCCCGAACACCTGATATTGTCGGTAAGGGAAGCCCGGAAAGCCGCCGGACAAATCCGCAATGCCGGATCGGTCTTTCTCGGCAACTTCACCCCTGAATCGGCGGGCGACTATGCCAGCGGCACCAACCACACCCTTCCCACAGGCGGATTTGCCAGGGCATGGAGCGGAATCACCACCTCTGCCTTCATGAAGGCCATTTCCATACAGGAGATCACCCGCGAAGGACTACTGAAACTGGCACCAGCCATATTGCAGATGGCCGGTGCCGAACAGCTCGACGCCCACGCAAGCGCCGTATTGCAAAGGATACAAAAACCCCCGGAAGATGTCATTTGACCTGAACTCATTGCTCCCGCCCCACATCAGGGAGCTGAAGCCCTATGTTTCGGCCAGGGATGACTATCCCGGCAACGATACGCCTGCCGTATTCCTCGACGCCAATGAACTGCCCGGACCCATGCAGGGGATGCCGTCCGGCATCAACCGCTATCCGGGCAAAGAAGCCGTCATTCTCAAAGAACAGATCGCAGCCGTAAAAGAACTGGAAAGCGACCGGGTTTTTCTAGGCAACGGCAGCGACGAGATCATCGACCTGCTGATGCGCTGTTTTGCCCGGCAGGGGCAGGACAGCATCATGATCTTCCCCCCCGCTTTCGGGATGTACGCGGTACGGGCCGCTGCCAACAACCTGAAGGTGGAGGAGGTGCCCCTCGATGCCGGTTTCACTATCGATGTCCGGGCAGCCCTGGCAGCCACCGGTCCTCAAACCAGGCTCATCTTCGTTTGCCACCCCAACAACCCCAGCGGGAATGCCCAGCAAGTCGAAACCATCCGCCGGATTGCCAGGGAGTTCAACGGTCTGGTGGTCGTTGACGAGGCCTATATCGATTTCTGTCCCGAAAAAAGCCTGCTGCCCGTACTCCGATCACACCCCAATCTGGTCGTATTGCAAACCTTCTCCAAAGCCTGGGGACTGGCAGGAGCCCGTGTGGGGGTGGCGTTTGCATCTGCAGCCATTACCGGGGTCCTGAAAAAGGCGGGTTTCCCATACAACGTAGGTTCGCCAGCCCTGAAGCTGGCCGGCGAAGCCCTGAACCGGCATGCCGAATACCGGCTGAACCTGATCCGGCTCCGCAGGCTGCGCGATGAACTCGGCAGCCGACTCAGGGAAATGCCCCTGGTCGAAAAGGTGTATCCTTCCGATGCCAATTTCCTCCTGGTGAAAACCCGCGATGCCGGGCTTGTATACCGCCACCTGGCCAAACTGGGAGTGGTGGTGAGGAATCGTGACAATGAGGCCGGGTGCAAAGGATGCCTTCGCATAACGGTGGGCAGCGCCACCGAGAACGAACGGCTGATCAGGAGCTGGGAAATCCTCGGGAAAAACCCACAGAAAGCACGGCGCAAAGCGGCCCCCGAAACGGCAGGGGAAGGTCGGGTGCAAAAAACCGAACCTCCACGCGAATCCATCATCCGCCGCAAAACCAGCGAAACCGACATCACCCTCAGGCTAAACCTTGATGGAAAGGGCGAAGCTAACATACAAAGCGGGATCGGGTTTCTCGATCATATGCTGCAACAGATCGCAAGGCACGGCCTGATCGACCTGGAGGTGGATGCCCGGGGCGACCTGGAGGTAGACCTTCACCACAGCATCGAAGACATCGGCATATGCCTGGGATCGGCCCTGAAGCAGGCACTGGGAGATAAAGCCGGTATCGAACGCTATGGTTTTGAACTCCCGATGGACGATAGCCGGGCCAGGGTATTGATCGACCTCGGGGGAAGGAACTACCTCAGCTGGGACGCTTCATTTAGCGCAACCGAAGTGGGGGGCATCCCGGCAAGCCTCTTCCGGCATTTTTTCCGTTCGCTGGCCGAGGCCGCCAGTTGCAACCTGCATGTGGAAGCCAGCGGAGATGACGATCACCATCAGATCGAGGCCATTTTCAAGGCCTTTGCCCGTGCACTGCGCATGGCAAAAAGCAAAAATACCTCAGGCATCATGCCGAGCACCAAGGGCCGGCTATAGGTGGAAGGTGGAAGGAACGATGGAACGATGGAACGATGGAACGAAAAAGTTGAAGAGTTGAAGAGTTGAAGAGTTGAAAAGTTGAAAAGTTGAAAAGTTGAAGAGTTGAATCTTAAACCCATTAAACTATTAAACTATTAAACTATTAAACCTGTTTGGGATTTCCCAGGGTTTAAACTGGCGCACTGCCTGCGGACAGTGGATAAACGACGTTTCGACATTTAGCAATTATCCCTGGGCCAGGTAAATAATTACAAACACATGAACGAAATCATCAGGATCGTGGACTACAGGGCCGGGAACATTGCCTCGGTCATTAATGCCCTGGGGCGTTTGGGCGGTTCGGCTTCCCTGGCTTCCCGGCCGGCCGAACTGGCAGGGGCCCGCAAACTCATATTCCCCGGAGTGGGTCACGCACGTCCGGCCATGGAGGCCCTGATGGCAAGCGGAATGCACAAGGCCATCCGTGAATTTACCGGTCCGGTACTCGGCATTTGCCTTGGCATGCAACTGATGGCCGGGCAGTCTGAAGAGGGCGAAACCCCGGGCCTGCACATTTTCGACCAGCCCATACGGCGCTTTGGGCCATCGTTGAAAGTGCCCCATATGGGATGGAACAATGTTTTTGACCTGAAGGGCCCGCTGTTTGCCGGAATCCCTGAAAACACCCATTTTTATTTTGTACACAGCTATTACATGCCCATTTCGGCCGACACTACCGCCAACTGCCATTACGGTTTGCAGTTTGCGGCCGCGGCCACTTCCGGGAACCACTTCGGGGTGCAGTTCCACCCCGAAAAAAGCGGGGAGGCCGGCATGCAATTGCTGAAAAACTTCATCGGATTATGATCGTCATACCTGCCATCGACATTATGGACGGAAGCTGCGTCCGTTTGCTGCGCGGAGCCTTTGAGCAGCGCAGCACATACAGGCATACGCCCCTGCAGATCGCAAGGGAATTCGAATCGGCAGGCATCACCCACCTGCACCTGGTTGACCTGGATGGGGCACGCAGCGGCCGACCGGTCAACCTGAAGGTTTTGGAAACACTGGCAACCAATACCTCCCTGTCGATCGACTACGGAGGGGGCATCCGGAATGCTACCCATATCAGGCAGGCTTTTGAAGCCGGGGCCAACCAGGTGAACCTGGGAACCTATCTGTTTTCGGAAGAAGAATTGCCCGGACAAAGCCTGGCCGATTTCGGGGCCGACAGGCTGATCGCCGCCGTTGACAGCAAGAATGGCAAGGTGGCCATCAACGGCTGGCAGCAACAGACAACCAGAACGGTTTCAGGGTTCATGGGTGAGCTGGCCGGCATGGGATGGACCTTTTTTGCCGTCACCGACATCAGCCGCGACGGCACCATGGCAGGCCCCGACCCCGGGTTCTATTCTCCCCTTGTGGAAGAGTTCCCGGGGCTGAAGATCATTGGCGGAGGCGGAGTGGCCAGCATGGAGCATCTACTCATGCTGAAAGCGTGCGGTCTGTATGCCGCCGTTACCGGGAAAGCCCTGCTCGAAGGAAAGATAAGCCCGGCTGAGCTCAGTACTTTTATACAACCCTGATCACCCACGTGGGAGGAATGATGGAACAAAGACGGAGGACGGAAGACGGAGGAACGATGGCACAAAGGAACGATGGTACGAAAAAACTGACTTTTTTTCTACCTTCTACTTTCTGCCTTCTACCTTCTACCTTCTACTTTCTGTCTTCCGCCTTCTGTCTTCCGTCTTCCGTCTTCGACCTTTCGACTTTTCGAACCAGATAATTACAAACAGGACAAAACAAACAACATGCTGACCAAACGCATCATTCCCTGCCTGGATATCAAAAACGGACGTACCGTGAAAGGCGTGAGTTTTGACAATCTCCGGGACGCTGGCGATCCGGTGGAACTGGCTGCCAGGTATTCGGAACACGGGGCCGACGAACTGACCCTTCTCGACATTACCGCCACCCTCGAAGCACGGGCCACCTTCGTGCAGGTAGTGGAAGAGGTGGCCGCAGCCATATCCATCCCATTTACCGTGGGGGGTGGCATATCGAGCGAGCAGCAAGTGGAACTGCTGCTTTCAGCAGGGGCCGACAAGGTGTCGGTAAACACCGCCGCCCTGCTTGATCCGGGGCTGATCACCCGGCTGTCAAACGCTTTTGGCAATCAATGCGTGGTGGTGGCCATCGACGCAAAATTGCAGCAGGGCCGGTGGGAGGTGGTGAGCCATGCCGGCACCCGCCCGACAGGATTGCCGGCCATCGGCTGGGCAAGGCAATGCTGTGACCTGGGGGCCGGAGAGATACTGCTTACCTCATTTACCGCCGATGGCACCCGTGGGGGCTTTTCGCTCGACATCACCGGGGAGGTGGCCCGGGGAGTCAGCATCCCTGTGGTGGCTTCGGGCGGAGCCGGCAGCCCTGCCCACTTCTTCGATGTGTTCACCCTGGCCGGGGCCGATGCCGCCCTGGCTGCCGGCATCTTCCATTACGGCATGGTGAGCATCGGGCAGGTAAAGGCGTATTTAAAAAAGTACGGGGTCGGCGTAAGATGATAAACGGCAGACCCCGGGCGGAGGCAGGCAGCGAACAAGTAACCAACTTTAAACGAATTCTGACACATGGACCCGGAAACACTTAATTTCAGCAAAGGTGGGGGGCTGATCCCCGCCATTGTCCAGGACGCTGCAAGCGGCAGTGTGCTCATGCAGGCCTATATGAACCGCGATGCCCTCAACAGGACGTTGTCGACCGGCAAGGTGACTTTTTTCAGCCGCAGCAAACAAAAACTGTGGACAAAAGGGGAAACCTCGGGCAATTACCTGCTGCTGGGGGAGATTCTTGCCGACTGCGATCGCGACTGCCTGTTGATCAGGGCGCGTCCGCAGGGCCCTGCCTGCCATACCGGGCAGAACTCCTGCTTTGGCGTACAGGCAGAGGATGACAGGCCTTCGCTGCTTTTTTTACACACCCTCGAAAACCTATTGCGCGACCGGAAAAACGCCGACCCCGGGTCGAGCTATACCGCCCGGCTGCTGGCAGAAGGGCCGAAAAAAATAGCAAAAAAGCTTGGTGAAGAGGCCGTGGAAGTGGTCCTGGAGGCAGAGCAGGGCAGCCGCGAAAGGCTCATCGAGGAGGCGGCCGACCTGGTTTATCACCTGAGTGTACTGCTGCTGTCGAGAGAGTTGTCGTGGGAGGATGTGGCCGCTGAGCTTGAAAAAAGACACTCAGGCTGAGGGATGGCTTCCGCTGCCGAGTTGCTCCAGCACTTCCTCCAACGTTTCCACGGGCTGTTTGCAATGGTCCTGTTCGCATACATAGAGCAGGGTCCTGTCGCCGGCAAACCTTCGGGCAAGCAGGGGGACCCGGGTATGCTGCTCCCCTTCGGCCCCGGCAATCAGCACATCGGGAAGATAATGCCGGTTCAGCCTGGCAGCCAGGGCAGGGGCCCCGGGGCCTGCGATGGCCAGGGTGCGGAACCCCCCTACCTGGAGCAGCAATAGCTTTCCCCAGCCGGTATGGCCGAAACCGTATTTCTGCAATGTTTCTTTCATGTCGGCGAGCATCAGGCGGCTTCGTTCAGCCCAGGCGCTTTCTTCGAAAACCATCGACAGGCAGAATAAAACCCTGGCCATGACGCTGTTTGACGACGGGATAACATTGTCGTAGCTTTCGAAACTCTTTGCCGGCAA